>JBJTMA010000113.1:0-46610 GCA_046063295.1 Novosphingobium sp.
TCCTGGAGAATCCGCATCCCTTCGTGGTCGATATGCGCGGCGCGGGGCAACGGATAGATGTCCGCCTCCTTCTCGGCCACGATCACCGCGACCCCGCGCCGGGCAAGCAGCACCGCGAGCGTGACCCCGGTCGGTCCGCCGCCGACTACCAGCACGTCGCAGTCGAAGCCCCCCGCCACGGTCAGGTTTCCTGGACCATGCTCGCCTCGATCGCGCCGAGCTTGTCGCTCTCGCAGCGCACCATGTCGCCAGCTTTGAGGAACTGGCGCGGGTCCATCGCCGCGCCAACTCCGCCGGGGGTGCCGGTAAAGATAAGGTCGCCGGGTTCGAGCGTGAGCCCGACCGACAGATGCTCGATCTGCTGCCACAGGTCGAAAACGAGATTGGCGGTGTTCGAATTCTGCCGCAGTTCGCCATTGACCAGGCAGCGGATGGCCAGGCCATGCGGATCGCCCAGTTCGTCGGCGGTGGTGATCCATGGGCCGATCGGGGCGTGGGTATCGAACGACTTGCCCAGCGACCACTGTGGTCCGGCATGCTGCCACATACGCTCAGTTACGTCGTTGCCGACACAGTAGCCGAACACGTAGTCCTTCGCGTCCGCCGCGCTGACATGCTTGGCGTGCTTGCCGATTACCGCAACCAGCTCGACCTCGTAGTCGGGCGTCATGGTGCCCTTGGCGATCTCGATTGGATCATACGGCCCGTTGATCGAGGTCACGGCCTTGGTGAACCACACCTGCCGATCGGGCGTGCCCATGTTCGATTCGGCGATGTGGTCGGCATAGTTGAGCCCGATCGCCCAGATCTTGCCCGGGCGCTGCACCGGCGCGCGGAGCTTGACCGCGCTGAGCGGCTTGCCGCCGCCTGCCGCCAGTTTGGCTTCGAACTGGCCGCGCAGTTCGCCCCAGCGTTCGATCGCCTCGATCATCGTGCCCGAAAAGCCGCTGTCAATCACCGTATCGCCCGAAACGATCCCGATTTTGCCGTCATCATAGGTTGCGAGTTTCATGCCGGTTGTCCTTTGGCTGCGCGGCGGAACAGCCGCTTGAGGCGCAGGTTGAGCGCTAGGAAGAAGGCCATCAGGCCGGGTGGGGGTGGGCGCTTGCCCGCCTGTGAGGTATGCGGTGCGCCCCATTGCACCGCGAGCAGATCGGCGACCGGGACCTTGTTGGCGGGGTCGGCCGCGGTGAACAGGTCGCCGTCGGTCCAGTGCTCGAGCTCGTGCCCCCAGGGATCCCGCCAGTAATCGAACACCTGGCTGCCAAGGATGTGGCGGCCCACGCCCCACGCCTGGTCGCGCTTCTTCGCCTTGAGGTGCGCGTGGCCCAGCATCAGGTCATCGAGGTTGTTAACTTCGAAGGCCGCGTGGAGGAATTCGGGCTTGCCGGGCAATTGGGCGAGGAACAGCGTGTGGTGGTCGGCGGGCCGTTCGCCCAGGTCGCAGCGCATGAAGGCGCCGAGCGGCAGGTCCTTCGCCGCCTCGATCTCGTCGGAGGTGAGGAAACCGAAGCGTTCCTTGTACCAGGCCTCAGACCTGCGGAAGTCGCTGACCTTGAGCACGCAGTGGCCAATCCGCAGGACATGCGCGGGCCCCGCAGCGAGCCGCACGGTTTGGCGAAAGCGCGGGCGATCGGCGGCAGTGTTGCGCGGCGGGTCAGCGCGGGGCGAATTGAGGGCACCATTGGCTTGCCCCGCAACGACTTCAACAGTGTAGCCATCCGGATCGGCCAGGCGGACGATCTTGCCTCCGCCGGGGTGCGGCGAGTCCTCAACCGCCACGGCTTCCGCCGCAGCCAGCGTTTCAAGGTCGGCGACCGAGGCGGCGCGCAAACCCAGCGCCTTGAACGCGGGTTCGCCCGTTTCAGTGGCGTGCAGGAACGGCCGCCCATCGCTGCCTTTGGCGTAAAGCCCGCCGCCATGCTCGAAACACTCCATCCCGAAGTCGTCCAGGAACGCGCGCATCACGCCCAGATCGGGTGCGGCAAAGCGGACATGCGCGATGTCTTCAACCTTGATCAGCGCCACGAAACCTCTCCGATTCGATTTGACTTTTTGGTCAGATAGAGATAAATGACTTTTTAGTCAAATTGGAACCGTTCGTGACCGCTGCTGCTGAAAAACTGGGCCCCCGCCGCTCGCGCACCCGCACTGCGCTGCTCGATGCCGGGCAGCGGCTGTTTGCCGAACGCCCGGTCGATGCGGTTTCGGTGGATGAGATCGTTCTGGCGGCGGGAGTGGCGAAGGGTTCGTTCTTCAATCACTTTGGTGACAAGCACGATTTCGCGAAGGCGATTGCCACCCAGATCCGCGAAGAATGCGAAGCCGAAGTCGGCCAGATCAATGCGGGCGAGGCCGATCCGCTGCGCCGCCTGACCGGCGGAATGCTTGCCGCGGTCCACTTCGCGCTGGCGCGGCGCAAGCAGGCGCAGGTCATGCTGCGCGCCTCGACGCTCGCCACGGCGCGCGATCACCCGCTCAACCGCGGGCTGCGCAGCGATATCGAAGCCGCCGCAGCGGCCGGCCTGCTGCGCGAGGATGGGCGCGAGGCGGCGCTGTTGTTCTGGCTCGGCGCCTGCAACATGCTGATGATCAACATTACCGAACGCCGTTTTTCCCGCGGCGATGCGGCCGCGCGAATGCAGGCGATGATGCTGCTGGCGCTGACCGGGCTGGGGGTGAGCGAAGGGCACGCCGGCGAACTGGCCGAAGCCCGCGCCGCTCAGCTTGTGGCGATGGGTTAGGCGATCACCCCGTAGAGGTCGTGTGCGTCGGCGTCCTCGACCAGCACAGTGGCAAAATCGCCCGGCTTGAGGCTTGCAGGCACATTGCGCAGGTACACCGCGCCGTCGATCTCGGGAGCGTCAGCCTCGCTGCGCGCGGTCGCGCCAATGTCGCCGTCCTCGTCGGGTTCACCGACTTCATCGACGATTACCTTGATCGTGCGCCCGACCTTGGCCGCGAGCTTTGATGCGCTGATTGCCTCGGTCTTTGCCATGATCCGGGCGTAGCGTTCTTCCTTGACCTCTTCGGGCACCGCTCCCGGCAGGTCGTTGGCCGTGGCGCCCTCGACCGGTTCGAAACGGAACGCGCCGACCCGGTCGAGCTGGGCTTCGTCCAGCCAGTCGAGCAGGTACTGGAAATCGGCCTCGGTCTCCCCGGGGAAGCCGACCACAAAGCTCGAGCGGATCGAGATCTCCGGGCAGACCTCGCGCCAGGAACGCAGCCGCTCGAGCACCTTGGCCTCGTTCGCCGGGCGCTTCATCGCCTTAAGCACCGAAGGCGCGGCGTGCTGGAACGGGATGTCGAGGTAGGGCGTCAGCAGCCCTTCGGCCATCAGCGGGATCACCGCATCGACGTGCGGATAGGGATAGACGTAATGCAGCCGCACCCACGGCGTTTCACCTGCGGGCGTGCGCAGCTGGCCGAGTTCGCGGGCGAGGTCGGTCATGTGGGTGCGCACCGGGTGGCCCTTCCACATCCGCTCCTCGTGCCGCACGTCGACTCCATAGGCGCTGGTGTCCTGGCTGATCACCAGCAATTCCCTGGTCCCCGCCGCGACCAGCTTCTCCGCCTCGCGCAGCACAGCGTCGATCCGCCGGCTGGCGAGCTTACCGCGCAATTGCGGGATGATGCAGAAGGCGCAGGCGTGGTTGCAGCCCTCTGAAATCTTCAGATAGCTGTAGTGTCGCGGGGTGAGCTTGATATCCGGCTGCGGGATCAGGTCGACGAACGGGCCCTGGCTCGGCGGCGCGGCTTCGTGCACCGCCTCCACAACCGCCTCGTACTGGTGCGCGCCGGTCACCGCGAGCACGTCGGGGAACTTTGCGCGGATCAGTTCGGCCTCATTGCCCATGCAGCCGGTGACTATCACCCGGCCATTTTCGGCAATAGCCTCGCCGATCGCGGCAAGGCTTTCCTCCTTGGCGCTGTCGAGGAAGCCGCAGGTGTTGACCAGCACCACGTCCGCGCCGGCATAGTCGGGCGACATCGCGTAGCCATCGGCGCGAAGCCGGGTAAGTATGCGTTCGCTGTCAACCAGCGCCTTGGGGCAGCCGAGGCTGACCATCCCGACGCGTTTTGCATCGGGGATCGAGGTGGTCTCGGGAATCTTCGGCCGGGAAATCTCTAGAGTCATCGCGCGCGCCCATAGGCGCATTTGCGGCCCGCGTCACCTGCGGGTAATGAGCCGCGATGAAGATCACCTTCAGCAAGGGCCAGCGCGAGGACTGGATCGGGATTGAGCGCGACGACGGAAGCCGCGCCGATACGCGTTTTCCGCACAAAGGGCCTGTGCCGCACGACGCGGTGCACCTGTTCGTCGAGAGCGGCTTCGGGCTGTCGCGCGGGTTTTGGGGGATGATTGCCGAAGGCCATCATCCCGAGGAACTGGTCGAGATCGCCAAGCTTGGCGGGCACGCCAGCGCGAAGCGCGCCGAAGTGCCGAGCGATGACATCGTGCAACTGTTGCAGGCCGAGCGGCTGGTCGAGGTCTTCGAAGCGGATCTGTGGAGCGGCGGGAGTGGTGATGCAGCAGGCGTGCTCGACCTTGGCCGCACCGCCTGCGATTATTCGCACGTCGCAATGCCCGGCGCCGATACCACCGTGGTCGACAAGGTGCGCGGCGCGATCCGGGCATTCGCCGCGCAGTGGCAAGGTGTTCCGGTCGGACAGAAGATGTGTCTCGCCTGGCCTATGATGGAGCTTGCAAATGGGTCCGATTAACTGGCTTGCGGTTGGCATTGCCGCGCTGCTTGGCGCTCTGGTGCTGTGGGGCTTCCTGCGCGGCAAGCACGGCGCGGCGATCTACGCGCTGCAGATCGTCCCGGCGGCGATGCTGGGACACGCGCTGGCCCGCATCGGGCCTGAGAAGCTTGCGATGAAACCGCAACTCTACTTCATGCAGTCGGGCGGCCTTGCCGCAGCTATCGTGATCCCCGCGCTGTGGATTGCGCAGCGCGCCAGCGGCGTGCCCGCGCGCGAAAGCTGGCGGGCGAGTGCAGCCTTCCTCGCCGCTTACCTGGTGATGGGCGCGGTCTTCTGGGCGATGGGCTTCAGGTAACGCGCCGGGTCGAGCGCCAGCTTGTTGCGGCGGATCTCGAAGTGCAGCTGCGGCTCGCTGGCGAGCCCGGTCTGGCCGACCAGCCCGATGCGTTCGCCCGCCTTGACCTTATCGCCTTCCTTGACGGTGATCTTCGCCAGGTAGCTGTAGGTGGTGGTCCAGCGGCCCGAGTGATAGACGATCACGGTCAGCCCGTATTCCTCAGGGCCTTGCCCGGCGAAGATCACCGTTCCCGCAGCCGAGGCGCGCACCGCGGTGCCTTCGGCGGCCAGCACGTCGATCCCTTCGTGGCCCTGGCTTTCTCCGGCCGGAGCCGAATAGGCGCGCCGCACCTTGCCTTGCACCGGCCAGGCAAAGGCCGGAGCGACGGTATCGGGCAGGCCCTTGGGCGGATCGGTCGAAATCGAGGGCGAGGGAATGATCTCGGCCTTGCCCGCCAGCGTCGGGATGACCAGCTTCTGCCCGGGCTTGATTTTGGCCTTGGGGTTGATTCCGCTGGCGGCAGCGATCTGGTCCCACGGCACGCCTTCGTCCATCGCAATGTCGAAGGTGGTTTCGCCTTCTTTGACCGTGTGGCTCTTGCGGCGCGGGATGACGAGCTTCTGTCCGGCCTTGACTGCGTATGGCGCCTTGAGCCCGTTCGCCTCAATGATCAGCACCCGCGGCACTTCGGCGCGGTTGGCGATGCCGCCAAGCGTTTCGCCGTCCTGCACTACATGGGTGGTTTCGCTCTTGGGATCGGATTTGGGCGTCTTGTCCTTGGCCTGCACCGGCATTGCCGCCAGCGCGGCGATTGCCAAAGCAAGGCCGAGCCGGTGGGTCACCTCGCGTAACGTCCTGCCAGCGCGGCAAGCGAGGCGTCGTGAGTGAAGTCCAGTTGCAGCGGCGTCACCGATACGTATCCGTCCTGAATAGCCTCCAGATCGGTAGCATGACCCGGGGTGTGTTCGATCCCGTGTAACCCGAACCAGAAGTATTGGTAACCCCGAGGGTCGGTTCCTTCAACTATCGAGCCACGCGCATAATCGTGAAATCCTTGCCGGCAGACGCGGATGCCCTGCACGGCATCTGCGGCGAGCGGCGGGAAATTGATGTTGATCACTGTGCGCGGTGCCAGCGGCGCGCCAAGCAGCGGCTCCAGCACTTGCGCACCCCAGGCCTCGGCGGCGCCAAACGGCACGGTATCGCCCATGCCTTCCTTTTCGTAGACCTGGCTCAGCGCGATCGAGCGGATGCCTGCCAGCGCGCCCTCGATTGCGGCTGAAACCGTGCCCGAATAGGTCACGTCATCGCCCAGGTTGGCGCCGCGATTGACGCCTGACAGGATCAGGTCCGGCTTGCCCGGCAGGACCTTGCGCAGCGCCATCATCACCGCGTCGGTCGGAGTGCCCGAAACCGAGAACCTTCGCTCGTCGTGCTCGCGCAGCCGCACCGGGCGGCCAAGCGTGAGCGAATGCCCCGCACCCGATTGCTCCTCGCTGGGCGCGACGATCCAGACGTCGTCCGAAAACTTCCGCGCGATGGCCTCAAGCACATCAAGGCCCGGAGCGTGAATGCCGTCGTCGTTGGTGAGAAGTATGCGCATCAGGCTGGCACCAGCCGGTCGATCCCGCCCATGTAGGGCAGCAGCGCTTTGGGCACGTCGACCGAACCGTCTTCCTGCTGGTAGTTCTCCAGCACCGCCACCAGCGTGCGCCCCACCGCGAGGCCGGAGCCGTTGAGCGTGTGGACGAATTCCGTGCCTTTCCCGCCCTCGGGCCGGTAGCGCGTGTTCATACGCCGCGCCTGGAAATCGCCGCAGTTCGAACAGCTGCTGATCTCGCGGTATGTGTCCTGTCCGGGCAGCCACACCTCAAGGTCATAGGTCTTGCGCGCGCCGAAGCCCATGTCGCCGGCGCACAACAGCACCTTGCGGTACGGCAGTTCGAGCGCCTGGAGGATCGATTCGGCCGCGCCTGTCATCCGTTCGTGCTCGGCCTCGCTGTCTTCGGGGCGGACCACGCTGACCAGTTCGCACTTTTCGAACTGGTGCTGGCGGATGAACCCGCGGGTGTCCTTGCCCGCCGCTCCCGCTTCGCTGCGGAAACACAGCGTCAGCGCGGTCATGCGCAGCGGTAGCGCGGAAGCATCGAGGATCTCGCCCATCACCGATGCGGTCAGGCTGACCTCTGCGGTGGGGATCAGCCAGCGCCCGTCGGTAGTGCGGAACGAATCCTCGGCAAACTTGGGCAGCTTGTCGGTGCCGTACATCGCTTCATCGCGCACCAGCACCGGCGGGTTGCATTCGGTATAGCCGTTCGCGCCGGTCTGGTGATCGAGCATGAACTGCCCGATCGCCCGCTCAAGCCGGGCGATCTGCCCGCGCAGGAAGGTGAATCGTGCGCACGAAAGCAGCGCGCCGGTCTCGAAATCGAGGCCCAGCGCAGGACCGAGATCGGCATGTTCCTTGGGTGCGAAGTTGAACTGGCGCGGGGTGCCCCAACGGGTGACTTCAACATTGTCGGTTTCGTCAGCGCCCTCGGGCACGTCGGCGGCGGGAAGATTTGGAATGATCGCTAATAGATCATCCCTAACCTCACCCTTTGAATGGTGAAGTCCGGCCTCGTTTAGTTCAAGCTTGAACCTGGCACCTTCGGCTTTGAGAATCTGAAGTTTTTCAACGTCGCCAGATTTGGCCGCGACACCAATAGCGGCATTGTTCGCGTTGGCTCGCGACTTTAGTTCTTCAAACTCCTGTTGCTTCAGGCGCAGCAGGCGATCGGCCTCAAGAATGCGCGCCGACTGCGGCTCAAGCCCGCGCCGCGCCAGCGCAGCATCGAATGCCTCGGGATTTTCTCGGATGAATTTGATGTCATGCATGGTTCAGGCGCTATGGCGTGTGACACACACGCACGCAACACCCCCAAGTCCGTCACCCTGAACTTGTTTCAGGGTCCATCGGGCCGATTAGCGAAGGTGTTGCGTCCAGGGCGCGAAGGCGACTCCCGGCTCGCTCATCCTCTCGCAATCCCCTCTTGAGGCAAAATGGATTCTGAAACGAGTTCAGAATGACAAGGTTGCGCGCAAGGCCGTGCCTAAGGTGCCTTGCAGGTGTTCACCCCGATGAGGCTGTAGAGCGGGCAGGTGCGCATCAGCCCGGTGACCAGCGGCACGATCCCGATCCAGCCCCACGCGGTCTTGGGACCCACGAACACCAACGCAATCAGCCCGAGTCCGAGAATGATGCGCAGCAAGCGGTCGGCGCTTCCGACGTTGGTCTTGAACATGATGCGTCTCCTTATGGGCGCATCATGCATCCTGCGGGCCGCGCGGCATTGATCGAGATCAAGTGGCGCCGCGCCGCACCCTTACATGTTCGGATAGTTGGGCCCGCCGCCGCCTTCCGGCGTAACCCAGGTGATGTTCTGGGTAACGTCCTTGATGTCGCAGGTCTTGCAGTGGACGCAGTTCTGCGCGTTGATCTGCAGCCGCGGGTTACCCTCCTCCACGCCAAGGAATTCGTAGACGCCCGCCGGGCAATAGCGCGCCTCCGGTCCGGCGTACTCGGCAAGGTTGACCTCAACCGGGATGGCCGGATCGCGCAACTTGAGGTGGCACGGCTGATCTTCTTCGTGATTGGTGAACGACAGGGCGACACTCGAGAGTCGATCGAAGCTCAGCACCCCGTCCGGCTTGGGGTAGGCAATCGGCCGGTACAGGTCGGCGCGGGCGGTCTTGTCGCAATCACGCACATGCTTCATTGTGAAGGGCAGCCGGATACCGATCGATTCAAGCCACAGGTTGGCCCCCGCCAGGATGGTGCCGATCGAGGCGCCGAACTTCGAGATTATCGGCTCGAAATTGCGGACCATCCGCAGCTCCTTGTACACCCAGCTGGCCTGGTAGGCTTCGGTGTAGGATCCGAGTTCGTCATTGCCGCGCTGGCGCGCAATGGCATCGGCCGCAGCCTCTGCAGCCATCATCCCGCTCTTGATTGCGGTATGCGATCCCTTGATGCGCGGGACATTGAGGAACCCGCCAGCGCATCCGATAAGCGCCCCGCCGGGAAAAACCAGCTTGGGAACCGACTGGAATCCGCCATCGGAAATCGCGCGTGCGCCATAGGACACGCGGCGGCCGCCTTTCAGGATGGCGGCAATCGCGGGATGCGTCTTCCACTGCTGGAAGCTTTCGAATGGCGACAGGTGCGGATTCTTGTAGCCAAGCCAGACCACATAGCCGAGCGCGACCTGGTTCCCTGCCTGGTGGTAGAGGAAGCCGCCACCGAAGCCGTCTTCATCCTTCACCGGCCAACCCTGTGTGTGGATGACCCGGCCCTGCACGTGGTTTTCGGGATCGATATCCCAAAGCTCCTTGATGCCGATGCCGAAGGTCTGCGGCTGGCAATCGGCGTCAAGGTCAAAGCGTGCCTTGAGCTGCTTGGTCAGGTGCCCGCGGGCGCCTTCCGCGAACAGCGTGTACTTGGCATGGAGTTCCATTCCGGCCTGATAGTCCGGCTTGTGACTGCCATCGCGGGCCACGCCCATATCCTGCGTCGCCACGCCCTTGACCGAACCGTCGTCGTTGTACAGCACTTCGGCGGCGGGGAAGCCGGGGAAGATTTCGACGCCCAGCTCTTCGGCCTTGCCGGCCAACCAGCGGCACAGGTTGCCCAGGCTGCCGGTGTAGGTCCCCTTGTTGTTCATGAACGGCGGAGCGACGAAATGCGGCAGGGCAAACTTGCTCTTCGCCCCCAGAATCCAATGCTGGTTATCGGTGACCGGCACTTCGGCCAACGGGCAGCCGTCCGTGCGCCAGTCTGGCAGTAATTCGTCGAGCCCGCGAGGATCAACCACCGCGCCGGAGAGGATGTGAGCGCCGACCTCAGACCCTTTTTCGAGGATGCAAACGGTCAGCTCGGGGTTGACTTGTTTAAGCCGGATCGAAGCGGCGAGGCCCGCCGGGCCGCCACCGACGATCACCACGTCATACGGCATCGATTCGCGTTCGCTCATGGCCTTTGTCCATCACCCTGTTTGCATGTTCTGAGCGTGACCCTTGATTGCTGAGCTTGGCGAGGTCAAGTGCCTAGCACAGCCTACCCCGCCACGTGATTTGATTGTTCGCCAGCAACCGCAGGATGCATCGCGACCTCGCGGATTTTGGGTGCCCTCAAGTCGAAGCGCTTGGAATTATTGAGAATGCTTGGCGAATTTGGGCGAGTTTTCCTGCAGGCAATAATAGAACTACATCCAAGATTGCAAGGTTCGCTCAATTGACGCTAGATTGACCGCACTGCAGGTCGAAGGGATCGGCCGGAATTGTAGATTCTGCCAAGTATCGGACAATCCGGATGGTCTTGTGTTTCGTGTGGGAGAGATCGGGTGCTCACCGAAGAAGAAATCCTGATTTTGGTGGATGATGCTGACGTCGAGATCGGCAGCGAAGGAAAAATGCAGGTTCACCTTCAGGGCCTATTGCATCGGGCCTTTTCGGTGTTTCTCTGGGATGATGGCGGGCGTCTCCTTCTGCAACGTCGCGCAGAGGTAAAGTATCATTCACCGGGTTTATGGGCCAACACTTGCTGCGGTCATCCCCGATTGGGAGAAGATACCGCTACCGCGGCGCATCGCCGGTTATTCGAAGAACTCGGCACCCGCTCGCAGCTTTTGCACCACGGCACCTATGCTTATCGCTCGCATGTCGGCGAACTCGTCGAAAACGAGTTCGTCCATCTCTTTTCCGGCCGCTATTCCGGCACGGCAGACCCCAATCCGGACGAGATATCCGAACTGCGATGGATCGAGCCTGCAGACCTGATCGCCGAATTCGAGGCGGCGCCGCACGCGTTCAGCGCGTGGTTCGGGCACTACATCAAGGATATCCCCCTGCAGTCGCTACGGCCGTCACCGGCATGAAACGGCTGCGTCGGCTTGCGAGTAATTGACGATCAAGGAGCTCGCCCATTCGCAACGTTCTGCCCCATCAAGCAAACCCCGCCGGCGTGGATGGCTTCGAATTCATCGAATTCAGCGCGCCCGACAAGGGCCTGCTTGAAGATATATTCGCCGCGATGGGATTTTGCCGTGTCGCGCAGCATCGCTCGAAGGACGCGCAGCTCTGGCGTCAGGGCGGCATCAACTTCATTGCCAATTACGAGCCCGCGTCCAATGCGTGGCGCTTTGCGCGCGAACATGGAGCGGGGGCCTGCGGTATCGGTTTGCGCGTGGCGAACGCGGGAACGGCTTTGGCGCATGTCGCCCAGCAAGGCGCGGAGCTGGTCCCCAGCAAGCCGGGCCCGATGGAGCTGCATATCCCGGGCATCCGGGGCATCGGCGGGTCCGTCCTGTACCTGATCGATCGCTATGCAGGCCGCTCGGGAGACAGCTATTCGATCTACGACATCGACTTCGTTTATGACCATGCTGCTGATCGGCAGCCAAAGGGCTGCGGCCTGACGACTATCGACCATGTCACCCACAACGTCCATCGCGGGCGCTTGGCGCACTGGCAGAACTTCTATCACGACATGTTCGGCTTCACGGAATTTCGCAGCTTTGCAATTTCCGGCGAATATACCGGTCTGACCTCGAAGGCCTTGATTGCGCCCGATGGCAGAACTCGGATCCCCTTGAATGAAGAAGGCGACTCCGGGGGCGGCCAGATCGACGAATTCCTTCGCGCCTTCAATGGAGAAGGCATTCAGCACATCGCGCTGGGCTGCGACGATATCTGTGCCTGCTGGGACAGGTTGAATGCGCTTGGTGTGCCGTTTTTGGCACCGCCTCCTGCCACTTACTACGAGATGCTTGAAGGCCGCCTGCCCGGGCATGGCGAGGATGCCGATGCCTTGCGCAAACGTGGTGTGCTTCTTGATGGGAGCACGTCGGGCGGAGAGGCTTCATTGCTGCTGCAGATTTTTACCGAACCCCGGATCGGCCCACTTTTTTTCGAATTTATAGAGCGCAAGGGCGATCAGGGCTTTGGCGAAGGAAACTTCAGGGCGCTGTTCGAAAGCATGGAACGCGATCAGATTCGACGCGGCACCCTGACGCCCGTCTGAACCGCCAAAGTCGAGAGCCGCGAAAGCGGTAGAGAATCTCGCAAAAGATATGGGTTGCCGACTTACCAAGCAGTAGACATAACAGCCGCGGAGCGCCTTCGATCCAGCAACCGGATGCAGGCCTCAAATAGAAGAGTGGCGGGATTGAGGGATACCGGCGATATGATGAAGCGCAATCGCGCAGACGCATTGCGCTTCCCATTGCGAAAACTTGTCCTGCCGGTTCTGTTGCTGGCCGCATCTTGCTCCGACGTTAAAAGAGACCCTTCAGGCGGCGCTGTCGTCACGCGGCTCCATCAGGTCGAAGTGACCGGCGCAGGTTATTCTATTTCTGCGTTTGGCCAATTCAGGTATCGGCGCCAGATCGAGTTTGGGTTCCTCAGTCCCGGTCTTCTCACAAATGTCGTACCCGACGCCGGCGAAGAGGTGCCGCAGGGCGCGGTTATCGCCAGGATCGAGCCAACCCTCAGCCAGGCGAGCATGCGCGCGGCAATGGCGCGCGAGCAGAGCGCGGCTTCGCAGTTGGCCCGCTTTCGAGCCTTGCAACGTCAGGGCTGGGTATCGAAAGCGCAGTATGAGGTCGTCGAAGCGCAGGCCAAGCAAGCGCATGAGGAAGTCGCTGCGGCAAGGTTCGAACGTTCCCAATCGATTATGCGCGCCTCAAGCGACATCGTAATTCTGTCACGCAATGCCGAACCGGGCCAGGTGGTTGCGCCGGGACAATCGGTGCTGACCGCCGGCGACGCAAGGCAGGGCATTGTCTTTGTCGCATCGCTGCCGGCGGGCGATATAAGGCAATTGCGACTGGGCGATGCTGCCCGGATTACGATTCCGGGCGAGAGCGGCGGACTGCTGTCCGGTCAAGTCGTCGAAATAGCCGGCCAGGCCGATCCGCGCACAGGCCTGTTCGAAGTGAAGGTGCGGCTGGCGCAAACTGGAATTGCTGCACCTGGCCAGTCAGGGCGCGTGGAGTTCGATCCGGCCGTTCGGTCGCAAGCGGTCTCGATCATCGTCCCGTCCCAAGCCGTTTTCGACATCAGGGCCGGAGTTGGCTTTGTCTATCGGCTCGATCCGCAAACTTCGCGACTTCGGGTAAGAAGGGTGCAACTGGGGGCGCCCTTGCCAAACGGCATCGCGGTCAGTGAAGGCCTTGCTCCGGGAGACCGTATTGCGGTGGCAAATCTGACCAACCTGCATGACGGGCAATTCGTGAATAGGAATGGCCAACCGGAAATCGGCCGCAAATGATCACGCGGTTTGCAATTCGGCACTGGCAGTTCATGACTGCGGTTGCCGTTGCAATCCTGATGATCGGCATCAACACGTTCCTGTCGATTCCGAAATCGGTCGATCCCCATTTTCCCGCGCCTGTAGTCGTCACCACGGTTTTTTCGACGGGAACCAACACGCTCGACATGGAGCAAACCGTTACCAAGCCGATCGAAAGCGCGATCAGCGGGCTCGATGATATCAGGACCATTACCTCGGTCACGCGCGACGGGATTGCCATCATCACGACCTATTTCGAGCATGGGACCAACCCCGATCAGTCACTCGACAAGATTTCGCGGGAACTGTCGGCACTGCGCGCGGTGCTGCCAGCTTCGATCGAGCGCATCGATTTCCGGCGGCCAAGGAATACCGAAGCGGCGGCCATGCAACTGGCGCTGGTCAGCGACGACGCCTCTTGGCTCAGGCTGGAGAAATATGCCGATGATGCCAAGGACCGGCTTTCAGCGCTTCCGGGGGTACGGTCGGTATCGATCGATGGTCTCCCGTCACAAGAGATGAGCGTTGTGCTGCAGCCGGAGAAGCTGTGGGAACATTCGGTTTCGTCCGCCGAAGTAGCGGCTGCAATCGGTCGCTACGGCACCGAAACCGGACAGGGCGAAATCGCTTCGGGCGATAGCCGGTTCAGCATCGAGGGTGGCGGTATCTTGCGATCGCCGGAGCAGATCTCTGCGATTCCGCTGCGCTCCGGATCGGGCGGCGCAGTCCTTGTGGGTGATGTTGCCAAGGTCATCAGGGGTGAGGCGCAGCACGATTACCGCACCCGCTTCAACGGGCAACGCGGGCTGTTCATCGTGATCAAGCAGAAGGAAGGCTTCGATTCCCAGCGTGTCCATCGAGAAGTTACCAAGGCCCTTGCAGAAATCAGGGCGGAACTGCCACCCGACATGAAGTTGGCGGTAGGATTTGATCAGGTCCGCGACATCGACAGCCGGATGGGGGAACTCGCACGCGATTTCCTGATCGCGCTGGCGCTGGTCCTGTTCACGATTTCTCCGCTCGGCCTGAGGGCCTCGCTGATCGTCATGGTATCCATTCCCTTGTCGCTCGGGATCGGGATGTACGCGGTATCGCTGTTCGGGTTCACGCTGAATCAGATCAGCATTGCCGGCTTCATCATTTCGCTTGGTCTGCTCGTCGATGATGCCATCGTTGTGGTCGAGAACATCAACCGCAAGATCCGTAGCGGAATGGCGCCGCTGGCCGCTGCGATCGACGGGACCAACGAAATCTTTCGCTCGATTGTCGGCGCGACAGTGCTGATCGTGCTCGTGTTCTTGCCGCTTGCACTGCTTCCGGAACTGTCCGGTGACTTCATTCGGGCAATGCCTGTCGCGATCATCTTCACGGTGATCGGCTCGCTGTTCGTGGCGTTGACGATCGTACCGTTCGCGGCAAGCAAGCTGCTTACCGGGAGCGGCCAGGAAAACCGCATCCTGCACTCGCTCGACCGCCTCACACGCAACATTTACGCGCCTGTCCTGCGCTATGCCTTGGCGCGGCCGCGCTCCAGCCTGGCGATTGCTGCGGTGCTTTGCCTCAGCGCGCTCGCGCTCGTTCCCCTTCTGCAGGGCAGCCTGTTTCCGCCTAGCGATACGCCGCGTTTCCTGGTCAGGATCGAAGGTCCCGAAAGCGCCAGTGTCGATCGGATGGACACGATCATCAGCGACGTGGCGAGGCGGATTGCGCGCCTTCCCGAAGTCGAGAATGTCATGGAAAATGTGGGCCGGAACAACGCGCAAGTGTTCTACAACTCCATTCCTGCCGATCGGAAATCCAACTACGGCGAAGTCTTCGTGACGATCAAGCCGGGCGAGGAGAAGGCGACTGCGCGGGTAGTCGGCCAGTTGCGGGCGCAATTTGCCGCTTATCCTGAAGCGAAGATAACCGCCGAGGTTTTCAACAACGGCCCGCCGATCGAGGCGCCCGTGGCCATTCGCGTCCGCGGCGATAACTTGGAGGAACTCGGTTTCTGGGCCGATCAGGTTGCCGCCGCCATGCGCCAAGTCCCGGGAACGCGAAACGTCGACAACCCGTTCCTGACCAAATCGGTTTCCTCCGAACTGCACCTCGATGAGGATCGGGCACGAACGTACGGCATTTCACTCGCCGCGGCACGCGATGCCGTCAGGCTTGCCTTGCAGGGACAGATCGTCGCCCAGTTTCGTGACGTCGATGGTGACAACTATCCGGTGGTCGTTCGCTATGCCAACGGTCGCGAGCATGATTTCGATACCCTGCGCGATGTCCTGGTTCCATCAGGCAGTGCGAACCTGGTGCCGCTTTCCAACCTCATGACGATGGAGCTTAACTCGGTTCCGGTCAGCATCCAGCGATACGACCAGCGCAGAACCATCACCGTCACGTCTCAGGTTGCGCCCGGATATGCCACGCCTGAGGTCGCGAAGAACGCGTTTGCACAGGTTAGCGCGTTGCATTTGCCGCCAGGGATAGATGTCGCGATCGGCGGTGAAGCGGAAGCAGCAGCACGCGATTTCGGCAACTTCCAGACAACGGTGCTGCTTATCCTGTCTGCCATGACAGCCGTGCTGATCCTCGAATTCGGTGACTTGCGGACCGCCGGCATCGTGCTGTGCATTATTCCGTTGGGACTGTTTGGCGGTCTGTGCGGCGTATTCCTGAGCGGGAGCCCGCTTTCGTTCATGGCGATTGTCGGGATGATTGCGCTTCTCGGCATCGAAATGAAGAATTCGATCCTGCTGGTCGATTTCGCGCAACAGGAACTGGCAAGAGGTACGCCCATACTCGAAGCGGTGGAGTTGGCCGGCGAGATCCGCTTCATGCCGGTGCTCCTGACATCGGCCACCGCAATCGGCGGCCTGCTCCCGCTCGCTTTTTCGGGCATTGAACTTTATCAACCGCTGGCTTGGGCAATTATAGGCGGCCTTGTTTCATCGACTGTTCTATCTCGAATCGTAACCCCCGTACTTTGCCTTTTCGTCCTGAAAACACCGAACATTTCCACAACTGCCTGATTCTTTTCCGGCGTACTGGAATCAATGTCTAAATCGCTATAACAATCTCGCATCATCATGAATCGCGGAGAGAGTCGGTGCATGTCTTGATCATAGGTGGCGGTATTGGTGGTACTGCCCTTGCAATGTGTCTTGAAAAATCAGGGATCGACTACACGCTTTTCGAACAAGCTCCGGTTTTGCGAGACACAGGGACTGGCATTGGCATGTGGGCCAACGGCATCGGCGTGCTGGACTACTACGGGCTTGGCGATGAAGTCAGAGAAATGGCTGATTCAATTGAATTCGCACAGATCCTGAACGATCGCGGAGATGTTCTCAACCGCGTCGATCTCAAGAAGAACATGCGTCTGCCGGTAAGCGATCATCATCTCGTGCGCAGGCTGGCCTTGCACGACTTGCTGGTGCGACAGATCGATACCGCGAAAGTCCGCATGAACAGCAAGCTCGAGGACTGGACTACGACGCCCGAGGGGAAGGTCGTCGCGATCTTCTCGGATGGGCACCGTGCCACCGGCGATCTGCTTGTGGGTTGTGACGGAATTCGCTCGGCCGTGCGCAACAAGCTTTGGGGACCGCGTAAGCTTCGCTTCTGTGGCCCGGGCTGGCGCGGGATCGCTCCGATCAAGGCACCTGCCAAGTCGCTGAACATTGAGATCCAGGGCCGCGATGGTCGGCGCTTTGGGTATTGTCCGATCGATGAAAAGACGACCTACTGGTGGGCAACACACACGGGATCGAGCGGCCAGGCAATCGCCCCCGAAGACCGGCAGACAATCGTCAGGAACGAGTTTGCCGACTGGGACCCCTATATAGTCGAACTGATCGAAGCTACCGATCAACAAGATATTTATTACAATGATATGTTGGATATGGAGCCGCTTGATACGTGGTCGCGCGGCCCGATCACGCTGTTGGGCGATGCGGCCCACCCGACCACGCCGAACATGGCTCAGGGCGGAAACATGGCGGTTGAGGAGGCAGGGCTACTGACGCAGCTTCTGCTGCGCTACGACGATCTTGGCGAGGTGCTGCGAATCTATGACGCGCTGCGCGTGCCGCGTGCCAAGATGATCGTGACATATTCCCGCCTGTGGGGTGCAATGGGCGCCTGGCGGAGCCGCCTGGCGTGCATCGCCCGCGAGCTCATCATCAAGATCACACCGAACAGGGTCTATGCAAACACCCAGCGCAAGATGTCGGTTTGGTCGATCGATTCCGAACTCAGGCGAGCCGAAAAGTTGCGCGCAGCCTGACTTCGGCGCGCTTATTGTGCGGGCGGTTCGCGACAGTCGAAGCGGAACGAAACTAAAACGGCGGCAACATCATTGCGTCGCCGGTTGGATGAAGAGGAAGGGCACTGTCATGGGCAGCAGACTTAGCCACGTTCCGGGCGAAAAGGGGCTGCCGGTGATTGGCCACGCTTTGGAGATAGTGCGCAACCCCTATTTGTGGGAAGAACGGATGCGCCAATCCTATGGCGATGTGTTTCGCTACAACGCGCTTTTCGAAGACCGCATCAACCTGACCGGCGTAGAGGCGGTCGAAAAGGTGCTGATTGATCAGGAGAGGATTTTTTCGGCGGAACGCGGCTACCGGCCATTGTTTGCCGATCTTGCGCCGCCCGGGCTGAAAGCCCTGCCGCTGATGGATTTCGATGAGCATCGCTGGTACCGCAGGGCAATCGCCAATGCATTCAGCGGCAGGGCGATGCGCGGTTACTTTGACCAACTGCAGACGGTCATCCCGGCGACGGTGCGTTCCTGGGGCACGAAAGACGCTCCGCTGGTCTATCCCCTGGTCAAGGAGTTGTCGCAAGAAATGGCGGCAACCGCCTTTCTTGGACTGGACGGCCAATATGACCGGGCGGCGGTTGACGAGGCGCTGTCGAACTACATGAATGCGCAGATATCGCTCATCCGCCGAGCATGGCCGGGTACGGCGATGCGCAAAGGCCTCAACGGGCTCTACTACATCGCAGATATCCTCAAGCAGGAAATTCCCATGCGCCGGGGGAAGGACCTCAAGGACGTATTCAGTTTGCTTTGCAATGCCCGCGACGATGACGGCAATTACCTCTCGGACGACGAGATCGCTTCGTTCGGATTGATTTCCTGGACGGCCGCACACGACTCGCTGAGTTCGACCGTGACTGCACTGGTCTATGAACTGTGTCAGCATCCCGAAATCATGGCGCGGGTGCGGGATGAAATCACCGGGGTTTCCGACCGGGCAGAAGACCTCGTCTACGACGATCTTGCCAAGCTGCCGCTGACGGAGGGCTGCATCAAGGAAACCCTCAGGCTATATACTCCGCTTTATCATACGCCGCGTGTCGCCATCAAAGACACCGAATTCCAGGGCACCCACATTCCCGAGGGAACGACTGTGACCGTGGGGGTAGCCTCGATGCACCGCGATCCCCGGTATTGGGATGATCCGGAAGAATTTCGCCCCGAACGTTTCATCGAGGATGCGGCCGGTCAGACGCAAGCAAGGCACCCGCGCCTGGCCTGGGCGCCGTTTGGCGGCGGGGCGCATTCCTGTATCGGTCTTGCTTTCGGTATGATGCAGATCAAGCTGATCATCTCCGCCTTGCTGACCAACTTCGATGTCGAACGCAACGGTCGCGGCGATGCGCAATTTGTCTACCTTCCGCTTATCAGGCCCAAGGACAAGTTGCCCGTGCGCCTGACGCCGCGAGTTGCGCATTAGCTGCAACGCATCTTGCAACAGGCACCTGAGATCATGCAGCCTTCTGTTCGAAACTCCGAGAAGTATGACGTGGTGGTATGCGGCGGCGGCTGGGCAGGCCTTTGCGCCGCGTTGCAGTTGCGCCAGCAGGATCCAGACCTGTCGGTCCTTGTAATCGAGCGACACGCCGAACCGCTACCCGATGCGCGTTTCAAGGTTGGCGAATCCACCGTTGAGCTAGCCACTACCTATCTGAAGCGGCTGGGCCTGGCCGATCATCTTGAAAATGAGCAGCTGCCGAAGTTCGGACTGCGTTTCTATGTTGGCGAAGGCACGCAGCCCATTGCCGAGCGGATGGAGGTGGGACTGCGCGTCTTCCCGCCGTTTCGCACGCATCAGGTCGATCGTGGACGCTTCGAAACCCGGCTCCGCGCACTGCTTCGTGCCGATGGCGTTGAAATCCGCGAAGGCGCAAGGGTAAGCACTATCGCCATCACCCCGGGCGATGAGCCAAATTCGGTTGTGGTTGTCGATGCGCATGGCGACGAACAACACCTTTCGGCGCGGTGGGTAATCGACGCATCGGGGCGGCGGCGCCTGATCCAGCGCTCGCGCAAACTGTCGCTTCAGGAGATTACCGGCAAATCGCACGCGGCATGGTTCCGCATCAAGGGCCGCGTCGCAGTGGCCGATCTTGTCTGCCCAAGTGAACAAAGTTGGCACCGACGGACGATCGAGGACCGCTGGAATGCCACCAACCACATTGTCGGCGACGGCTATTGGATCTGGCTCATTCCGCTGGTCAGCGGCCACACCAGCATCGGTCTGGTGTTTGATCCGGACCGCAACCCCGATGTTGAAATATCCCGCGGTTTTGCCGGTCTGGCCGATTGGCTGAAGGTTCATCAGCCGGCGCTCTACGAGCACCTTGATGGCCGCGAGCTGCTCGATTTCCAGGCGATCCGAGACTACGGCTATCATTCCTCCCAGACGTTCTCCTGCGATGGCTGGGCGTGCGTCGGCGAGGCCGGCGTGTTTCTCGATCCACTCTATTCGCCGGGCGGCGATTTCATTGCCGTTTCCAACACACTTGCATGCAATCTCATCGCCGCAGAGCGAAATGGAAAGTACGAGCTCGCGGAGTTGGCCGAGCTTTACAACAGCTTCTACCTCAACACATTTTCCAAACTGCTGGCCCCCGTCTACCCGGCCGCTTTCGCGACCTTTGCCAATCCCCTGGTATTCTTGGTCAAGCACATCTGGGATTCCGCGTTCTACTGGTCGATCATCTGTCCGATCTTCATGCAGAACACGATGGACTGTCCGGTGATGCTGTCCGCCATGAAGGAACGGCTTGACCGGCTGGCCGAACTTCAAGCGCGGGTCCAGGCACTGTTCACCGATTGGGCGGCGCGGTCTGCCAGACCGCGGCCCAGTGCGTTCTTCGACGTGTCGCTCATTCCCTATTTCCAGTTGATCGTGCTCGAACTCAACCTGCCACGTCGTGGCCAGGAAATTCTCGATGCGCTGGACAGGAACATCGCCCGGCTGGAGGAAGCGGCGCAAGTGATCTTCTTTTCGGCAATCGAGGAGCTCTATCCGGAAGAGTTCGCCCGCTTCGACCGGCACTGGGTCAATGCCTGGGGTATCGGGCTCGATCCAGCGCGTTGGGAGAAGGATGGCCTGTTCCAGTCAACCACGCCCGCGCGTGATCTTGCGCCGATCGCCCATGCATTGTTCGGCGATGTCCTTGTGAGGGTGACAGCGGCTGGCCGCCAGCGGCGCAAGCTCTTCCGCGCTTTCCAGGCTGCGTTTAGTGGCAGGCTATTCTACACGGTATGGCCCGGCCTGCGCGCAATGGTCCGAAAGCGCATCGTCAAACCCAGGGCATGGTGGTTCGTGCCGCGTGGCGGGAAGGCTTCCCGGCTTGCGCTCGGCCTCAGCCCTTCTCGGGTGCGCTAGGCTATGTCAGATGGCAAGTTCGCTGTCATCCGCTCGGAAGGCAACCGCTATCAGCGCGATGACGGTCGCTGGCTGCTCGATTTTTCGTCAGGCGGATTTGGCAACGGCAACTTCGAACTTCGCCAGGCCATAGCGCGGCAGACGGGATTGCTGTGCCTTTCATCGCGAAATTTCTTCAACGAAAATCTCGCGCTGTTTTGTACGGCGATTGTCGATCGCTTGCCCGAGCATCGGTCGGTCTTCCCATGCAATTCGTTCGATGAAGCGCTCGATGGTGCATTGAAGCTGGCCAAGGGGGCGAGACCGGGGCGCGGCGGCGTGGTCGTGGTCGGGCCCGCACCGCGTTCGCGCACGTTCTACGGTGCGCGGCTCGACCAGAATCTTGCCGGCCAGTCATGGAACCGCTTGGGCTTCACGGTCGATCACGCCGCATGGGACGATCTTGCCGCGCTCCGGCAAAGTGTAACGCCGGACACTTATGCCGTCGTGGCGAGCCGATCCGCCGGTGTCGGACCAAGCCCGGACGATGCCGCCGCCCTGCGTCAGGCTTGCGATGCTGCGGGAGCGGTCCTGATCGCGAACGAGGAAGAGACCGGGCTCGGTGCGCTGGGCAGTCTGACCAGCCTCGACGCGATTGAGCCGGATGTGTTTGTCTTCGGCGCATCGCTTGGGGGCATTGTTCCGTTCGCGACATACGCCGCGCGAAAGTCGCTCAACGACCGGGTTTACAAGCATCGCGACCCGGTGCTGCACGCAACAACGACTGGCGGCAATCCGATTGGCTGTGTTGCTGCGCGGACCGTTCTTGAGCAGATCGACAAGCATGACCTTTATTCCGCTGCAAAGCGGATTGGCGATCAATTCGGCGCGCTTTTGCACCAGATCGCGAATCTTGGCGGGCAATCGGGAGTCTCGGCCGTAACTGGATCGCACCTCGCTTGGGAGATCCAATTCGAAAGTCGCGAAGCTGCTGCCGCGCTTGCGGCTTCGGCGCTGGACCGGGGCCTG
Organism: Novosphingobium sp.; assembly: GCA_046063295.1. GTDB lineage: Bacteria > Pseudomonadota > Alphaproteobacteria > Sphingomonadales > Sphingomonadaceae > Novosphingobium. The sequence goes on from JBJTMA010000113.1 coordinate 22,055, forward strand.
CTTTTCCAAGGTCCGGATTGCTTCGGGGCCGCAGTTTTGCGGATCAGGATCCCCTTGACGCTGCGCGATGAGGAGTTCGCGACCGGACTGGCCATTCTGGGCGAACTGGTTGCTGCACGGTCGGACAGGGTGGCTGCCGATGCTTGAGCTGCCGGCGATCGCGAAGACCTACGAACTTCACTACAATTTCGGCTTGAGCAGGCTGTTCCGTGCTGCCGGTGTAGGGGTGGAAGTGCAGGGTCGCGGTGCGCGCGTCTCCGATCACCTTGGGCACGAATACCTCGACTTCTGCACCAGCTTCGGGGTGTTCAATCTCGGCTATGCGAATCCGCGGGTGGCGCAGGCGCTGCTCGACCAGCTCGAAACCATGCCAATCATTCCGCCGCAGGCGCAATGTCCTGCGCAAACGGCGCTGGAGGCGCGCCTGGGCAAACTGTTGCCGCCCGAACTCGCCGTACACTATTATTCCGGCAGCGGATCAGAAGGTGTCGAGATGGCGCTGCGCCTTGCCCACGATTTTTGGCGGGGAAGGCGCCGGCGCCTGGTGACGGCCGACCGCGGCTACCATGGCAAGACACTCGGCGCGCTGGGTGTGATCGGCCAGAAGCACCTGCGCAAACCATTCGAGCCGCTTTTCGACGATGTCGTGCATGTGAGAAGCGCCGACCCCGAACAGATCGTGTCAGCAATCGACGAAAATTGTGCCGCCGTCATCGTTGAGCCGGTTGTTGCAGGCAATTTCCTGCATGTACCTGCGCAAGGCTATCTTGCTGCGGTCCGCCAACGCTGCGATCAGACCGGGACAATCTTGATCGTCGATGAAGTTCAGACGGCGTTCGGGCGCACCGGGCATTTGATGGGGATCGACCGGGACGGGATCGTTCCCGACATTCTGGTCGCGTCGAAGTCTTTGACCGGGGGACACCTTCCGTTCGCAGTAACCTCGGTTCACCGCCGCCTGACTGACGAACTTGCAACCAGCGGCACGGCACCCATCCCGCTTCGCTCGCACATGTCGGGCGGGCCACTGGCCTGTGCGGTGGCAAGCGCCGCGCTCGATGAAATTGTCGCCCGAAACCTGCCCGGCAACGCGGCGGCGATGGGGGAGCGCCTGCTTGCCGGGCTCAAGCGATTGGCTGCTAAATTCCCTCGTCTGATCAAGCGGGCCGACGGCCTGGGTCTCATGACCGGGATCGAGGTTAGCGGCCGTGCGGTTGAATTCGCGATTTACCTCAAGATGTTGCGCCGGTCGATCCTTATCGGGCTGTCGCTGAACCCTGGTTCCCGCACCCCCATTATCAGGCTATATCCGCCGCTCGATGTGTCTGCGGCGGATATCGATCATGTCCTTAACGCTCTCGAGGAGGCGCTGATGGAGATCGACAGACTGCCACAGGCTTTTCTTGGCGCGGTCCACTACGCCACGCGCTACGCACCGTATTTTCCGGCTCCGCTGGCAAGAATCGCTCGCAAGATGTTGAGCTAAGCCCGATTCGAACTTTCAATCAGCTGCTGCCTCAGCTCGCGCTTCAGCACCTTGCCGGTTAGGCCGCGGGGGATCTTTGCCATTGGTACCAGGATGATCCGCTCGACCTTTGCATAGCCGCCAAGCGAGCGGTTGACCCATTCCTTTATCGCTTCCGGCTTTGCCGACCTGCCTGTCTTGAGCGAGCACACGGCAACGATCGCGGGGGCGCCGTCAGGAACGCGCTCAGCCACCACCACGGCCTCGGCGATATCGGGATGGAAGAGGATCTTTTCTTCGATCAGCAATGAGAAGACCACGCCCGTTGGTGTTTCGATCGCGTCTGCCTCGCGGTCAAAGTGATATAGCCTGCCGCCGCGATCGCGCATTGCTAGGTCGCCCGTCCACCACCATCCTCGGTGCCGTGTGTCGAGCGTCTTGGTGTCGTCGCACCAATAGCCTTGAAATACCGATGCGCCGCGGACCATGAATCGCCCGACATGGCCTGGCGGCACCCGGTTTCCGTCCTTGTCCGCGATCTTGATTTCCGGTCCCCCGAAGACCCGCCGTCCGATCAAGCGAGATCCGGTAATCGGCGATCGTCGCGAAAAAATCCGGGCAGATGCAACGGTGCCGATTTCTGATGTGCCCATGGTTTCAATGTAACGCGCGCCTTTGCCCGACTTGCCGCTATTGCCGACGAAGTTCTGCATGTGCGCCTCGTGAGACGCATCGCCGGCACTCAGCCAGATACGCATGGCCGAAAGGTCGTACCGGTCGAGACCGTGGTCGTACAAGCTGAGCAACTTGTCGGGAAAAGCGGAAAAGACGTTGATTTGACGGTTCTGGAGCCAGGCAAGCAACTGGTCGGGCTGGTGGCGCGTGGTTGGCCAAAGCGGAAAGCCGGAAGCGATCACGCCGAACAGCGTATCATGTGCGATCTTGTGATTGAAAGCGAACGCGGTCGCAGATCGCGTCCGGCGCGTTGCCGGACTGAGCATTGCCATGAGCCTGGCACTGCTGACGAGCCCGCGATTGGTAGATTTAACGCCCTTGGGCGTTCCGGTCGTCCCAGACGTATGACAGATCATCACGATCCGTTCGGGGTCCTCGGGCGTCGGGGCAGGCTTTGATTCGGTGCTTGCCAGTTCGATGTTGAGATCGATCGCGCGGCCGAGCGTACATGCCGCAAATTCGTCGGGAACGTCGGGGAACAACCACAGGTCAACCGACGGAAACGCGGCCGTGTGCAACTTCAACCGCCGGAAGACATGGGCATCCGTAATGATTGCGCGAAGCCCCGTGTAGCGCGCGTAATCTTCAAGCGCCTGCGTCGAAAAACCTTCGTTGACGGGTACCGCGATACAGCCCGCGCGCATGATCGCAATCGACAAGAGAACGATATCGACGTGGTTACTCTTGACGATCCCGATGCGATCGTGCGGCTTGATCCCACTCTTCTGAAAAATCGCCGCTGATCGATCAACAAAAGTACAAATATCGGAAGTGCGCAGACTGTCTCTTGCTAACAGGGCGAAGCTGCTGGGTGAATCGGGAAATAGCAATTCGCGATCGGGCCAACGCTGCAAGGCTCGATCCAGAATTTGATCTGCGTTGTCGATCTTTCTGAAAAGTAGATTTAGTCGATTAAGGAAGGTATCCAATAGAGGACTCACGACAATTTCCTATCCTGCGGTCGCGGCTGGGGCACATTGACACGCAACAAATGGTGTTGCAACCTTGACTGGGTGCTGGGAGCGGGTTGTGTAGATGAGTCGTCAAGCTACCGCGGACATTGTTTCTGATATCGCCGTATCCGCGGAAGTAAACCATGCCGTCTTGCTGGAAAGGATCGAACTTGATCTCGCCCTTGTGAGCGAGTGCATTGAACGGCAAGTCGATAGTTCGACGCCTGATCTTGACGGGGTGCTAAGGGATTTTTGTCTGCACCCGGGTAAAAGAATTCGGCCGCGCCTCCTGTTGCTGAGTTCTTATCTGGGCAATGCGCACTCGGCTTCGGCTACGGCCGCAGCTGCGGCGATCGAGATCGTCCACAATGCTTCCCTGGTCCATGACGATCTGATCGACAATTCTCTCGAGCGCAGAGGCGTGCCTTGTCTGCAGGTGACGAAGGGAAGTTCGTGCAGCATTCTTTACGGCGATCTGCTTTTCGGATCGGCAATTAGTCTGCTGGCCAAGCAAGGCAATGCGCAGGCGGTCGGTGTGATGAGCCGCGCGATCGAGCGCATGGCCTGTGGCGAATTGCTGCAGCAAGAGCAGGTCGGCATGTTCGAACTCGATCTGGCTGCATACCAGCAGATTGTTTCGTGCAAGACAGGCGCGCTGCTTTCTGCTGCCATGGAGCTCGGGGGGCTTTTCGGTGGTTGCGATGCCCGCCAGTGCGCTGCTCTTCGCACAGCGGGCGAAAAGCTGGGAATCGCCTTTCAGGTGTGTGACGATATTGGTGATTATCTCCACTCGCGAGAGCGGCAGGGACGCGATCCGGGTAATGATGTCAGCGATCGGAAGATTACCGCACCGTTGATTTTTGCGCGACAGTGGGCGGACGTTGCAACTGCCCAGCGGCTTGCCGAAAATTTTGCGGCAGCGGCGCGGGATGCGGTGCAATTCCCTCACTTGCTTGAAGCCATTCATCAAAGCCAGGGATTTGCCCGGGCTTGCGATTTCGCTGAGCGGATGTTCGACGACGGGATTGCCGAACTTGATGTGTTCGGGAAATCCGAGGCTTCGGACCTGTTGATCCAGTTCATCAATGGCCTGATGCTTTCGCTGACGAGTGGTTATTCCGTGACTGGAACTCGCCAGTGAGCAATGGTCAGGCAAAACCGGATTCCTTGTGGGATCTGGACAGCGAACTCATGGGATTGCAGCCGCATGAGGTCATTGGCTATTTCGAACGCAAGCAGGCGGACGACTTCTTCGATGCGATAGCGCGCATTTCCGACGGAAAGGGCATTTCCATCCGGTTGGTTCCCTTGTTCGACCGCCTCACCGATCCGGCCGACCGCGCGGAAATAGCCGAACGCATTTCGGACAACCGACTGCAATCGCTATTTTCCACGATGCATCGCCATGTCATGAGTCATCCGGTCTGGACGCATCCGTTACTCATGCGGATCGCAGCGGGCGAATATGATCTTGCGCAATTGCGACGCTTTGCAACCCTCTACTTCGGCCAGGTCAAGAATACCCGTCAATGCGTTGCCGCATGCCTCGCCAGGTTCGATCTCGTGGGCTCGGGCAGAAGGTCGCAAGGGTCGCTCGACAATGCGATTGCGGAGCTTTCGCAGCTCATCCTCGCCAGTTTGCTGATGGATGAGTACGGGTTTGATCATCCCGTGCCTGCCGAAGCCGAAGACGCGCCCGACGTGGCCGGCTGCACAGTTCGAAACAATCTGCACCGTGAAACGCACACCGAGCTGTACAGGTCTTTTCTCGACGGGCTGAGTATTGATCGATCGGACCAGGACCACCCCGTACTGCGGGCGGTCGCCGTAAACGTATGCGTCCAAAAGATGGTTGCGGACCATCGCAGCTTCAGCCGGCTTGAAGCGCTTGCTTCGGTCGGAATGGGCATGGAGTGGGGCGTGCCGGCCATGTTCATGCTCGTCCTGCTTGGCCTTGCGCGCGGGCAGGAAGGCGGGTTGTTCGACCTGCGTCCGGAACATGTGCGAATCTGGAGCGCGCACGTTGAACAGGATGTCGATCACGGCATAGCGATGCTGATCGCTTCTGCGGTGAACCTTGCCGACACTCCTGACATAGCAGCCATGCAGCAGGCCACGTCGCTTCTGATGGGATCGCGGTATGCAATGCTGAGTGCGGTCTATGAAGCGGTTTTCGGTGAACAATGTCCGGTGAGCACCGCATCCTCTGGGGCAATTGTCGATCCTTGCAGCGATGAACGGGTTGCGCGGTTGCTGCCTCAATATCTGGATGCGGCCGGGTTCAGCGATCCTGGTCAGGATTCCAGCCAATCTTTCGAGGTCGTCGCGGCATGACCGCTGCCGGTCAGGGAATGCCTGACGCCGGGCAAGGGGAGCGAGGAACTATGCCTGGTCTCGAATTCGGGAAATTGGTGCGTTTGGGACGGCCGAAATTCCTCTTTTACAGTGGAATCATGCAAACCCTTGGTGTCGCCGCCGTGGTGCTTGCCACCGGGCGACTTACGCCAAGCCACTATGTAATCGGCGTAGTGATGGGTTGGCTCCTGCACCTCAGCACGCACTACGTAAATGAGTACTTCGATTACGCTGCCGATATTGCGAATGAGGATTACACCAGCTGGACCGGTGGCAGTCGGGTATTGGTCGAGGGCGCTTTGCCCCGGCGCGTCGCGCTGATTGCCGGAATCGGGTTCTCGTCGCTCTATGCAGGAATATTCCTGGCCTTGTACCTTGTGGCGCCTTCGGTGCTGGGACCCAACCCTTCGCTTCTGGTTTCGACTGCATTCATGGCTCTTGCGATCGCCTGGATGTACAGCGCACCCCCGATCCGTTTCGTCCGCCTGGGTCTGGGCGAAGTAACGGTAGCCACCGTTTTGTGCATTATGCTCCCGGCAGGAGCGAGCATCTGGCAGGTCGGCTATGTGGCACCGCTGATTTGGTGGATCGCGATCCCGTTGTTCCAGATCCAGGTGGCGCGCATGATGATCATGAACGTGCCCGATGCTCGGTCAGACCGCGAGACGGGGAAGTACACGCTGGTAGTGCGCCTGGGGCCGGCCCGCGCCGCATGGCTTCACAACGCGCTGCAGGTATCTGCCTATACGTGCCTCGTGCTGCTGGCCCTGGTGGGGAAGATCCCGCCGATTCCCGCGATCCTGCTCGCGCTGACTGCGCCGATCGCGGTTCGGCAGATGCGGCGCATGGCAAACGGCGATGCGGAAGATCGCCGCCGGTTCCAGGCTCTCGCATCGACTGCGCTGCAGCATGTCATCCTGACGGCACTGGCTGCTATTGTGGGTATTCTCGTCCAGTGGGGCCTTGCCAACTAGGCTTCGGCATCCTGCAATGATTGGGCAAGCGCTTCGCGGGTAGGCCAGCCTTCACGTCCGAACCGCTCCCCGCGCGACACCATGCGGCGAAGCGCGACCCGCATCAATGCTATCCACGTTTGCGGTGCGAACAGCCAAGCAGTCATCGTTGTGAACCCGTGATAGGCCCGCACAATCTCGCGATGCACGGAGGCATTGCGCCCCATCGCGTCGATCAGGATTGCATCTTCGATCGCCCAACGCCAACGATCGAGCAGGCGCGGCAGTGCTGTGCCGCGAGCGACCCTGGACCGGCGCAGCGAATTGCGGTCCAGCCCGCGCATTGTTTCCCAGTCTTGCCTGAACAGATTGCGGATCGTCTGCTGGTACTTCGGCAGCCGAGCCCGCTCGTCGGATAGCTGGCAACATTCCGCCAGCGCCAGCGCTGACAAAAAGGCCCACGTGCACCCACGTCCGAATTTCGGATTGGTTCGCACCTGACTGTCTCCGACCAGGAACATCCCGCGCAGATTGACCGGTGAACTGCCGATGCTTCGCCAGACGTAATCAATGTTCCCGAAACGGCGCGGCGTTCCAACCGGTGCAGCTCTCTGATCATCGATCCAGGGCGCGATTTTCGGTACGCGCGATGCGACCGCCATGAATTGGGCTAAGCTGTTCGAAGCTCTCGCGAGCATGGCATCGTCCCGCCAGAACCCGATCGTCACAGTGAAATAGCCATTGTCAGCGGGATGCGCGCCGATGAAGAACGATTCAAATTCAGCTGCGGGGATCCCAGACATGGGAGGATAGTCCTGGCCTTCGCGCAGGCGGTATCGCTGCGTGAGATAGACCAGGCCTGAATTGTCGGCTTCTTCTTCTACCGTTACGCCATGCCCGCGCAAAGCTGGCAAACAAGGCGAACCACGACCCGACGCGTCGATGACGAAGTCTGCCATTATCGTTGATCGTTCTCCGCCCTTCTCGACGATGCAGCCGGTGACGATCAGGGTCCCTTCGGCCGTTTCAGTGATAAGCTCACGCAAGCGGCACCCTTGCCGAAGTTCAGCGATTCCGCGGTCGATCACGTATTTGCGAAGAACCTGCTCGAAGGTCGATCGCCTTGCACAAAGCGGCGCAAGCAGTTCGTCACCGGCCTTGGCGCGATATTCGGCGCGGGCGCGATCATCCAGGGTGTCCGCCATCGGCAAGGACCAGACCCCTGCGGCTTCCAGTTCTGCCAGCAGTTCGGGGAAGCTATCGGCAAGCACCGCGCGCAAGCGCGCCATCAGAAAATGCGGATGGAACGCCTGCGGCGCACCCCGGCGCGCGTCAATCCAGGCGCGGTCGTCTGAAAAATCGCCTGAACCGGATGCGAACCTGTCCGCTTCGATGATCGTAGCGCTAATTCCCTGGCGATGCAGGGCCAGGGCACTCGCCAGTCCCGCGATACCTCCGCCGACAATGCAGGCTGATGCGGACGGTGCGACATGCCGCGATCCGGAGGTGTTCATGGGGGCGATTTCCCCTTTTGCGTTCAAGTTTTGATCCCTTCCCGCTCGGACAATATTTGCATCTATAGCTATCGCACCTGAATTGTCTTTGCCAGATACGCCGTGCTGTAAGGGCAATAAAGGACTTTACACTTGCGCCTTGCGACCTTGGCGGTCAGGAATTGATCGCGGCCAGCGCATAGCAGCATCGGTACAATCTGCTTTGCAGTGATTTGAGTGAGGGGGAGAGGAAACGTGGATCCAAACGGCGACCGGGTCATTGAATATTACGATCAATGTCACAAGGACTATCGGCTTGCCTGGAAAACCGAACAGAACCTCGCCATCCACTATGGCTTCTATGACGAGACCGCTCGCAGTTTCGATCAGGCTGCGATCAACTCCAATCGCGTGCTGGCAAACGCGCTTCGCGTAAAACCAGGTGATCACGTGATCGACGCGGGATGCGGGGTGGGCGGAACCAGCATCTGGTTGGCGCAGAACGTGGGTTGCAGCATGCTTGCGGTCAACATCCAGCCGATGCACATCGATATCGGGCGGCGCGAAGTGGAGGCGCGGGGGCTGACCGATCGTGTTCGGTTCCTTGAAGCCGACTTTACCCGGATCGACGCCCCAGCCGCTTCGGCCGACGCGATGTTCTCGCTCGAAGGGCTTAGCCATGGCCCGGACAAGCAAGCCTTCTTCAATGAATCGGCCAGGTTGCTCAAGCCTGGTGGCCGACTGGTGTTGTTCGAATACTTCACCAAGGAAGAGCCGTTGACCGCGGCGCAGCATCGTCGGTTGGAAAAATTCAAAGCCGGATGGGCCATGCCCAGCCTGCCGCGGGTCAGCACCTATCGTCAGCTTGCGGCGCAGGCAGGGTTCAGTGCGGTCGACTGGGTCGATACCACCGCGAACGTATTGCCCGATTCAAGGCGAATGATGTTGCTGTCATCGCTGGCGCTTCCGCGTACTTTCTATCGTGTCTGGCGGGGCAGGCGTCCGGCGGCCGTACTCGGCAACCGGCTGTCAGCCTGGCTGCAGTATCGCTTGTTCAGGCAACGCACTCTTCACTACGGGATTTTGACCGCGACGCTCTGAGAAGCGCGCGACGAGGCGGAGTGACCGACCAACCTAGATCCCTTGAGGGCTCTTTGGCGGCAAGTCTTCGAGGCAATTGAACACGACATCGTTGAGTACGAACATCGCCTCGAACTTTTCGACGGATCGATCGAGCCGGTCGCGCGCCGCATCCAGTTCGGGGTCGGGGCTTCGGGAGTTTTCCAGATGTTCGGCGCTGGGCCACATCGAAATCGAAACCAGCTTGTTGTCATCGCTGCGGTACAAGCGAGAGCCCAGGCTGCCCGATTTCAACTTGAGCAAGTTTGCCAGGCTCCACGAAGCGGAAAAGAACGCATCCTCCATTCCGGTTTTCGGCTGGATGACGTAGATAAATGTAATCATTGCTTTCCCCGTATTTATTCAATGTCCGATCTTGGTGCTAAGATTTATTTCGTAAGTCCGCGCGTCTCGTTCTTATGCGACGAATTTCTTCGGGATTTGCGGTTTGCATGCAATGGATCCGTTGCGTTGGCGGCGGACCGAAATTTGCGCTTGCACAGGCTTTGGGTGCGGTGCGAATGGCGTTACCGGTGGCGCTGCAGACGGCGCCCCAGGCGGAGAAGTTCCCATGTTTACCGGCATTGTAGATTCGACCGCGAGGGTGAAATCCGCTTCGCTGCAGGATAGCATCAGGACTTTCGTACTCGAATTTCGTCCCGGATTTACCGAGGACCTGAAGCGCGGAGGAAGCGTCTCGGTCGATGGCGTATGCTTGACCGCCACGAAGTTTCTTTCCGATGACCTGGTTTCGTTCGATGTCATCGCCCAAAGTCTGGCGGTCACCACCCTGGCCAGCCTTCAGGAAGGATCTGCCGTCAATGTCGAGCGCGCGGCTCGCGATGGTGCCGAGATTGGGGGGCATCCGCTGTCCGGCCATGTAGATTTCGCCTCGCGGATTATCGAGGTGGCTGTAGACGCCGGGAACAAGCGGGTTCGCATGGCCATTCCGACCGACTTCAAGCGCTACATTTTTGCCAAGGGTTATATTGCGATCAACGGATGCAGTCTCACGATTGCCGAATGTGACCGGGAGAATGGATGGTTCGACGTCTGGTTGATCCCCGAGACCAGGGCGACAACGAATTGGGACGACAAGCGGGTCGATGATGAGGTCAATGTCGAAATCGAGCGAGGCACGCAGGTAGTTGTCGATACCGTGCGGGAGACCGCTCAGGAAGCGTTGGGGAACCTTTACCCGGTCTTGGTGAAACTGTTTCAAGACAAGGACATCCCCATCGATGAACTCGTCACCAAGAGCCTGAACAGCAAACTTCTGCAGTCGCGGTAAGGCGCATTCGCCGCCGCAATCAACTGTCGACCTCGATCAGAAGGCTCGAATGGCCGGGCACGTGCGCCGATCCGTGGAACGACGAGCCTCGCATTTTCGCACGGCATAGGTGCGGGTAGGAACTCATCGCGAACCAGAATGCCGCCTCGCGCGCGGCTCTGGCGCCCAGACAGAAGTGGCGCCCGGTGCCGAAAGCGAGATGAGACTTGATGTTCCGGCGGCCGGGATCGATGCGATCGGGTTCAATGAACACCCTGTGATCAAGATTGGCCGCGCCCAGTAGGACAACGATCCTTTCGCCTGCCTTCAGGCTGGCGCCGCCAAGTTCGGTATCCACATTGACGAAGCGATCGAACTGAGCCGCAGGGGTACAGAGCCGCAGCATTTCTTCGATTGCCGCTGGAATAGCCGCTTCTGGCAAGGCTTCCTGCCCGGCGAAAGCAGCGACCCAGCCCGAAAATGTCGACGCAAGGGTCTGGACGCCGGCAGTAACCAGCAAGGCGTAAAAGCTGTCTGCCTCTTCGCGTGTCAAACTGCCTCGTTCGCAACCCGCCTCGATCTTCGCTATGAGAGACCATGACGGTGGACCGTCTGCTGCGGCCTTCCGGAATGCCCGGCGCATTTCCATGAACATTGTGATTTTTTCATAGGGCGTGCGGGTCAGGGCCGGCGCATCCTTTGCAGCCAATGCCAGGCTCCAGTCCGTCAGAGCGCTCGCAGCAGCCTCATCAAGCCCGGCCATCCGCGCGAAAAGGCGGGCGGCCAATGGCTGGATCAGCAGCTCGCAAATGTCGACGCCTTGTTTCGCGGTCAGCCCTTTCCAGAAAGCCTTGACCGTCTCTTCGAACCATTGCCGGTGGGGGGCCAATGCGGCGGCAACCGCATTGCTGTCTGCTACTGCGCGAAATCGCGCATGATCCGCGCCGTCGGAGCGTTGCATGTTGGCATCGACCAGGCGTCCACGTACCCCGTCCCGTTCCGAATCCAGCAATTCGGAGGACCGGAACAGGCTATTGTTCTTGAGCACTTCGACAACCTGATCGTGTGCCGCTATCAGCCAAACCTGCTCCCGCTGATCGACCATCCCCCGTTGCGGCCGACTGCATGCCACGAGTTCATGATACAGGGTGACCGGGTGACCCTTGGCGAACAGGGCCGCATCGATCCTGACAGGCCTCGGATACATCTTAACCACCGTCAGGTTGCAAGGCACTGCGCAGCGAGGCACCGATCGCTTCGGAGAGCTGCTCGATTGCGTGAGCGGGGACAATGTCCGCCCGCGCCGTTAGGCGCCAACGCAGCCGACCGCGGTATTCCCCCACGATCAACCCGGCGTCCTGCATTTCAAGGGTGATGGTCCGGATCGGCAGGCCGAGCGGCGCGAGATCACCTGCCGCCGTGTTATCGAGTTCATCGGGAAGACTCAGGAACACGTTCAGCGCACTATTATCGGGGGGTTGCTGGTTGCAGGTCAACAAGAGCAACGGGTTCGGACGGTGCTCTTCAATGCCCAACCGTTCGGACAGGACCTTGATCGGAATGAAGTGCCTGAGCGCTCTTTGCATGCTGCGCCCCACATCGAAGCCGCGCTCAGCAAGATCGCCGTGTGCCGAAACCTCGATTGGTAGATAGTCGATGAAATTCCCGACGGCATTGGGCAAACCGACACGCATCCGGGTGGAATACTGCAACGTTATCAGATGGCCATCGCCGCCCGAAATTGTGGCTAGGGCCGAGGAGTATGCCGCGCAAACCATGGCAAATCCTGAGGTTCGATGGCTTCGCGCCAGTTGCTGCAGGCGCGCCGTATCGTCCACATCCAGCGCCTTGACGCTCCCCATGGTGAGACCGGGGTGCGGTGCTTCGCGAACTTCTGCCTCGGCCGGCAACGCTTCATTGCGCCCAAGCATTGCCCTAACCTCGGCAACGCGCTCGGCCGCGTAGGGCTGGTCTGAAAAGTCACGTTCCCAATTCAAGTGTTTCGTCTGTGCTTCGACCGCCGATGCAAGGGGCGTGCCCTGTTGAGCAGCGCCAAGACCGACCATCGCATTGAAGATGAGACGGCGCGACATGGCATCGCTGACGATATGGTGAGCCCTGACCAAGCAGACCAGTTCGTCGCCGCAGTGCAGCAGTCTTGCCTTGAACAGCGGACCGCTGCCGATCTCCAATGGTTCCATCGCATAGTCGGCCAATTGCGCCCTGACCGCGTCATCTTCCAGCGGACCCAGTTCCTCGAAGCCGAGCGGGTCGACAACCGGCCTTTCGGGGATGTCGATACGCAAGCCGGATCCCGTTGCTGACCTGAAGCTCGAATTCAGGATCGGGAACTGATCGAATATGCGAGCGAACGACGCATTCAGGGTATCCGGATTGGCAAACATTCCACGCAGCGTAAAAGCATGGGAATGCCAGCCCGCACGGGAATTGCGGCGGGTGGCGGAGTGGACAAGGCGTTGCAGACTAGTGGCTTCCAGATCAACCATCATTCCTGCCCTCGAGCAGATCGCGGGAGCACCTTGCCGAATAGCAGCGAGACATTGAGCCCGCCGAAGGCAAACGAGTTGGCGAGGACATGCGTGGCGTCGAATGGTTGCGCTTGGTCCAGAACCAGAGGCAAGTCGCAGTCCGGATCGCAGGCGCTCACATTGGCGATCGCCGGCGCAATGCCTTCGCGCATGGCTTGAAGGGCAATGATCGCCTGCAACGCCGTCGAACCGCCGAGGAGATGACCGTGCAGGCTCTTCGTTGCGGTCACCCGATAATCGGTTCGTCCGCCGAGGACCGCGCGCAGTGCTTGCGCTTCGTTGATATCGTTGAGCGGCGTCCCGGTGCCGTGGGCGCTGACGAGGATGCGCGCGCTGGCCAGATCGAGATCTCCTATCGCGTGGGAGATGCTATCGGTGACGCCTTCGAGTGAAGGCTTGGTGAGGTGGTAAGAATCGGACGTGCAGCCAAATCCGACAAGCTCCGCGTATGGCTTGGCGGATTCCTCATCGATGCTGTCCGCTGCCTGCAGGACCAATGCGGCACCGCCTTCACCAACGACCATTCCATCGCGCTCGCTTGCAAAAGGGCGGCAAGTCGAACTGCTCATCGCCTGCATCGCCTCCCATCCCCGCAAAAAGCCGGACGTCGCGAGGCTTTCGCTCCCGCCTACGATCGCCGCATCTGCAAGCCCGGTGGCAATAAGCAGGGCGCCCATGACGATCGCATGGCCCGAGGACGAGCACGCCGATGAGGTGGCAAAGGTCACGCCGTGGACGTTGTGATGCATGGCAACCGCCGATGTGGGCGAACTAAGCATGACCCTGGGTATGGTCAGCGGGTGCGCCTTGGGGGTCTTGAGTGCAAAGAAACGCTCATACGAAGCCTCGAAGGACTCTGTCCCGCCTGTGCCATGGCCGAATATCACGGCGGTCCGCTGATTCAGTGTATCCGCCGACAAGCCAGCATCATTTACCGCTTCTACCGAAGCGGCAACAGCAAGCTTGGCGAAACTGTCGAGTGTTGCTGCCGATTGGCGATTGCATTGCGATGCGGCGAAAGCCATGTCCGGGGCTGTCACGCGTGCAAGGGGGACATCGTGCGCCTCGGGACCGTTGGGACCTGGATCGATGTTGGTGATCTGGATAGCTCCGTCGCCGGACTTTGCGCGCTCCCAGATCGATCGGGCATCAGGACCAAGCGAAGCAACGCCGCCTATTCCCGTGACCAGAATCCGGCGGTTGTTCGTCGTCAGGCGATCGATCACTTAGCTGCCACCTTGGCGGCAAGCAGATCGATGAAATCGCCAAGAGTGGTCGCACCGGCCAGCTCTTCGCCTTCGATCACCACGTCGTACTTTTCTTCGATTGCGAACAAGACCGAGATCACATCAATCGACGCAATGCCAAGCTCCTCCAGGGTTGCTTCCCGCGATAGCTTGTTGCGCTCGATCATCGCTTCCTTCTCGATGATTTCCAGCAGTTCGTTCTCCAGACCCATCTCTTGCTCTCCCTGAATGCGTTTCCAATTTCAGACCGCCACAGTGGCACCTTCTTCATGGCCGTCATCGGCGACGAGCCATTTGTTTCCTCGCCTTGCCGCGACCCTGAGGCAGCCCTGCACCCGCGCTTTGCGGCGTACCTTGTGCCCGCGCCGCGAAAGCTCGGCCTCGATTGAAGCCGAACCGTGTTCGATCTGCAGCAGTTCGGGTCCGTCGACTTCGACCTGCTCGGCGCCGGGAAAATGGGTAAAGCGCGGTTCGGCGATGGCTTCTTCCATCGGCACGCCATGCAACAGCACTTTGGACAACAGGTCGGCGTTCCACTGGACCTGGCCGTCACCGCCGGGGGTTCCGCCCAGCAGCAAACCGTCGTGGGTGTCCCGGGCCAGGAACGCCTGAATCGTGTTTACCGGTCGTTTGCCTGGTTCGACGCGGTTCGCATGGTCGGCCCGCAAGGTTGCACTGCGCCCGAGCCGGTTGTTGAAAATCACACCGGTTTCCGGGTCGATCACACCTGAACCGAAGCCCAGCGAAAGGCTGGCGATCATCGTCACGGCATTGCCGTAGCTGTCGGCTACGACAAGCTGGGTTGTATCGCCCGGGTTATACCAGTTCGAATAGGGGCAATCCGAACGGAATTCGCGGTTCACCTTGCCCGCCATTTCAGCGGCCCCGCGCGGATCGAACAGCCGCTCGGTTCTGGCAACAAAAGACGGGTCGCCGCCCATCTCGAGCCGCTCTTGATATGCCTGGTTGAACACCTCGCTCAACAGATGGATTCGATGCGCTTCATCCGGCCTGGCAGGGGGCGCGACGCGTGAATAGACATCCAGCGAGCGCAGCAGGACGTGTCCCTGGGTGGGCAGCGGCGTGGTGTAAATTTCATGCCCCGCACAGCGCAAGCGACACAGCGACGTGTCGACATCGACCGCCCGGAAATCCTCTGCAGTCATCGCGCCATCGAAGCGGGCCGATGTCTTGGCCAGGCTGCCGACAAGATCTTCCGAGCGGGAATAGCCGGGATCACTGGATATCTTCGTCAAGGTTGCGGCAAGTGCGGATTGTGTCAGTACGGTGCCGGGCGGCAGCGGCCCGTCGTCCGCCAGGTAAAGTGCGGAAAGATCGGCATTCGAGCGAACCGTTTCGATATTGTTCCGCGTCCACTTCGTAAAACGTGCGTCGATCGTCATCGCTTCCGCGCGGCGGATTGCCGGTTCGAAAATGCGCTCACTCGCAGTCCGTCCATGCTTGGCAAGAAAGCGTTCGAGCGTCGGCAAGGCAGCGGGAACTGTAGCAGACAGGATGCCGCGCTTGGGGATCGATCCCATTCCGCGCGACAAAAAGTAACCTGCCGAAACAGCTTGCGGGGTTTGACCGAGGCCGCAGAAGCCGAAGGGCTGCTGGGTGGAACCTTCGACCCCAACTATCGCCAGGTCGCCGCCGATCCCGCAGCTCATCGGCAATTCCACGAACAGCACCGCAAGCGCAGCGGCTGCGGCGACGAAGGCAGGCGCGCCCTGTTCCAGCAACTCAATCGCCGCGGCTGTGGCTGCAGGACTGGCGGAAGAAGCCACGTGGCGACCCGTCATGCATGTGGCACTCAAGATCGCCCGCGGGTCGTTCACTTCTTACACCCGGTGACCACCGTGCTCCAATGCCCGACTTCCATACCTCCCTCAGCTTGAGCGAAGATTGCTTCCGCAGCTCTTCGCAGCTCACTGCTGTCGTTGGAAAAACAGGTCCAAGGGCCGCCACTTGCAACCAGCCAATCGATATAGCGTGCGACAGGCATCGTTGCGTGACGCTCCACCATGAAGCAGTCCGCAACTTCGAGACCTGCCGCCCCGCACAGTCCTGAAATCTGTTCAATTGTCAGGCGGCGCTGTGCAAACGGCATTTCATCGATTTCGGCCGAAACCTCCTGCGCCAGTGCGCGAATGCTCGCGTCGAACCTGTCTGACGCCGGCGATTTCCCGGCGGTAGCGATTGCAAAGACGCCTCCGGGCTTCAATGCCGCCGCCACTTGGGCGAAGGTTCGCTCGAAATGCGGCGCAGTCCAGTGAATGGCGGCATTCGATGCGAGTCCGTCGTAGTCGGAGCCGGGAAAGTTCTGCATCGAGGCTTGATGGAACTGGCAGCCCTGCAAGGCTGGATTGGACCTTGCCGCAGCAAGCATGGCGGGCGAAATGTCCACGCAGTCCATTCGCAACCGGGGCCGCAGCCGAAGGATCGATTCACTGAGAAATCCGGTTCCGCAGCCGAAATCCACACAACGATCACCGCCCAGCATGTCGGCAAGCAGTGCCGCCAGGAGATTGGCGTTCTTCTTTTGAAATGAAGTAGCCAGATCCTTGTATATCGAAGGATCCGACCAACGAAGTTCGGCGTCGATCATGCTACGTCATCCAGCATATGGTTCATCCGCTGCTTCTTCGTTTCGAGGTAGCTACCATTGAAGGGCGTCTCCCCGCCCAGCACCGGGAGCCGTTCGACCACCTCGATGCCGCCAGCGGTCATTGCGGCAATTTTTTCGGGGTTGTTGGTCATCAATTTTATGCGCGTGACGCCAAGATCCCGTAGCGCCTCGACTGCACCGGTGTACTCCCGGGCATCGATTGCCAGACCCAGGTCTGTATTGGCGTCGACTGTGTCGCGCCCCTCTTCTTGCAAGGCGTAGGCGCGGATCTTGTTCATCAAGCCGATTCCGCGGCCTTCATGGGTATTGAGGTAAACCAGAATTCCGAATTGGGATGCGGTGATGCGCTCGAGCGCTTGATCAAGCTGAAAACGGCAATCGCATCTTGCAGAGCCTAAAGCGTCTCCGGTCACGCAGGTACTATGCAGCCGAACGATCGGAATCACGTCCGTCTGCTCGGGGCGGTGAACGAGAACCAGGAGGTCGTCGTCTCCTTCCGGATCATGAAATGCGTAGGCCTTGCATTCCACAATGCGATTGGGCCGTTGGATCGGAAGACTTGTTTCCGCAATTCTAGAATAGCGACCCATGGTTATTTCAGCCTTTCCGGTACTTTCAGTCCGATGATCTGCCGCGCCTGTTCCGGCGTGGCGGGAGTACGCCCAAGTTCGCGGGCTATGCGCACGATCCGCTCGACCAGACGCGGATTGCTCGCCGGATCCTTCGTGTCCCAATCGAAATACGGATTGTCCTCCAGGCCGATCCGGACATGACCGCCAAGAGCCAGTGCCAGGGTGTTGGCCTGAAGCTGGTAGCGGCCAATGCCGGCAAGCGCCCAGGTGGTACCTGCAGGCAGTGCTGCCAGTATCGCGGCCAGATTTAGTGGGGAGAGATCCGCGGTGCCTTTCGAACCCAGCAGGATGTTGCAGTAAAGCGGTGCTGCCAGGACATTTTGCCGGTGCAGGGTGGCCAGATAGTTCGACATTCCCACGTCGAACACCTCGCACTCCGGGACAATTCCGGCATCCTGCATGGCCCCGGCTAGGCTGACGATCATATCCGGGGGATTGACGGAGGCGGTCGTCGGAAAGTTCATCGAACCGAGGGTGAGCGAAGCCATTTCCGGGTGCAGCCGTCCCGCAAGACGCAGCGATTCGGACCTTCGCGGGAAATCCTGCCAGTTCCTGCCGCTTGTCGTTACACAGATGATCAGGTCGGGAACGCGATCGAGCACCGCTTCCACGATTTCGCCAAAGCGTTCACCTTGCCAAGTGGGGTCACCATCGTCGTCGCGGGCATGAAGGTGAGCGATCGAGGCGCCTGCTTCGCGGCATCGCCTGACGTCTTCGGCGATTTCTTTCGGAGTAATGGGCACATGCGGCGTATTGGACTTAGTAGGTATCATGCCCGTGGGGCACAGATTTACGATAAAACTATCCATTCCCAATCCGACTCCCGCATATCAGACTTTCAGCCGCTTCCCAGGACGGCAGAAGGGCCTTATTTGGCCATTTATTTGCAATACCTGCGATTGCAATTCTACGGAGATATTTTGTTTTTTAAAAAGTTCGAGTGCAGATCACCTTTATTTTCTTTACTTATGACGTGGAGGTAGGCGGCCTCGAAGCGTGGATGTTCGGACCCCATCAATCTATCCCAGAATCGAAAGTACAACCCGTAGTTACAATTGTAATAAGCGTGATGTAGATCATGGAATGTCACACCAGTCAAAAACTTTAATCGGATAACCGACCAGCGTGGCGCCAGTTCAATGCCGCCGTGTCCGATGACATTGAATGAAATCTGCACGAATCCAAAGGCAATCAGCGCCGGGAGTGGCGTCGGGACATATGTTAGGTAGATTGGAAAGAATGCGCCTTGAACAATCGATTCGAGCAGAGAAAACGAATAGGCAGACCATGGCGATGGGTTGTTCGATTTGTGGTGCAGGCGATGGAATGGTACGAAAAGCCCCTTCAGGTGCATTGCACGATGCGTCCAGTAGAAATAAGTGTCGTGCGCCAGCATGATCGCCATGAAGTATAGGAGATTGCCCAGCAAGCCGGATTGGACGGCATACGGGTTATAGATCGCGAAACCCCAATAGAGAACGATCGCATAGATCCCGATATTCGTTGCGGATATGACGGTGACGGAAATGGTCGAATGACCAAATTCCCGCAACATTTGAGAGACGCGGGGAAATGTGCTCCGCGTCCGCAATCGCGTCGATGATCTGAAGATCCATATCGCAATCAAGACTGAAACTATTCCAGCCGAAATGATATATCGGGTATATAATAGTGCTGTCAGGTCATAGATTCGTTCAAGTACGATCATCATTACCTCGCGGGCGGACGCGGCATTTGCCGATCGTCGCGCTCTCTTCTCCAATCCGATGAAGCCAGCAGCAGAAGCGGGATTGCGATCGCGGCCGCACCGCTGAGGGAAATGGCGCGTTCCGGCGAACTTGCCGCAGTGCCGATCAGCATTGCACCCGACGCGATCCCCGCGTCGTGAAAGATGCCGGCTATGCCCATGGTCGATGCCTGGCGCTCGTTCGAAGTGCGGTTGGAGATGTCAGCGAAGAGTGCTGACACGGTTAGTCCCACTGTCAGTCCTGCGCTCGACGCCAGAATAATTGCCGAGTGGTTCGCCAGTCCGCTCGATGCACCCGCCAGCAGGCAAATGGCTGATAATAGTCCGCCGATGCCGGACATGTATCCGGCGCCAAATCGTCCGCTTGCCCAGCCGCCGAGCAGGCGACCCAAGGCCAGAGCAACGCCGAAGGCGAAATAGAGCGCCCCCGGATTCATCGAGGGCAGTCTGCCGGAAATCAGGGGCATGAGTGATTCAAATACGCCCAAGGGGGCTGTGGCCAGAATTAACGCCGCCATCGACAGCCAAGGCAGGCCGGCGCGCCCGCCGCTCTCGGACGGAGGCTTCAATTCGAAAGCATCGTCTTTGGTCAGGGTGAGAAGCCCGGCAGAGAGCAGCGCGATGCCTGCAGAACCAAGAGCTGCGGCAAGGACATATCCATTCGTGTAGCGGGCAAGCTCCACCCCCACCACTGGACAGATGACGGCCGGAAATGAAACAAAGGCGCCGAGCATCCCAAGCCGCATCGACCGTTGTTCGGCCGATGCGGATCGGCCGGCCCAGCCGAAGACGACCATGTAAATCGTCGCAGTCGCAGCTCCCTGTACCGCCTTTGCCAACCACCAGAAATCGAACGGGAGCAAATAGAGCAGGATCGACGTGAACAGGACGGTCGCAGCCAAGGGAAGGATCGAAGTGGGCGGCTGGCGGTTCACGAGCCGGCCCAGCGCCAGTCGCGCGGTAATACCGCCGGCGGCGTAGGCCCCAACGGTGATGCCGATCAATCCCAAACCCAAATTTGCGGAGAACATCATCCAAGGGACAACGCCTACACTCAAACCAAAAGCAATCGCAGCCGTCAGGGCAACGCAATACAGCAGAATTACCCTACTGATACTTGTCTTTTTGGCGCGACCTATGTGCATCAATGACCGAGCTAAGTGATCTGGGCGAAACTGTCTAGGTGAGATATTCGTCTCGCGATCAAAATAACCGGAGCGATTGAATAAAATCAATTGATGGATTGGAAGATTGGGTCATGCGGTTTGTCACGGTGTGCTGTTTTGCGAACCGAAAACGCGAATGCAGGGTGGGTTCTTCGACGCTTCCCCAAGCAAAATGCTGCGTGATACGATCATGACCGTAGCGAATCCTGTGAATAGGCCGACATGCGTATTGACGCACCGCAAATGCCGTGTCGCTTCGCGTGCGACTATTACGCAGAGGATTTCAGAAAGAAGCGGCCATCCATAAATTCCCTATATTTCAAGGGCATTTATGGTGGGCGCGACAGGGATTGAACCTGTGACCCCACCCGTGTGAAGGGTGTGCTCTACCGCTGAGCTACGCGCCCGCTCCGATTGCGGAAGCGGGCCATTAGTGCGGCGCGCCGGAATTGACAAGAGCGGATACCGCACTAGGGCCGCTGCGATGAGCGAAGACAACTCTCCTGCTGAAAAGCCCGCCGCCAATTCCGCAGCCGCCGACCTGCCGCCCAACCGCATTGCAGTCGATCCGCGCAGCGAATTCTTCGATGCCGAGCAGCTCCAGCGCGGGATCGGCATTCGCTTCAAGGGCAATCAGCGCCGCGATATCGAGGAATATTGCATCTCGGAGGGCTGGGTGAAGGTCCAGGCCGGCAAAACCATGGACCGCCACGGTCGTCCGCTGCTACTCAAGCTCAACGGCCCGGTCGAAGCCTGGTTCGAGGATCTGGGCGACAATCCCCCGGTGGCCAAGGCCTGACCTCGATCGGGTGGCGGCTGTCGCATAAAAGCCACACTAAGCCGTTTATTTTGCGCTAGTTGCATCGAAACCGCGGTGCGGTTCGTTGGGGAAGCACCTCGTCCCTCCCAACGAATGGAACCGTTTCATGAAACTTCGCACCTGCACCTCGATCGCAGCCCTGGCGCTGGCCGGGTTCGCTGCGCCCGCTTTCGCTGATAGCTATCCCGGCGAATACAACGGCCCCTATATCGCAGTCTCCGGCGGGCTTGCCACGCATGACAACCACGGCGGCAACCGCGATACCGTGGTGTTCGACACCAATCGCGACGGCAGCTACGACAACGGCGTGCTGACTTCGACCGGCGGCAATGCCTTCGCCAACGGTTTCTGCAATGGCGCAGCTACTGCGCCCACGGATCCCGGCACAGGCACCGTCTGCACCCCGGATCACGACGCTGCCGACTACGCCGTGCGGCTCGGTTACGATGCACGGTTCGGCAATCTGGTGGCTGGCGTGCTGGTCGAAGGGTCCAAGAACGACGCCACCGATTCGACCACCGCGTTCAGCACCACCCCGGCGAGCTATACGTTCACCCGCGGGCTCGACTACGCGATTTCGGCGCGTGCGCGACTGGGCTTTGCCCCAGGTAACCGCGGACTGATGTATGTCACCGGCGGGCCGAGCTACGCCAAGCTCAACCACACGTTCACCACCACCAACACCGTCAACAGCTTTACCCAGGTCAACCCGGACAAGATGGTCTGGGGCTGGCAGGCCGGCGGCGGGGCCGAAGTGGTTCTTGGCGGCGGGGTCACGCTGGGGATGGAATACCTCTACAACCGCTACCGCGACCGCGACTACTACGTGCAGGTTGGACCGGGCACCGCCGGCGCAACCAATCCGTTCGTCCTTTCAGGCGGAGCTGGCGGCGTCTACGCGGTCCAGCAGGATCCGAATTACGACTTTCACACGTTCAGGGCGGTGCTTGGTTTCCGCTTCTGAGCGGGATTACCAGCCCATCTTCTGGCCGATGATGTCCCCGATCGATCCGCGTGGCGCCTTGGTGCCGCGCGGTTTGGCCGGGGCGTCGTCGTAAGTGCCGGGAAGGAGCGAAGCCGGCTTGCCGCCTTTGGCCTTTGCGGGGGAAGATGCCAAAGCCGGCTTGGCTGCGATTTTCGGCGGCTTGCCCGAATAGATGAAACCCTGAACCGGCCATACCGAACCGCCCAGCGCCTGGATCGGGGCATACCAGACGCGCACCTGGCTCCAGTCGTTCGCGGGCGAGACGTCGATCACCTTGACGTTGTCCTCGATCTGGCCGCGGCGGCCGTTGATCGGGCTCCAGTTGGCATGGCGGATCAGGATGGTGCGGCTGTCGACGATCCGGCTTACCGCGGCGACGTGGCCAAGGTGCGAATTGCCGTGCGGCCTCAGCGCCATGACCGCGCCGACCTTGGGCAAGAAGCCGCGGGCATAGCGTCCCTCGGCCTGGTCCCACCAGGTCCATGCATCGCCGTGAATGTTGATCCCCGATACCTGCCGGGCATAGGGCACGCATTGCAGGTAGGGGGGCAGGCTGGTGCTGCCGCCGCCGGTGACGACATCGTCATCGGGGATCGCGATCTTCGCGGTCAGCGGCGCGCCAAGGGACATCGCCCCAAGCGCAAAAAGTGCACATCCGATGATCCGGCCCCGCAGTCCCATGCCGGGCGAAGTGGCACGGCGATGGTTAGCCCGTGCCTGCAACCTATGGTTAACGGCGCAGTAGGGAATTGCCACCGTGCTTGCAAATTGCGGCCCATGCGGCCAGTTGGCCCCTATGGCGCTCCCGCAAGTCATCATTATCGGCCGTCCCAACGTTGGCAAGAGCACGCTGTGGAACCGGCTGGTCGGCAAGAAGCTGGCCTTGGTCGATGACCAGCCCGGGGTAACGCGCGACCGCCGCATGGGCGATGCCAGTCTGCTCGGGCTCGACTTCACGATCGTCGACACCGCCGGGTGGGAGGATGAGGACAAGGCCAGCCTGCCGGGCCGGATGCGCCAGCAGACCGAGGCTTCGCTGGTCGGCGCCGACGTGGCGCTGTTCGTGATCGACGCGCGCGCAGGGCTCACCCCGATGGACGAGGAAATCGGCCGCTACCTGCGCGAAAGCACGGTGCCGGTGGTGCTGGTGGCCAACAAGGCCGAGGGCAAGTCGGGCGATCACGGGCTGTTCGAGGCCTATTCGCTCGGCTTCGGTGATCCGGTGCCGTTCTCCGCCGAGCACGGTGAGGGGCTTGGCGACCTGTTCGAGGCGCTGTTCCCGCTGCTCGACCCCGGCCAGCGCAAACGCGATGAAGCTGCCGCCGATGAAGAGATCGATGAGGAAGACGAGGAAGCGCTTAACCGCGCGCCGCTCAAGCTTGCCATCGTCGGGCGGCCCAATGCCGGAAAATCCACGCTGATCAACGCCTTCCTGGGCGAGGACCGCCTGCTCACAGGACCCGAAGCGGGAATCACCCGCGATTCGATTGCGATCGACTGGCTGTGGCACGATCCAGAAACGCAGGAAGACCGCGTTGTCCGCCTGATCGATACCGCGGGCATGCGCAAGAAGGCGCTGGTCAAGGATAAGCTCGAAAAGCTGGCAGTCGCCGATGCGCGCCATGCGATCGACTTTGCCGAGGTGGTTGTGCTGTTGCTCGACGCCACCCGCGGTCTCGAGCATCAGGACCTAAAGATCGCCAGCATGGTGCTCGAGGAAGGCCGCGCGTTGATGATCGCAATCAACAAGTGGGACGTGGCCGAAGACGCCAGCGGCCTGTTCAACGGCATCCGCGCCGCGCTCGATGAAGGGCTGGCGCAGGTCAAGGGCCTGCCGCTGTTGGCCGTATCGGCGCGGACCGGCAAGGGCCTCGACACGCTGCTCAAGGCCGCGTTCGAATTGCGCGCCTCATGGTCGCGCCGCGTGCCGACTTCGGCGCTCAATCGCTGGTTCGACGACGCGCTCGAAAAGAACCCTCCGCCCGCACCCGGCGGCAAGCGGATCAAGCTGCGCTACATCACCCAGGCCAAGACCCGCCCGCCGGGTTTCGTGATCTTCGGCACCCGGCTCGACGACCTGCCGATGAGCTACCAGCGCTATCTGATCAACGGCATCCGCCGCGAACTGGGGTTCGATGCAGTGCCGGTGCGGCTGATGCTGCGCAGCGCCAAGAACCCGTTCGGCAACTAGTCTGATCCAAAAACAAAGGGGCGCAGCTTGCGCCGCGCCCCCTTCCTTGTACTTCGATGTCCGATCAGAATTCGAGCCGGATCCCGGCGTCCACGCCGTGGCTGGTCACATCGTTGCGGAACATGCCCTGGTAGGCAATGTAGAACCCGCCTTCGTCTTCCGAAACCCAGTTGAGGCCGGCATCGACATCGAATTCGGTCTTGCCCGCGCCCAACCCGGTAACGGTAAAGTTGGTCCCGGTCACATC
>JBJTMA010000114.1:0-16005 GCA_046063295.1 Novosphingobium sp.
GACCGGCTTTCCGCCGAACTCGGCGCGCTGACCGGGTGGAGCGTGGTCCCGGTGCCGATGCTGATCCCCGATCACGTGTTCTTCTGGCACCTGGCCAACCGGCGCTTCCCCGCAGGCAACTTCATCCGCAGCCGCGCCGAGTTCGACTATATCCAGGAACCCGACGTGTTCCACGACGTGTTCGGGCACGTGCCGATGCTCGCCGATCCGGTCTATGCCGATTACATGCAGGAATATGGCCGCGCCGGATGGAAGGCGATGCGCCACAACCGGCTCAAGGCTTTGGGCGCGCTCTACTGGTACACGGTCGAATTCGGCCTGATCCAGGAGAAGGACGGGATCAAAGTCTACGGTGCGGGAATTCTTTCGGGTCCGACCGAGGCGGTCTACAGCCTGGAGGCGCAGAGCCCGAACCGGATCATGCTCAACGTCGACCGGGTCATGCGGACCGACTACGTAATCGACGACCTGCAGCCGACCTATTTCGTGATCGAGAGCTTCGAGCAGCTCTACCATGATACGGTCGATCGGGATTTCGACCGGCTCTACCGCTCGCTCAGCCCTGGCTTCACCTATGCCAATTCGTCAGTGATCGACATCGACGACGTGCTGCATCGCGGCACCCAGGAATATTCGCTGCGCGGTGGACGCGGCAGCGGCGCCTCGCCAGTCTGACCGGCCTCAGACCGAGGCACATTGCAAAAAGGCCGGCAGCCACAGGGACCGCCGGCCTTTCGCCGTTCAAGGTTTGGACGCCGGACTTATTCCGGGGTCTTGTCCTTCTTGTCCGCGTTGTCTTCCATCTTGTCAGCCTTGGCATCGGCGTTGTCGCGCGTCTGCTCAGCCTTGTCCTTCATCGCATCGACCTTGGCATCGGGAGCGCCCGAAGCATCGGCAGCGGCTGCGCTGGCGTCGATCGATGCAGCGGTTGCTTCACCCGATTCGCGTACGGCATTGGCCATGGCTTCGTCGGCGTTTTCCTTCTTGCTGTCGCAAGCGGCGAGGCCGAGGGCGAGGGTCGAGGCGAGAAGGGCGGTCTTGAGAATGGATTTCATGAACAGTTCCCCGTCATAGATGGCTCATAGGCCAATCGGTACCGGACCGCTGTGGTTCGGCTGACGTGATAATGCACTGATCTGAAATTGGTTCCTTCGGTCTAACGCATCAGGATCGCCAGGGCGGCAGCTCCCGCGACGATCCGGTACACCGCGAACGGGGTGAAGCCTGACCGGCTGACGTAAGCCACGAAGGCGCGGATCACCGCCAGCGCGACCACAAAACTCACAACAAAGCCTACCGCGATGTGGCTCCAGCCCACAGGGCCGGTTCCGGCGGCAAGCTCGGCGCGGTTTTGCCATAGTTCCAGCGTGGAAGCGCCGAGCATCGTCGGAATGGCAAGGAAGAAACTGAACTCGGCGGCGGTCCGCCGTTCGATCCCCATGGCAAGCGCGCCCATGATGGTGGCGCCCGAACGACTGACGCCGGGGATCATGGCCAGGCATTGCAGCAACCCGACACCAAGGGCTTGGCTGACCGGCAACTGTCCCAATCCCGAATAACTTCCCTGTTTGGACCAGCGCTCAACCGCCAGGATCGCAATGCCCCCCGCGATCAAAGCCCAGGCAACAATCACCGGGCTACCCAGCATGGCATCGATCTGGTGCTTCAGAAGCACCCCGAGGATGGCCGCCGGGATGAAAGCAACGACGAGATTGATCACAAAGCGGATCGCGAGCGGCTCGCGCCGCAGCAGGCCCATCGCGACGGCCCAGAAGGTTCGCCAATATTGCACCACCACCGCAAGGATCGCGCCGAGCTGGATGACAACGTTGAAGGTAGCCCAGGTCTTCGCATCGTAACCGAAGATTTCGGTGGCGAGGATCAGGTGCCCAGTCGAGGAGACCGGGATGAACTCTGTAAGCCCTTCGACAATGCCGAGGAGCACGGCGGTCAGCATCAGGTCCATCAATCCACTCCTGCAGCGGCGAGTTTGGTATCGTCGAACTGCAACGAGGCAAGCCGCGCATAAAGCCCCTTGGCCTTGATCAGCTGCTCGTGGGTACCGCTTTCGACCATCCGTCCGTGATCAAGCACGACGATCCGGTCTGCGGCGCGAACCGTCGCGAGGCGATGCGCGATGACCAGCGTGGTGCGGCCCTGCATCAGCTTGTCGAGCGCATCCTGGACCAGCCGCTCGCTTTCGGCGTCGAGCGCGCTGGTTGCCTCGTCAAGCAACAGGATCGGCGCCTCGCGCAGGACCGCGCGGGCAATGGCCACACGCTGGCGCTGGCCGCCGGAAAGCCGCGCCCCGCCTTCACCCAGGAACGTGTCGAGCCCCTCAGGCAGCGCGCGAAGGAATGTCTCGGCATTGGCCGCCCGCGCCGCGTCCCAGATTTCCTCGTCACTCGCGCCCCAGTTGCCATAACGCAGGTTGTCGCGCGCAGATGCGGCGAAGAGCTGGCCTTCTTGCGGCACCAGGGCCATGCGGCGGCGGATATCGGCGGGGTCGACCGCCGTGAGCGGGACCCCGTCGAGCTTGATGACCCCGGCCTGCGGATCGTAGAACCGTTCGGCGAGCTGGAACAGCGTCGACTTGCCCGCGCCGGATGGTCCAACGATGGCCACCGTCTCGCCGGGTTCAATCGTGAGCGAAAAATCGGCGAGCGCTGCCACGTCCAGCCGGGTCGGGTAGCGAAAGGTCACCGCTTCGAACGCAAGCTTGCCGCGCGCCGGACTGGGAAGCGCGAGCGGCCGCGGCGGAGCGGTAATCGCCGGTTTTTCGGCGAGCAGTTCGGCGAGCCGCCCTGCCGCCCCGGCGCCGCGCAGCAAATCGCCGTACACTTCGCTCAGCGACCCCAGCGCTCCCGCAACCAGGCCGGCAACCAGCACGATCTGCAGGATCGTGCCGCCCGTCATCGAGCCGGCGGCCACCTGGTCTGCGCCCTCCCAGACCAGCAAGACGATACTGCCGAAGATCGCGCAGATCGCCATCGCCGAGATCGCCGCGCGGAGCAGGATGCGGCGCTTGGCAGTAGCAAAGGTCAGTTCGACGCTGGCGGCGAAGCGGTCGGCTTCACGCGTCTCCTGGTTGAAAGCCTGGACAATCCGCATCGCCCCGAGGATCTCGGCGACCATCGCGCCGATATCGGCAACCCGGTCCTGGCTGGTGCGCGAAATCGTGCGGATACGTCGGCCGAACCAGAGCAGCGGGGTCATTACCACGACGATCCCCAGCAACAACCCCGCGGTCAGTTTGGGGGCGAGCGCGAACAGGATGACCACGCCGCCGATACCCATGATCGCGTTGCGCAGCGCCATCGACACCGTTGTTCCCACCACTTGTTCGATCAGCGCGGTGTCCGAGGTCATCCGCGAGGAAATTTCATTGGGGCTGTTGGCTTCGAAGAAAGCCGGCGACATGCGCAGCAGGTGGTTCTGCACCTTGAGCCGGATGTCGGCGACCACACGCTCACCCAGCCATGAGACGAAGTAGAAGCGCAAAGCCGTACCCATGCCGAGCACGACCACGATCATCAGCAGATAACGAAACCACCGCGCGATGTTCGCCGCGTCGCCGCCTTCGCCAAAGCCCCGATCGATTACCAGGCGAAAGCCAGCGGGAATGGCCAGGGTTGCGCTTGCGGTCACTACCAAAGCGAACAGCGCCAGGGCAATCTGGCGCGGATACTTGGCGGTTTCCCGCCAGATCATGCGCAGCGGGCCAAGGGTCCGGGCCGGCTTGGGCGGATTGACGTCGGGCTCGGCTTCGACCGGTGCGGAACTCATGGCGCAGCCCCTAGCACAGTCCCAACGCTTCGTAAGTGAATAAGTGGCAACTCGGCACTCGTGCTGCGGTGCGTCATTTTGTGCATTGCACAATCGGTGAAACGGCTGCACCTTGCCTCTCGAACCGGCACGACGACCGGCCAGCAGGAGTTATCGGCGCGTGCTTTATACCGCTTATGAAATGCAGCGTTCGTGGCTCAACATGGCAAGCACCTGGGCCTCGGTCGGCGCCGAGTGGCTCAACAATCCGGCTTTGCCCTTCGGCTACACCGGCGTGGGCCCGGTAATGGCTTCGGCGCTTGAAGTGTTCGCGCACGCCAGCGCACCTTACGGCAAGCCCGCCTTCGATATCGAGACCGTCGAGCTGGACGGCGCCGCCTATCCGGTGACCGAAGCGATCGTGATGCATCGCCCGTTCGGCAACCTCCTGCGGTTCACTCATCCCGGCCTTCCCGAGGACGCGCCGCGGCTGCTGGTGGTCGCCCCGATGAGCGGGCACTTCGCCACCCTGCTGCGCGGGACCGTGGCGCGGATGGCCGAGCGGCACGAGGTCTATGTGACCGACTGGGCCGACGCCCGCGATGTGCCCCTGAGCGCAGGCGAGTTCGATCTTGACGACTACATCGATTACCTCAAGGTCTTCCTCGAACATATCGGCCCCGGCGCGCACATGCTCGCGGTGTGCCAGCCGTCGGTCCCGGCGCTGGCGATTACCGCTTTGATGGGCGCCGAAAAGCATCCCTGCCGTCCGCTCACGCTGACCATGATGGGCGGACCGATCGACACCCGCGAGGCGCCAACCTCGGTCAACGACCTCGCCATGCAGCGCCCGATCGAATGGTTCCGCCACACCGTGATCGCCACCGTGCCGTTGCAATATGCCGGTGCCGGCCGGCGCGTATATCCAGGCTTCCTGCAACTCGCTGGGTTCATGAGCATGAACCTGGGCAATCACATGCAGAGCCACTACCATATGTTCAAGCATCTGGTTGCCGGCGACGGCGAAAGCGCCGATGCGACCAAGGCGTTCTATGACGAATATCGCGCGGTTTGCGATCTCAACGCCGCCTATTACCTGCAGACGGTCGAGCATGTTTTCCAGAAGCACTCGCTGCCCAATGGCACCTTCGTGCACCGCGGCCAGGTGGTCGATCTCACCAGGATCCGCGACACCGCGCTGCTCGCGATCGAGGGTGAGCGCGACGATATTTCGGGCATCGGACAGACCAAGGCTGCGCTGACGCTTGCCACCGGCCTGGCCGCATCGCGCAAGCATTACCTGCTCGCGCCGGAGGTCGGCCATTACGGCATCTTCAATGGCAGCCGCTGGCGCCAGCAGATTGCTCCGGTGGTCGAAGATTGGATCCGGCGCTTCGACCGGGCCCAGCTCAAGGTCGTCGCCTAAGGCGTCGGCGGTTCGTCACTTGGCGCGGGGCGGGGAACCGCCGTTGCGGTGGGGCGGGGAACCGCCCAGGGCTGCGAGCGCGCCCATAGCGCCTTGATAGCCCGCCGTGCCATCAGCAGCAGCACGACCGCCAGAACGACGAGCGCGGCAGCAACTCCGCCGGCGAGTACCGGATGCGCATAGGCCAGATAAAGCAGCCCGGTGGTCGCGACATCTTCGGCGGTGGAGACGATCACATTGCTGAACGGTTCGGGGCTGGCATTGACCACGGCACGCGCGCCTGCCTTTCCGGCGTGAGTCAACAGCGAGGCGCCACCACCAAGGATGAATGCGATGGCCTGGGCGGCAGGGTCCGAGGGATCGACGATCGCCAATGACAGCAATGCGCCGCCGACCGGCCTTATCAGAGTATGGACCGTATCCCACAGGCTATCGAGCCAGGGGATCTTGTCCGCAAAGAATTCCATGAATGCAGCCGCTCCGGCCGCGCCCATCACCCAGGGGCTGGCCAGCACGCGCAAAGCAGCAAGATGTTCAGGCAAGGGCAGCGCACCGAAATGCATCGCCAGGCCGGTTGCCAGCACGCACAAGTAAAGCCGCCAACCCGATAACAGGCTGACGCTCGCTGCGACGCCCAGAATTTCAACGATCCCGATCTGCCCGTTCACCGCCGGTCTCCCCACAGCGCGACGTGAATATCATGCGCGCTGCTGCGCGATCCGGCAAGCCAGGTGCGTCAGCCGATCGAAATGCCCAGTCCGCCATCCACCGGTAGGATTGCTCCAGTGACGAAACGCGCCTCGTCGGAGGCGAGGAAAAGCGCGGCGTTGGCAACATCCCAGGCGCTGCCCATGCCGCCCTTAAGCGGGACCATGGCATTGCGAACCGCGCGCTGTTCTTCAAGCGAGCGTCCATCGCGTTCCGCCGTGCCGCCAAGGCCCATCGGCGTATCGATGAGGCCGGGCATGACCGCATTGCAGCGCACGCCCTTGCCCGCGCTGCCTTGCGCAGTTGCAGTGGTGAGCCGGTTGAGCGCGGCTTTGGAAATTTCGTAGGCGATCATGTTCGCTCCGGCGACCGCCGCGAGAGAGGAGATGTTGACGATCGAACCGCTCCCGGCCGCGCGCATCGGTTCAAGCACGGTGCGGGTTAGGCGCCGCGCACCGGTGAAGTTGACGGCAAAGACAGTGTCGAATGCTTCATCGGTGCAGCGCTGCGCGGGTCCGTCAGCGGCGTGACCGATCCCGACATTGTTGACGAGCACGTCAATCCTGCCCCAGCGATCAAGTGCGCCGGCAACGATCGCCGCGGCATCGGTTACGACATCAGCAGCGAGCGGGTGGGCGATCCCGCCTGCCGCAACAATCTCATCCGCTACTGCCCTGGCGCGGTCCAGCTCGCGGTCGACGCAAAGGACCTCGGCGCCTTCGCGAGCGAAAGTCAGCGCAATCGCGCGCCCATTGCCGATGGTGTCGCCAGGTTGCTGGCCCGCCCCGACGACCACCGCCGTCTTTCCTGCGAGCCGCCCCATGTCAGCGCCGGTCCAGCGCCGGGTCGAGAGTCTGCCCGGGATCGAGCTGCACCCCGAGCGAATTGAGCAGCATCGAAACCTGCGTGTACTGTCCAACCGTGAAGACGAGATCGGCACGGCCGGTATCACCCAGATCGGCAAGGTTTGCCCATGTCGCATCTGTGATGAAGTGATCTCGCACCAACTCGTCGCTGGCGGTCAGGATTGCGCGGTCCAGCGGCGACCAGTCGGGCGCGGTTGGCCCGGCCTTGATCCGCTCGACTTCGTCACCGGTCAGCCCGGCATCGATCCCGATCGGCACGTGCTGGGTCCATTCGTAGCCCGCGCCGCACAGGTACCCCACGCGCAGGATTGCCAGCTCACGCTCGCGCGCGGGCAGGCTGTTGCGGCCCGAAAGGATGTAATTCCCCCAGGCGAGGAACGCCTTCAGCGCCGCGGGATTGCCCGCCATCGTGCGGAAGATGTTGAGCCCCCGCGCGCGCTCGGGAATTGCAGCCATGGCGTCCCGCGCCTCGGGACCCAGTTCGGCATCGCTGAGCGGAGCGATCCGGGGCGCGGGAAGACGCATGTCAGAGCACCTCGAACAGGCCGGCGGCACCCTGGCCGCCGCCGATGCACATGGTGACGACGACGTACTTCGTGCCGCGGCGCTTGCCTTCGATCAGCGCATGGCCGGTGCAGCGTGCGCCGGTCATGCCGAACGGGTGACCGATCGAGATCGAGCCGCCATTGACGTTGAGCAGCTCGTCGGGGATGCCCAGCTTGTCACGGCAGTAGAGCACCTGAACCGCAAAGGCCTCGTTCAGTTCCCACAGGCCGATGTCGTCCATCTTCAGGTTGAAGCGCTCAAGCAGCTTGGGAATCGCGAAGACGGGGCCGATGCCCATCTCGTCGGGCTCAGTCCCGGCGACCGCCATGCCGACATAGCGGCCGAGCGGATTGAGGCCGCGCTTCTCGGCGACCTTGGCTTCCATCAGCACCGCCGATGACGAGCCGTCCGAAAGCTGGCTGGCATTGCCTGCGGTGATCGTATGGCCTTCGCCCATGACCGGCTTGAGGCTCGCCAGTCCTTCGAGCGTGGTATCGGGTCGGTTGCAGTCGTCGCGATCCGCGGTGACTTCCTTGTAGGAGACTTCCTTGGTTTCCTTGTCGACCACGGCCATCGTCGCGGTGCAAGGCACAATCTCGTCGCTGAACTTGCCCGCGGCCTGGGCAGCGGCGGTGCGCTGCTGCGACTGGAGCGAATATTCGTCCTGCGCTTCGCGGCTGATGTTGTAGCGCTTGGCCACCACTTCGGCGGTGCCGATCATCGGCATGTAGATGTGCGGATGCATTTCGAGCAGCGCGCGGTCGGGCTCGACGAACATCTTGCCGCTGCCGACGACCTTCGAGATGCTTTCAAGCCCGCCGCCAACGCAGATGTCCAGGTTGTCGACAATGATCTGCTTCGCCGCGGTGGCGATGGTCATCAGCCCCGACGAGCATTGGCGGTCGATGGTCATCGCCGGCACCGAGACCGGAAGGCCAGCGCGAAGCGCGGCGAGACGGGCGACGTTGCCACCGGTCGAGCCCTGCTGCGCGGCGCAGCCCATCACGACATCGTCGATCTCGCCGCCTTCGAGCCCGGCGCGTTCGACCGCGGCCCGAATCGAGTAAGCACCGAGCGTCGCGCCGGTGGTGTTGTTGAATGCGCCGCGCGCCGCCTTGGTCAGCGGGGTACGGGCGGTGGAAACGATGACTGCGTCACGTGACATGGGTAGTTCCTTTTCAAATTCGTCATCCCGGACTTGGTCCGGGGTCGTTGTGGTCCTGGTCTGCCCGGGGAGGCCAGCGGTCCCGGGTCAAGCCCGGGACGACGTCAAACGAACAGCATCGTAATCCATTCGCAGATCAGCGCGGGCTTGTCCTCACCCTCGATCTCGATGGTAATCTCGTTGGTCTGTTGCCATTGTCCGGGGCGCTTTTCGACCAGTTCAAGCAGCTTGGTGTGCGCACGGACGCGCTTGCCGGCGCGCACCGGGCTGATGAAGCGGGTCTTGTTGCCACCGTAGTTGACGCCCATTTTCACGCCGCTGATGCGCGCGCCTTCGGTCATTGCGCCCAGCACCGGGAGGAGCGACAAGGTTAGGAAGCCATGCGCGATCGTCCCGCCAAACGGGGTCAGCTTGGCCTTTTCCTCGTCGATATGGATGAACTGGTGATCGCCGGTCGCATCGGCAAACTTGTTGATCCGATCCTGGCTGACTTCGAACCAGTCCGAAACGCCAATCACTTCACCGGTCTTGGCGGCAAGCTCTTGCGGGGTCATGGGGCCTCTCCTTTACGCACACGGAAAGGCGGTGTCATGGCGCAAGCTGCGCCCCTATGCAATGCGGGCTATTCTGCCGCTACGGCATGCGGCACGGTGAGCGTGCGGGGCGCGCGATAAGACGTCGTGGAATTGCCTTCGATTCGTTTCAGGTAGGACCACAGCCCGCACTGCAGGCCAATCACCATGTAGCAGAACGGCTGGAAGGCAATGCCGACGAAAAGCGATCCAGCCATATAGACGATCAGGCTCAGCTGCAGCGCAGTGGCGAGTGGAGCCTGCCATGTTTCGCCCGGACCGGTGCGCTTTTTCCAGCGGTGGCGGATGCGTTCCATCTGCCACAGCCCGGACAGCATGAGCCACAGCCAAAGCACCAACCCTGGCCAGCCCTGCTCACCCAGCATCTCGAAATAGCTGGAGTGATAGGCGCGGGCCTTGTCGTAGGCATCGCGGGTTTCGACCGAGACGTTATTGCCATCGGTACTCTGCCCCTTGAGTTCGACATGGACGCGGTTGCTGCGATAGGCCTCGAACCCGCCGCCGAGCGGATGGTCTTTCACGTAGTCGAGCGTCCAGCCCCAAACCGCAACGCGGGTCGATGCGCTTTCGTCTGCCTCGTGGTTCGAGATCGTGCTCATCCGCTGGGTATAGCTGGCAGGCAGGAGCGGGATCGCGATCAGCGCCCCTATCGCCATGATCCCGATGTAGAGGACGCGCCGTTTGACGTTACGCAGCGCCAGCACCGCAAGCAGCGCCAGGCATAGCAGACCGGTGCGCGCCTGGGTGCCGACCGGCATCAGCGCGCACGAGAACATCAGCGCCAGCCCGAACAGCTTCACGCGCCAGTCGGGCGGGAAGATCGTGCCATGGTTCATCAGCCAGGCGATCAGCGGGATCACCGCGATCGCCACGGTCGAGATGATCGAACCTTCGTAAAGGCCGGTATTGTCGTTGATGAACAAGTGCAGCTCGCCATAGCCGCCACCGCCGCCAAGTGTCTTTATCCCGCCATCGATGATGATCGCCCCCACGCTGAGTACCATGACCAGAGCCGCCGCCTCGATCCTGAGGCGCGTACGTAGCGTGAGCGGCAGGAAGATCGCGAACACCAGCGCCTTCCACACCCACGACCATTTGAGCGCGGCCTGGACCGGGAAGTCGGCGCTCAACGTGGTCATCCCGCAATAGACCAGCAGCACCGCGATGAGTCCCTGGCGCAGGGTGAAGCGACTGTCGATCTTCTCATCGACCAGCGCCCAGCCGCCAAAGGCGAGCACGAAGGCGATCAGCGAGATCGGCAGCGATGCCAGCAGATGGTACGAAATCTTCTGGGGCGAAAGGATGTCGATGTAGAGGTAGGCCAGCACCCAGACAAAGGGGCGCCGGAACCCCAGCGCAAGCAGCGCCAGCGTGAAACCGGTGATCGCAAGATCAAGCACGGGTGCGCAGTCCCGGCAGTTTCTGCACCTCGGGCGCGGGAGCTTCGGGCGGCGGTGTGCCGTCTTCCGTGTCCAGGTCACGGCGCAGCAGGATGCGCAGGGCGGCAAGCACCAGCAGGCCGTGAGTCAGCGCCAGGGCGAAAAAGTCGATCATCCTGGGCCCGCCTTAGCGCAGCGGAGTTGACGCGCCGTTAAGCACTCATCGCCTAGGAAGAAGGGCCATGACCAAGGTCCTTCACGTCCTCGACCATTCGCTGCCGCTGCACAGCGGCTACACCTTTCGCACCCGTGCGATCCTCAAGGCGCAGCAAGCCGCGGGGATCGAGGTGCGGGGGATTACCGGGCTGCGGCACCTTGCCGATGGTCCCGATGTGGAAGTGGCTGACGGTATCCAGTTCCACCGCACGCGTGGCAGTGCGGGAGGTCCCGCCGGCCTGCGTGAATGGCGTGAGATCCAGCTGCTTGCCGATGCGATTGTCGCCTTGGCACAGGACTGGCGGCCCGACATCGTGCATGCCCACTCGCCCGCGCTCTGCGGCAAGGCGGCGGCAATCGCCGCTAAACGGCTGGGCCTGCCACTGGTTTATGAAATTCGGGCGTTCTGGGAGGATGCTGCCGTGTCAAACGGCACCGGCAGCGAAGGCAATATAAAATATCGCCTGACCCGCGCGCTGGAAAACAATGTCGTGGCAGCCGCCGATGCGGTGGTGACGATCTGCCAGGGCCTCAAAGACGATCTCGTCCAGCGCGGGGTTGCACCAGACAAGATCACGCTCAGCCCCAACGGCGTCGACCTTTCTCTGTTCGGTGAAGTTCCCCCGCCCGATCCGGCACTGGCTGCCGAACTTGGCCTGGGAGGCGGTCCGGTGATCGGTTTCATCGGCAGCTTCTATGACTACGAAGGTATCGACGACCTGATCGCGGCAATGCCCGAGCTCATCGCGCGCGAGCCCGACGCCCGGTTGCTGCTGGTCGGCGGCGGTCCCATGGAACAGGCGCTGCGGGAGCAGGCTGCGGCAAGCCCGGCGGCCACTGCCATTCGATTTGTCGGTCGGGTCCCGCACAGCGAGGTCGAGCGTTATTACGCGCTGATGGACGTGATGGCCTACCCGCGCAAGCGCAGCCGCCTGACCGACCTCGTCACGCCGCTCAAACCGCTAGAAGCAATGGCGCAGCGCAAGCTCGTCGCGGCATCGGATGTCGGCGGGCACCGCGAACTCATCGAGCATGGGAAGACCGGCGTGCTCTTCCCGCCGGATGAACCCGTTGCCTGCGCCGCGGCATTGGCAGACCTGTTAGCTGCCAAAGCAAGCTGGCCGAACTTCCGCGCAGCCGGCCAGGCGCATGTCCGGACCAATCATGACTGGTCGAAGAACGTTCATCGTTATCACGTTGTTTACCAAGTCCTGTTAGCCCCGAAGATGCGAAACCGCGTTTCTGAGGCCGCTTGAGGCTAAGGCAAATGCGCTCGCACAGGAGTTTACAGGGGTTCTGCGAAACGTGAGCAAGCACCAGCGCAAGCCAGCCAAGGGCAAGCCGATCACTGCCAATCCGCTGTTCCCGGCGGTCGTTGCGCTGTGGTTTGGCGCGCTGTTCGGCCTGGGTAGCCTGGCGGTGCGGCCGTCTTTGCTCGAAGACCTCGTGCTCAAGAGCCACATCGACCTGGTAATCCCGGCAGCGGCACCGCCGCTGGGAATAACCGCCCGCATTCTGCTAGCACTCGTGCTGGCGGCCTTGGGCGCGGTGATCGGCATTGCCCTCGCCCGCCGCCTGACCCGGCCAAAGGTCGAAGCGCGCGAACGCAAGCGCGGCGCAAAAGAGTTGAATGAGGATACGCCGCGAATCCGCAGCCGCGATGCGCACCCCGATGCGCCGGCGCGCCGCCCCATTTCAGCGCACGAAGAATTCGGCGACGAGGAGCCGTTCGAAGCGGCCCGCTCGAGCGGCGGGATCATGGCCAATCGCCGCCGCGCTCTCGCCATTGTGGAAGAGGAGCCGGAATTCGTGCCGCACGAGGCAGCACCTCTCCCCGGGGTTGATTCGGTTCAGCCGCTCGATCTTGCCTCTCTGGCCTTGCCTGCCGATCCGCCACCAGTGTCGCATGCTACCTTTACCTCCCCGGCGAGCGCACCGGCGTCGTCGCTTGATTGGACGCGGTCGGCCCCGGCGTCTGCCGCCGCGATCGAGCCTGCAGCCATTTCCGCAGAGGCCGCTCATCGCGATGGTCGCCAGGTTTTTGGCATGACTCCGCCAGTCACGCCGGACCCGGCCCCGCGCCAAATCTTCGGCATCCAGGCGGAAAACGACCACTTGCCGCAAGACTTCGTGCAGGCCGCCGGCTTCCAGACCTCGGTCTTCGATACGCCCGAACCCAGCCCGCTATTCGAACGCGCCGCCGAAACGCCGGCGGCACCTATGCCCATGGCCGATTTTGTCGCGCCGGAGCACGTCGAGGCCGTTGTCGACCCTGTCCAGGCTCCTGCCGTGCCCGTTGCCATAGCCGAGCCAGATACCGTGGATCCCTTGCCCAGTCCGTCCACCCTCGGGATGACCGACCTTGCGGCGCGGCTCGCGGAATCGATGCGCCGTCGCCGCGAACGCGCGCAGTCGGCTGCGGCGTCTGCCGCCGCTGTATCGCCCATCGCGCCTGCCACGGCCACACCGCCACCCGCTGAACTCCTTTCAGCAATCCAGGAACCCGCCGAGCCTGCGGCGGCGCTTTCTCCCATTTCGGCACCTGTAGAGGAAGCGCGGACCCAACCGCTCCCGGCTCCCGCCGCGCCAGTTGCAGATCCGCTGCCGCGTTTTGCGGCGCAGGTGCCTGAAGTGCCCGTCGCAGCTGCGCCCACGCCTGCGGCAATCCCTGCCGCGATGCGCCCGCTTGCGCTCGACGCCTTCCTTGAAGACGACGCGGCCCTCGAAGACACAAGCTTCCTGCCGCCGCGCCATATAACGATGCCGCAGCCCGTACAGGTGGCGGCTCAGTTTGTCGCACCGCAGGCTTTCGAAGAGCCAGCGACAAATACCGCAGCTGACACCGAAGTCGCGGTCGAAGAAAGCCTGGCCGATGTCGCTGAAGACAACCCTTATGCATCTCTGCTTGAGCTGAATGCGGTGCGCCCTGGGCACGTTCGCATCGAGGACGCCGAACCCGCGCCGGGAGCCGAAATAGAGCCCGTGGTGATCTTCCCCGGACAGGCCGGACACGTCGTTCCGCTTGCCGCACCTAGCGCGCAGGCGCACGAGGAACCGGGGTTCCGCCGGTTCGATTCTCCCGACCTGGCCGGGCAGGGGCAGCCGGTCGCCGGCACTCCAGCTGCATCGTTGATCCCGGCTGAGGAAGCGGCGCAAGCACTGCGAGCCGCACTCAGCAACCTGCAGAGGATGAGCGGCGCGGCCTGAAATACGGCCCGCACATCGGTTACGACAAGCCTGAAAACCTATTCACCGCGCAGCTTGCCGCGGCGCAGCCCCGCACGCTCCTTTTCGCAGTTGCAAAAACAGCTTCGTGTCGTCATGGGAGATTTCCACGCAACAAATGCTGCATGATGCGGCAGGAGGTGTAGTGGAAAATTGCCGCATTTCCGTTGTTTTGCGCTGAACAGGCGCGAATCAGGCTGGAAACTGCGCCCAATTGGACGAGTTTGGACGATGGCTTACCCCGCGCCCCAAGGGCTGTACGACCCCGGAAACGAGCACGATGCCTGCGGCGTGGGCTTTGTCGCCCATATCAAGGGGAAGAAAAGCCACGAAATCGTCAGCTCGGCGCTGCAGATCCTCCACAACCTCGATCATCGCGGCGCGGTCGGCGCCGATCCGCTGCTGGGTGACGGCGCGGGCATTCTGATCCAGATCCCTGATGCGCTCTATCGCCAGTGGGCCGACGCTGAGGGCATGCGCCTGCCGCCCGAGGGCGAATATGCGGTCGCGATGTGCTTCCTGCCGCAGGACGATGCCGCGCGCGATTTCGTGATCGGCACCTTCGAGAAGTTCATCGCCAAGGAAGGCCAGCGGCTGATCGGCTGGCGAGACGTGCCGATCAATCCCGAAGGCTTAGGCAAGACCGTTCTCGAACAGATGCCGGTGATCCGCCAGTGCTTCATCGCCCGCGGCGACAATTGCGCCGACCAGGACGCGTTCGAGCGGAAAATCCTGTCGATACGCAAGCAGACCCAGAACCCGCTCGCGGCTCTGGCCGCAAAGCACGACATTCCCGGCCTGACCGACCTTTACATGCCCAGCTTTTCGAGCCGCACGGTGGTCTACAAGGGACTGCTGCTGGCAACCCAGGTGGGCGACTTCTACCGCGACCTTGCCGATCCGGCCTGCGTCTCGGCGCTCGGCCTGGTGCACCAGCGCTTTTCGACCAACACCTTCCCCAGCTGGAAGCTGGCGCACCCGTACCGCCTGATCGCGCACAATGGCGAGATCAACACCGTGCGCGGCAACGTCAACTGGATGGCTGCCCGCCGCCGCACGATGGAGAGCGCGCTGCTTGGGCCCGACCTCGACAAGATGTGGCCGATCATCCCGCACGGCCAGTCAGACACCGCCTGCCTCGACAACGCGCTCGAGCTGCTGATCGCGGGCGGATACAGCCTTGCCCACGCGGTGATGATGCTGATCCCCGAGGCCTGGGCCGGCAACCCCCTGATGGATGCCAAGCGCCGCGCCTTCTACGAATATCACGCCGCGCTGATGGAGCCGTGGGACGGCCCGGCCGCAGTCGCCTTCACCGACGGCCGCCAGATTGGCGCGACGTTAGACCGCAACGGGCTGCGCCCCGCGCGGTTCTGCGTGACCGACGACGACCTGGTGATCATGGCCTCCGAAAGCGGCGTGCTGCCGATCAAGGAAGACAACATCGTGCGCAAGTGGCGGCTCCAGCCCGGGCGCATGCTGCTGATCGACTTCGATCAGGGCCGGATCATCGAGGACGAAGAATTGAAGGCCGAGCTGGCCGGAGCCGAGCCCTACGAGGACTGGCTGCATTCGGCGCAGTACAAATTGAAGGACCTCGAAGTGGTCGAGCCCGAACTGGCGGCGATCCCGGAGGAAACCACCACGCTGCTCGATCGCCAGCAGGCCTTCGGCTACACCCAGGAAGACCTCTCGCGGTTCCTCGAACCGATGGCGCAGAACGGCGACGATCCGCTGGGTTCGATGGGTACCGACACCCCGATCGCGGTGCTGTCGAGCCGCTCGCGGCTGCTCTACGATTACTTCAAGCAGAACTTCGCGCAGGTCACCAATCCGCCGATCGATCCGATCCGCGAGGAACTGGTGATGAGCCTGGTCAGCATGATTGGCCCGCGCCCTAACCTGCTCGGCATGGAAGCGGGCACACACAAGCGGCTCGAGGTCGACCAGCCGATCCTGACCAACGAGGACATCGCCAAGATCCGCTCGGTCGAAGCCGCGCTCGACGGCGCGTTCCGCACCGAGACGATCGATATCACCTGGGATGCCGCCAGCGGCGCGGCGGGACTGGAAATGGCACTCAAGGAAATGTGCTGGGCCGCGACCGAGGCCGTGC
>JBJTMA010000015.1:0-3112 GCA_046063295.1 Novosphingobium sp.
ACGGAACGGCGCCGCCGCATCGGCGCCTGCTACGGGGTACCTGATACGGCCCCCTAACGAACGAAGGACTGTACAATGCGTCACAAACTCGGCGGGCGTAAGCTCAACCGCACTTCCTCGCACCGCAAGGCGCTGCTCCGCAACATGGCGGCGGCGCTGGTCAAGCACGAGCAGATCACCACAACGCTGCCCAAGGCGCGCGAACTGCGCCCTTATGTCGAAAAGCTGATCACGCTGGCGAAGCACGGTGGCCTTTCGAACCGCCGTCTCGCGCATGCCCGCATGCTCGACGATGCCCAGCTGGTGAAGCTGTTCGACGTGCTCGCGCCGCGTTACGCCGACCGCGCCGGTGGCTACACCCGCGTGATCAAGGCCGGGATCCGCGCCGGCGATGCCTCGCCGATGGCGGTGATCGAGCTGGTCGATCGCGACGTTGCGGCCAAGGGCCAGGACTCGGGTCCGGTCTTCTCGGATGACGACGGCGAATAATCCCTGACATTCGTCGAACGACGAATTGCAAAGGCGGCGGCAGGGGCTACCCTGACCGCCGTCTTTTGTATTTGGGGATCCGTTCATGCCGTTTCGCGCCCGCGCCGCCCTTGGCGTATTTCTTGGCCTGTGCGCCGCATCGGTTCTGGCTGACACGATGAAGTTGACTTACCCACAAACCCGCAAGACCGATCTGGTCGAAACCCAGTTCGGCGAGAAGGTTGCCGATCCTTATCGCTGGCTGGAAAATGACGTCCGCACTGACAAGGACGTAGCCGAATGGGTGGAACGGCAGAATACGGTCACCCAAGGGTACCTGGGCACGCTCAGCCAGCGGGCTTGGTTTGGCCAGCGCATCAAGTCGCTGATGGACTATGAACGCTTCGGGCTGCCGCAGAAAGCGGGCAAGTACTATTTCTACACGCGCAATTCGGGACTGCAGAACCAGTCGCAGCTGTTCGTACGGCAGGGCCTGGATGGCACTGCGCGCTTGCTGATCGATCCCAACACCTGGGCCAAGGACGGCGCGACCGCGCTCGATGCGTGGGAGCCTTCGAAGACTGGCAAGTACCTCGCCTATTCGGTGCAGGACGGCGGGACCGACTGGCGGATCATCCGCATGCTCGATACCGCGACCGGCAAGGTCCTGACCGACGAGATCAAGTGGGCCAAGTTCACCGGCATCTCGTGGATCGGCGACAAGGGCTTCCTCTATTCCCGTTTTCCCGCGCCGAAGGAAGGACAGGCCTTCCAGCAGCTCAACAAGAACCAGGAGGTCCGTTTCCACCGTGTCGGCACGCCGCAGAGTGCGGACGAGCTGGTCTATGCGACGCCGAACGATCCCGACCTCGGCCACGGCGCCGGGGTCACTCACGACGGGCGCTGGGTGGTTGTCACATCTACCAGGGGAACCGACAGTCGCAATATGGTCCACCTCATTCGTCTGGGTGGCAAGAAGGGCTGGGCAAGCCAGACCTTGATCGGCGACATGGAGAACGACTGGACGCCGATCGAAGGGATGGGCGACACCCTGTACTTCGTCACCAATAAGGGTGCCCCGAAGCTAAAAGTCGTGAAGGTCGATCTGGCGGCTAAGTCTCCTCAATTCGTCGAGATCGTCCCCGAACGCCCCGAAACGCTCGAGCGTGCCCGGATCGTCGGCGATCGGATCATTCTGTCGTACCTGAAGGACGCTTCCTCAACCGCAGAGGCGGTTACGCTCGACGGCCGGCCTGCGCAGCACATCGCGCTCAACGCGATCGGTACCGCAGCGGGTTTCACCGGTGAGCCGGGCGATCCCGAAACCTTTTACGCTTTCACCAGCTTCAACCAGCCGAGCTCGATCTACCGGTATGACACCAAGACCGGCCAGAGCACGCTGTTCGCGCAGCCCAAGCTGACGTTCGATCCCAGCAACTACGTTATCGAGCAGCGCTTCTACCCTTCGAAGGACGGGACCAGGATCCCGATGTTCCTGGTCCGCCGCAAGGACGTGGCCTTGGCGAATAAGCCGGTGCCGACCCTGCTCTATGGTTACGGCGGGTTCGACATTTCGCTCACCCCCGGCTTCTCGGCGACGCGGATGGCCTGGCTTGAGGCGGGCGGGGCTTTTGCAATGGCCAACCTGCGGGGCGGCGGCGAGTACGGCAAGGCGTGGCACGACGCGGGACGCCTGAACAACAAGCAGAACGTGTTCGACGATTTCATCGCGGCGGGCGAATATCTGATCGGTCAGGGGATCACCCCAAAGGACGGTCTCGCCATCCAGGGCGGCTCGAACGGCGGTCTGCTGATCGGAGCCGTGACCAACCAGCGGCCCGATCTGTTCGCTGCGGCCAATGCCCAGGTCGGGGTGATGGACATGCTCCGCTTCGACCGCTTCACCGCCGGCCGCTATTGGGTTGACGATTACGGCTACCCCTCGAAGGAAGCCGACTGGAAGGTGCTGCGTGCCTATTCGCCGTATCACAACATCAGGGCTGGAGTGTCATACCCGGCTATGCTGGTGACCACGGCCGATACCGACGACCGCGTGGTGCCGGGGCACAGCTTCAAATATGCCGCTGCGCTGCAGGCCGCCGATCCCGCAGGCAAGCCGCACCTGATCCGGATCGAGACCCGCGCCGGCCACGGAGCGGGCAAGCCGACGGACAAGGTGGTGGCCGAAGGCGCCGATACGCTGGCTTTCCTGGCTCAGTGGACCGGCCTTGGCGTGCCGCGTTAGGTTACTCGGCCGGGTCCATGGCCCGACGGCCGTGATACAGCGGCCAGGCGATCTGCTCGACCAGTGTGTGCGGCCGGCTGGTATATCCGGTGGGGGGGAAGCCATCAGGGCGGTGGTAGTCGCCGCTCAGCACGTCCCACAGCGGCAGGATCGCGGCGAAATTGCTGTCGTAGTGTTCGGGCAACGCCGAGTGATGGCGGCGGTGGTAAGCCGGGGTGTTGATCAGCCACGACCAGCGCCCCAGATCGATCGGCAGCTGCGAATGGGTGAGGAAGTTCCACAGTCCCAGCGCTGAGTAGACCGCCAGGGCCGCAGGCGTTGGTGAAATGACAAAGGCCGCCGCGCTCCATACCGTCAGCGATTTGAACAGCGGATCGGCCCAGAAGTGGCGGTTGGTGG
>JBJTMA010000115.1:0-2553 GCA_046063295.1 Novosphingobium sp.
CGAGCGGCTGGTCGCCAATTCGAAGTATTACGATCAGGCCCGCGAGCTGGCCCGGATCGCCAGTTCCTGCGGGATCGTCGAGAAGGGCATGCGCCAGTTCGTGATCTGCTCGGGCGGCGGGCCGTCGATCATGGAAGCAGCGAACCGCGGCGCGGAGGATGTCGGGGCCGAATCGATCGGGCTCAACATTGTCCTGCCGCATGAGCAGGCCCCCAACCATTACGTCACCCCGCACCTCTCGTTCCAGTTCCACTACTTCGCGCTGAGGAAGATGCACTTCCTGCTGCGCGCCAAGGCAGTGGCGGTGTTCCCCGGCGGATTCGGCACGCTCGATGAGTTCATGGAACTGCTGACGCTGATCCAGACCGGCAAGATGAAGCCGATCCCGATCCTGCTGTTCGGCAAGGAATTCTGGAACCGGGTGATCAACTTCGAAGCGCTGGCCGAGGAAGGGGTGATCAACTTTGAGGACCTGAACCTGTTCCACTGGGTCGAAACCGCGGAAGAGGCCTGGGCCAAGGTGGTGGAGTTTTACGAGCTCGACTGAGTCAGGACCATTTGGCTGCAAAAGCGGCTGCATCCCATCCGTCGGTATTGATTGCCGCAAGCGCTTCGTAGAACGGCACGCGCCCAAGTGTATGACCGATGGGTCCGTGGCCATCGCCGAAACAAGGCGCGTTCTTCAGTGCCTGCTGGACGAAAGCTA
The DNA here is from genome assembly GCA_046063295.1 of Novosphingobium sp. Lineage (GTDB taxonomy): Bacteria > Pseudomonadota > Alphaproteobacteria > Sphingomonadales > Sphingomonadaceae > Novosphingobium. Next base: position 707 of record JBJTMA010000115.1, read on the forward strand.
TGCCTCGATCGACCGCTTCGTGAAGCCACATAGCTTCGGCCAAGCCTACGGCGATAGCGCTGGCTAGCGAACAGCCGGTGCCGTGCGTATGTATGGTGTCGATCCGTTCCGACCAGAAGCTGTATTCGCCGGGCTTGCCGCTATACTCATCGCCATTGACGAACAGAACGTCTTCGATCCGTGAAGACGTGCCGTGCCCGCCTTTGATCAATAGGTTTCTGGTCTTCGTTCGCACCAAATCCTGTCCGCCCAAAGCTCTAAGTTCGGGTAGGTTTGGTGTGGTCAGCGTAGCAAGAGCCATCAGGCGCTCGAACGCAGCAATAGTCGCACTATCGGCAAGCGCTGAGCCGCTCGTGGCGATCATCACGGGGTCGAACACTACAGGCACGTCTGCTCCTGCGAGCAAATCGGCAACGGTATGGGCTATTTCGGCTGATCCAAGCATCCCGATTTTAACCGCATTGACGCCGATGTCGTTCACGCAAGCATTGATCTGCGCGATGACCAGCTCGGGCGAGAGCACCTCTACCGCGCTCACCCCCGCCGTATTCTGCGCGGTGATCGCGGTAATCGCGGTCATCGCGTAGCCGCCGAGCATAGTGATGGTCTTGATGTCGGCCTGAATGCCTGCGCCGCCGGACGAGTCCGACCCGGCGATAACCAGCACGCGCGGTAGCTTGGTCACCCCGCGAACTTCCGCACCGTGGATGGCGGGTTCTTGGCGTGATGGTGTTTAGCCCGGGTCGGGCGGTCCATCAGTTCGCCGCCGCAGTTGGGGCAGCGGTCGTCGAGGGCGTCAGCGCATTCGGCGCAGAAGGTGCATTCGAACGAGCAGATGAACGCGCCGGGGGCTTCGGCGGGAAGGTCCGCGCCGCAGCGTTCGCAATCGGGTCGCATTTCGAGGCTCATGCGGCAGCCTCGCGCACCCGGTCGCAGATCGCATCGACAATGGCTTCGACCTGCGCGGCATCGTCGCCCTCGGCCATCACCCGGATTACCGGTTCGGTCCCTGAGGCGCGGATGACCAGACGACCTTTGCTTGCGAGCGCGGCTTCGGCTTCGGCGATCTCAGCCTTGACCGCCGCGTTCTCGAGCGGGCTACCGCCGGCGAAGCGCACGTTCTTGAGCAGCTGCGGCACCGGATCGAACAGGTGGAGCAGTTCGCTCGCCAGCTTGCCCGACTGGACCAGCGCGGCGAGCACTTGCAGCGCCGCGACTGTTCCGTCGCCGGTGGTGGCATGATCGAGCAGGATCATATGCCCCGATTGCTCGCCGCCGACATTGTAACCACCCGCCTTCATCGCTTCGAGCACGTGACGGTCGCCGACCTTGGTGCGGATCAGTTCGAGGCCTTGCCCCTGCAGGAACCGCTCGAGCCCGAGATTGGACATAACCGTGGCGACCACGCCGCCGCCTTTCAAGCGCCCTTGCGCGGCCCACTGGCTGCCGATCAGCGCCATGATCTGGTCGCCGTCGACCGTCTGGCCCATCTCGTCGACCACGATCAGCCGGTCGGCGTCGCCATCGAGCGCAATGCCGATATCCGCGCCGCTGGCGACAACAGTCTCCTTGATCAGATCGAGGTGCGTCGAGCCAACCCGGTCGTTGATGTTGGTGCCGTTGGGCGCGACGCCCACCGCGATCACTTCTGCGCCGAGTTCCCAGAACGCGCTCGGCGCCACCTGGTATGCCGCGCCGTGCGCGCAATCGACCACAATCTTGAGCCCGTCCAAGCGGACATTGTCGGGCAGCGAGCCCTTTATCGCGTGGATATAGCGCCCGCGCGCGTCGTCGATCCGTCGGGCGCGGCCGATCTGCGGGGCCTGAGCGAGGTCGAGCTCCTGCCC
>JBJTMA010000116.1:0-2971 GCA_046063295.1 Novosphingobium sp.
AGCCATAGGGCTTGCTGGCTAGGATGTAGGTGCAGGGGAGGCGCTCTTGCGGCATGGTCCGGATGTGCGGCACGATGGACCCTGAAACAAGTTCAGGGTGACGAAGTTGGGTCGGTTTTGGAGAGGCTTAACGCCTTACCCGCCCCAAGCCTCGCGATAAGCCCGCAGGAAATTCCCTCCGAACAGCTTCTCCAGCCGCGTCTGGCTCCAGCCGCGTTTGGCGAGGTCTCCCGCCAGCCGCAGGTAGCGGTCGATCGTGTTGTAGTCGGCCACCAGGGTATAGACCCCCACCGCTTCGCCCGGTGAGGCGATGCCCCGCTTGATCCGCTCCAGCGTCCAGTCGTCCATCGCCTTCTTCGATTTCTCGTCGAGCTGGATCGGCAGCACACCGTTGTCGGTGCCGATCCCGACATGGTCTTCACCCGCCACATTCGCGACGTGTTCGATATGAGCGATCAGCGCCTCGCCCGCGGGCTTCATGTCCATGCTGAGGAACGGCATGAAATAGACGCCCACCACGCCGCCCTTGTCGGCGACCGCCCGAATCGTGGCATCGGCGGTGTTGCGCGGGTGGTTGGTCAAGGCGCGGGCGCCGGTGTGGCTGATCACCAGCGGGCGTTTGGCGTGCGCGGCCGCTTCGGCCATCGTGCGCGCGCCGCCGTGGCTGAGGTCGAGCAGGACCTTCTCCGCCTCCATCGCCTCGATGGTCGCCTTGCCCAGTTTGGTGAGGCCCGCATCGCGCGGTTCGAGTGCGCCATCGCCTGAGAGGTTGCCGTTGTTGTAGGTGAGCTGGAGTGTGAGCACCCCGTCCTTGCGCATCTCGGCCACGCGGGCGAGGTCGCCGCCGACCATGCAGGTGTCCTGCGTGCCGAGGAGCACGCCGAACTTCTTCTCGCGCTTGGCTTTCAGCACGTCCGCCGCGCTCTGGATGAGCACCAGCCGGTCGGGATTGGCGGCCATGATCTCCTTGCTGCTTGCCAGAGCCTTCTTGTACTCGCCCCACGGATCGCCGACGTTGCCCACGGGCATCAGCGTATCGCGCAACATGGTGACGCCGGTTGCCATCATTTCGTTAAACGCCTGGTCGCTGAGGCGCGACACGTTCTCCGCGCCGTAGGGATCGCCGAGTCCGCCCAGCGCGTCGATGACGATCGCATTGTCGTACCAGCTGGCGCCGGCCTTGGGCGCGGCTTTGGCGAAGAGCGGGGCTGCGGTAAGCGCGGCAGTGCCCGCTAGCATCGAACGGCGTGTGATCATCGGGGTCCCTCCCGGCCATTAATGCTGGCCTCGCCCCCATCCCATGCTATTTCACCCGCGATGGCAAGCCAATCCGACCGCGTCACCTCGCCCGAGCGCATCGCCGAAGACGCTGACGCGGCGCTGCGACCCAAGACGCTTGCCGAATTCGTCGGTCAGGCGGCGGCCAAGGACAATCTTTCGGTGTTCATCCAGTCCGCCAAATCGCGGCGCGAGGCGATGGACCATGTGCTGTTCTTCGGCCCGCCGGGGCTGGGCAAGACCACGCTCGCACAGATTGTCGCCAAGGAGCTGGGCGTGGGCTTTCGCGCAACTTCGGGCCCGGTGATCGCCAAATCAGGCGACCTTGCGGCGCTACTGACCAATCTCGAAGAAGGCGACGTCCTGTTCATCGACGAGATCCACCGGCTCAATCCGGTGGTCGAGGAGGTGCTCTATCCGGCGATGGAGGACCGCGCGCTCGACCTGATCATCGGCGAGGGACCTTCCGCGCGCTCGGTGCGGATCGACCTGCCGGCCTTCACCTTGATCGGCGCGACCACCCGGCAAGGGCTGCTGACCACTCCGCTGCGTGACCGCTTCGGCATCCCGGTGCGGCTCAATTTCTATTCGGTGGCCGAACTCGAAAAGGTGATCACCCGCGCCGCATCCTTGCTCGGCATGGGGATCGCCGCTGACGGCGCGCGTGAGATTGCGCGGCGCGCGCGCGGCACGCCCCGCGTTGCGGGACGGCTGCTGCGGCGGGTGCGCGACTTCGCCCATGTCGCCGGCGATGCGGCGATTTCGCGCGAGCTGGCGGATGAGGCGCTGACCCGGCTCGAGGTGGACTCGCTCGGCCTCGACGCGATGGACCGGCGCTACCTGACCATGATCGCCGATATCTACAAAGGGGGCCCGGTCGGGGTTGAAACGCTCGCCGCCGGCCTCGCCGAACCGCGCGATACCGTCGAAGACGTGATCGAGCCCTACCTGATCCAGCTCGGCCTGATCGCCCGCACCGCGCGCGGGCGGTGCCTTAACGACGGCGGCTGGAAGCACTTGGGCCTGACCCCGCCAAGCGGCAGCCAGGGCGGGCTGTTCTCTGCCGACGATTCGGGCGGAAATTAGCCGCGGCAGCTAACCGGCGTTCGCAATCCGGAGCCGATCGGTGCCACAATGGGACATATCCTGGCGGCACTGCATGCAAAGTGCACAAATCCCGGTCCGGGACGCGCGAAACAGGGTTAACGCGATTGTCGGCTTAACCTTCCTCTGTCCATTTTGCCCTATGGCCGTGCGCCGGTGACATCGTGTTGCCGAAACAAGCACGCCGAACAGGGTGAAGAGAGAGCGGTTATGTCAGTACGGATGGCTCTGGTTAAACTCGCAGCGTTCGCAGCCGGCGGCGCGGTGCTTGGCGGCGGCGCGGTCCACGTGGCCGAAGCCCCGGCGGCAACCGTGCAGTACGTGAAGCACAAGCGCCAGGCCGCCACGGTCAAGCACAAAGTCGTCAAGCACAAGGCTAAGCGCCTTGTCGCTGCCCGGCCAAAGACGCGCAAGATTCGCCGCGTCGTGACCCGTACCACCACCTGCTGCGAAGTGCCGCAGATGGCGATGACCATGGTGCCTCAGCTTCCCCAGCAGCCGATGCCCGAAGGCGGCAGCGGCGGCCAGACGGTGATCGTCGGCGGTAGCGGCGGCTTCGGCGGCTACGGCGGCGGCTTCTTCGGCGGCT
>JBJTMA010000016.1:0-4798 GCA_046063295.1 Novosphingobium sp.
CTCATCCACACCGGGTAGCTCCCGCCGACTTCCCAGACCCCGTCGAACAGCGGCCCGGCCTCGGTCACCGCGGCGGACAGTCCGCGCGCGCCGCAGGCGATCTTCGATTCGGGTTTGCCGATCCTCGCGATCTGCTACGGCCAGCAGACGCTGTGCACCCAGCTTGGCGGCACGGTCGAGGGCGGGCATGCCGCCGAATTCGGCCGCGCCGACGTGCAGATCCACAAGGCCAGCCCGCTGTTCGACGGGGTCTGGGAAGTCGGCGGGAGCTACCCGGTGTGGATGAGCCACGGCGACCGGGTAACCGTCGCGCCCGATGGATTCGAGGTGATCGGCACCTCCGAAAACGCCCCCTTCGCGATCTGCGTGAATGAGGCAAAGCGCTATTACACCACCATGTTCCACCCCGAAGTGGTCCACACCCCGGATGGCGCGAAGCTGCTGTCCAACTTCGTCCACAAGATCTGCGGCCTCGCCGGCGATTGGACCATGGCCGAGTTCCGCTCGTCCAAGATCGCCGAAATCCGCGCGCAGGTGGGCAAGGGCAGAGTGATCTGCGGCCTTAGCGGCGGGGTCGATAGCTCAGTCGCGGCGATCCTGATCCACGAGGCGGTGGGCGAACAGCTGACCTGCGTCTTCGTCGACCACGGGCTGCTGCGGCTCAACGAGCGCGAGCAGGTCGAGTCATTGTTCCGCGATCACTACAACATTCCGCTGGTCGTCGTGGATGCCGAGGCGCGCTTCATGAAGGGCCTCGAAGGGGTCACCGACCCTGAAAAGAAGCGCAAGTTCATCGTCGGCGAATTCATCGCGGTGTTCGAGGAAGAGGCGAATAAGCTCGGCGGGGCGGAATTCCTTGCGCAGGGCACGCTCTATCCGGATGTGATCGAGAGCGTCTCGTTCACCGGCGGGCCGAGCTTCTTCGCCTCTTCCTCGAACACCGCGATGAATTCGCCGCCGATGAACTTGCGCTTCTTTTCAGGGTCGGTGACCCCTTCGAGGCCCTTCATGAAGCGCGCCTCGGCGTCCACCACGACCAGCGGGATGTTGTAGTGGTCGCGGAACAGTGTCTCGACCTGTTCGCGCTCGCCCAGCCGCAGCAGGCCGTGGTCGACGAAGACGCAGGTCAGCTGGTCACCGATCGCCTCGTGGATCAGGATCGCCGCAACCGAGCTGTCGACTCCGCCCGAAAGCCCGCAGATGACCCGGCCCGACCCGACCTGCTCGCGGATCTCGCGTACCTTGGTTTCGCGGTAGGCGGCCATGGTCCAGTCGCCCTTGAGGCCGCAGACCTTGTGCACGAAGTTGGCGATCAGCCTGCCGCCGTCGGGGGTGTGCACCACCTCGGGGTGGAACTGGGTGCCGTAGAACCGGCGCTCCTCGTCGGCGATCACCGCGAAGGGCGCGCCGTCGCTCACCGCGACGATCTTGAAGCCGGGGGCGAACTCGGTGACCTTGTCGCCATGGCTCATCCACACCTGATGGCGTTCACCGACCGCCCAGAGGCCGTCGAACAGCGCGCAGGGCTCGGTGATGGTGATGAAGGCGCGGCCGAATTCGCCTTCCCATTCGCCCTGGTTGCCGGCTTCGACGGTGCCGCCGAGCTGGTGGCTCATCACCTGCTGGCCGTAGCAGATGCCAAGGATGGGCAGGCCGGCGTCGAACAGCATCTGCGGGGCGCGGGGGCTGCCTTCCTCGGGCACCCCGGCAGGCGAACCGGAGAGGATGATCCCCGCAGGCTTCATCCGAGCAAACGCGGCCTCGGCCTGGCTGAACGGGGCGATCTCGGAATAGACCCCCGCCTCGCGCACGCGGCGGGCGATGAGCTGGGTGACCTGGCTGCCGAAATCGACAATAAGGATCGAGTCTGAAGGCTGGTGCGTCATGGCTGGCCGATAGTGAGCAGGCGCGCGCGAGGCAAGGGGCCGAGCCGCCGACAGGGGAAAAGTGTGACCGAGCACCGCGCATCGATTGCCATCGTCTTTGCCATTATCCTGATCGACATGCTCGGCTTCGGCATCGTGATGCCGGTGCTGCCCGGGCTGATAATGGAACTTGGCCACAAGTCGGTCGATAGCGCAGCGGTCTTCGCGGGCTGGCTCGGCGCCGGCTATGCGGTGCTGCAGTTCGTGTTCGCGCCGATCATCGGCAATCTTTCTGACCGTTTCGGGCGGCGGCCGGTGCTGCTCGCCTCGCTGCTCGGCTTCGGGATCGATTACCTGGTGATGGGGCTCGCGCCGTCACTGTGGTGGCTGGTGCTCGGGCGGCTAGCGGCGGGGATTACCGGGGCGAGCTGGACCGCGGGTTATGCCTTCATCGCCGATGTTTCCCCGCCCGAAAAGCGTGCGGCCAACTTCGGCCTGATGGGCATGGCCTTCGGCTTCGGGTTCATTTTCGGTCCGGCATTGGGCGGGCTGCTCGGTACGCTGGGACCGCGCGTGCCGTTCCTAGCCGCGGCGGGGCTGGCCTTCGCCAATGCGCTGCTGGGCTGGTTCGTACTGCGCGAAAGCCTCGCTCCGGAGAACCGCCGCCCGTTCGAGCTTGCCCGCGCCAATGCCTTCGCTGCCTTGGGTGCGCTGAAGCGGCAAAGCGGCGCGGTCGCCTGGTTCATCGCCGCGACCGGCTTCTGGATGATGGCGCACGTGGTCTACCCGGCGATGTGGTCCTACGTCGCAATCGCCGCCTGGCATTATGACAGCAAGGCAATCGGGCTCGCCCTCGCGGTGGTTGGGATATCGAGCGCGCTGGTCCAGGGGCTGGGGCTGCGCTTCGTTGCCCCCAAGCTGGGCGAGCGGGTGGCGGTGACCATCGGGGTCCTCAGCTTCGTGGCCTCGGCGGTGCTCTACACACTCGCGCACAGCACACTGGCGATCTACGTCGCGATCCTGGTCGGCGGGCTGCAGGGCTTCATCAGCCCCTCGATCCAGGCGCTCGCCAGCCGCGCGATCGACGCCAAAAGCCAGGGCGAACTCCAGGGCGCGACGCAATCCGTGGGTTCGATCGCCTCTATCGTCGGCCCACCGCTCTACGCGCTCGTCTTCGAAAGCTTCCACGGGCCGGCCGCAGTCACCGAACTGCCGACCATGCCGTTCCTCGTCGCCGCGGGCTTCGCGCTGGTGGCGTTGCTCCTGTTCCTGCGCGGGACCGCGGGTGTCAGCGCGGTTTCGCCGGAACCAGCTCGCGCAAATCCGTCTTGAGCAGCTTGCCGATGTGGCTGCGCGGCATTTCTGGAATCGCGTATAGTTCGGCCACCCGCTGGGTCTTGCCGAGCCGGCTGTTGGCCACGGTGCGGATGTCTTCGAGGTCACCCTCGCCCGCGCCGCCTTTCAGCACCACGAAGCCGACCGGGGTTTCGCCCCACTTCTCGCTCGGCACGCCGACCACGGCGGCTTCGACCACACGCTCGTCCTTTGCCAGCTCGCCCTCCAGATCGATCGGAAAGATGTTGAAGCCCCCCGAAATGATCACGTCCTTGGTCCGCCCGACCAGTTCGACGAAGCCGTCCTTGTCGACCCGGCCGACGTCGCCCATGCGCTGCCAGGTCGACCCGTCGCTGGGGTCGATCCAATATCCTTCGCGGGTCTTTTCGGGCTGGTTCTTGTAGCCCAGCATCATCGTCGGGCTCTTCCCGACCAGTTCGCCTGCCTGCCCCGGCGGTAGCTCGTTGAGGTTTTCGTCGATCACCTTCAGGAAATGCCCCGGCGCAGGGAAGCCCACGGTGTGGAGCTTGTCGGGATGTTCGTGCACCGGGAAGATGCAGGCGACCCCGCCTTCGGTCATCCCATAGATCTCGATCAGCCCGCCGGGCATGCGGCGCAGGACTTCGGCCTTGAGGTCCGCAGGGAAGGGCGCTGAGGTGCAGTATTTCATCTTCATCGACGAGAGGTCGTAATCGTCGAAATGCTCGAACTGCATCAGCCGGCGGTACTGCACCGGGACCAGCATGGTGTGTGTGATCTTTTCCGCTGACGCGCGTTCAAGCCACTTCTGGGTATCGAACTTGCCCATCAGGCTGGCGCAGCCGCCCGAATACATGGTCGGCAGGAACACCGCCATAGTCGTGTTGGAATAGAGCGGGGTCGAACAGATCGTGCGGCTGTCGGTGCCATAGTTGAGCGCAGCGCGGAAGGTCATCTGGCGCCAGCGCATCCCGTGGCTGTGAACGATGCCCTTGGGAATCCCCGTGGTGCCGCTGGAATAGATAATGTTGAACGGGTCCTTCTCAGCCGGATCGAACGACGCGGCCTTGGTTCCTTCGGGCGCCATGAACGTGTCAAGCTCGCTCAGCAGGATCTGGCTTGTGATCGGCAGCTTGAATTGGCCCAGCTCATCCAGCTTGGCTTGGTCAATGAACAGATGGATCGCGCCCGAATCGATTGCCATGCCTTTAAGCTGATCGGCGCTGGCGCTGGTGGTCAGCGGCGCAGCGCAGCCCCCGGCACGGATCGCCGCCAGATAGACCAGCGCATAGGCCACATTGGTGGTGCCCAGGATCGCCACCGCCTGTCCGCGCTGCAAGCCATCAGCCTGGAGCCGCGCTGCGATCCGCTCAACCTTGCCCGCCGTTTCGCGCCAGGACAGTCTGGTCTCGCCATCATAGAGCGCGTCGGCATCGCCGCAGTAGTCACCCCAGCCAGCGATCAGGGCGAGGAACGAGCCGAATTCAGCATCAAGCAGGGTAGCGGGGTTGGTGGTCATCATCACAGTCTCATCAATTGGAAGTTCACAAAGTTCACAGGGTTTAGCCGGCCGAAAACCGGCTGATTCCCGCCGCTGGGGCAACCATGGCAGGGCTTGG
>JBJTMA010000117.1:0-5635 GCA_046063295.1 Novosphingobium sp.
AGAACCGGGATGCCCATCGCCCGCGCCACGATCACCACTTGCGCGGTAAGCGAGCCTTCCTCCAGGATCACGCCCTTGATGCGCCGCTTGTCGTATTCGAGCAGCTCGGCCGGACCGAGGTTGCGCGCAATCAGGATCGTATCGCTGCGCAGGCCCTGGCTGGCAGCGGTGCCCATCTGGCCCGAAACGATGCGGAGCAGCCGATTGGACAGATCCTCCAGATCGTGCATCCGGTCCGCCAGCAGCGGATCGTCGATCTGCCGCATGCGCATCCTGGTGCGCTGCTGGACACGTTCGATCGCCGCCTCAGCGGTCAGCCCGGTATCGATCGCTTCGATAATTCGGCGGCTCCAGCCTTCGTCGTAGGCGAACATCTTGTAAGTCTCGAGCACTTCCTCGTGCTCACCGCCTACGCCGAATTCGGCCTGGCTCGCCATGCGGTCGATCTGCTCGCGCATCTTGTCGAACGCGAGGTAGACGCGCTGCAATTCGGCATCGCGGTCTTCCGCCATGACGTGTTCGATAGTGATGCGCGGCTGGTGGTAGACCGCATTTCCCGCCGCGAGTCCCTTAACCAAGGCCAGCCCCGAAAGCCGCACCGGCCCGGTTTGCGCCGGACCCAGCAGAGCGGCCTCTTCTTCGTCCACCAGATCGGCGTTGGCGATCAGTTCGGACAGCACCATGGCCACGGTCTGCAGCGCCTCGATCTCTACCTCTTCGTAGCGGCGCGGATCGACATGCTGCACGCACAGCACGCCGACTGCGCGCTCACGCCGGACGATCGGCACCCCGGCAAACGAATGGAATTTGTCTTCACCGGTTTCGGGCCGGTACGAGAAGTCCGGATGAGCGGTCGCTTCGGCAAGGTTGAGCATTTCGCTCGTCTAGGCAATCGATCCGACCAGCCCTTCACCGATCGCCATCCGGGTGACGTGGACCGCTTCCTGCGCCAGCCCGCGGGTGGCGAACAATTCAAGCATTCCCTCGCGCAGGAGGTAGATCGAGCAGACTTCGCTATCGAGCCCCTGCCCGATGACGTCGACCACCGTGTTGAGCTTGCTCTGCGCATTGCTGCGAGATGCCATCACATCGTGAAGGCTGGTCAGGATCTGGCGTGCAGCTGAAACGGCGGTGGCGGCGGTCATGCCCGTCTGACTATCCCAAAGCAGCGGACAATGGAACGGCGCGAGCCGTGCCCGAGGTGATTAATTCGAATGCTGTGGCCGCCCCCGTCGTCACGACGGGGAGCGGACCATGCGCGTCTTAGTGATGCGCCAGCTCTTCCTTGATTCGAAGCTTTCGTTTCTTGAGAACCTGTATCGTCGAAAGATCAGGCATCGGCCGGCTCAATTCATCGGCAAGCTGGCGTTCCAGACCGGCGTGCTTGAGCTGCAATGCGCTGACATGCGACTGTTCCATACGGGAGTCTCCTTATCGTTCGCCCCCAAGGGCTGCGGATCTCCTCCGGTCCCGACTCGGATACCGGCGGGTCACTGCAATTGTCATGGAAGCACATTAAGCTTATCTTGCAAGTGTCATCCATATTCGGGTGCGGCAGGACGATTCCGCACCGCGACGGGGCGGCGGACATGTGTTTGATTTGAGGTGGGCGGCGCGTGACTGAAGAGGAAATGAAAAAGCGCCTCGAAGTGCTGCGCACCGAACATCGCGATCTGGATGCTGCGATCGACGCCCTGTCCGGCGCCGGCGCCAGCGATCAGCTGCAAATCGCCCGCCTCAAGAAGCGCAAGTTGCGACTCAAGGACCAGATCGCAATGATCGAGGACTACCTGATCCCCGACATCATCGCCTGATCGGTCCGCACCGGGAACGCCCTACACGGCTCGTCGTGAAAATACGTCCCCTCAAGGGACAGTCCCAAATTGGTGTGTGAAACTTGCTCCTGAAAGGTTGGCAGCGACAATCGGCTCGGCCAATCGATGGCGATGGTAAAACCTGCCAGCATCAATCCGCGGATCATCGAAGGGCTCTATTGCGAAGCCCTTATCCTGTCGGACGACGTGCGCAATGCCTTCACCCTGTCTGGCCGTATCGACGCGGCGGGCGAAGAAGAGGACGAAGCACGTATTGCCCTGTCCTGCGAAGCGCTGCGCACCACGACGCGGATGATGCACGCGGTAGCCTGGCTGCTCAATCACCGGGCCTATTTTTCGGGCGAGCTCAGCGAATTCCAGTTGCGGCGATATGGCAAGCTCGCTGACTTTCCCGAGAGCGACGCCGACCGGCTTGCCTTGCTCGATGCTCCGACCCGCGAACTGATCACCGCAACCGAGCGCTTCCATGCGCGGCTCAAGCGCATCGACAACGGTTGGCGTGAGCGCTCGGCTGACGAACCAAGCGCGATCGCGGCGCTGCGCGAACGGTTGGGGATGCAGCTGCGCACGTCTTAGCGGGTCGACAGCCGCGCGGGCAGCACCCATATCGCGCACATGGACATTCCGCCCAAACCTTGGCCGACCGGTCTTGCCGAGCAATGCGAACCGCTAGTCCGACGCGTGCTGGCCCCGAACGCATCGCCCTATACCTTCACCGGGACCCAGACCTACCTCGTCGGCGCCGGCGATGAAGTGGCGGTGATCGATCCCGGTCCTGCCGGGACCGGGGTAGAAGGGCATGCCGACACCCGCGGCGAAGGGCACGTTCCCGCCATCATCGCCGCACTGGGCCATGCCCGGATCGCCGCAATAATGTGCACGCATACCCACCGCGACCATTCCCCGGCAGCAGCCGAACTCAAGCGACTGACCGGCGCTCCGATCATCGGCTGCGCGCCATTGGTACTGGAAGACGATGGCCCCCGCGCCGACGCCGCGTTCGATCCCGACTATGCGCCCGACCGGGTGCTGGCCGACGGCGAGCAGCTGCGCGGCGCCGATTGGACAATAACCGCGGTGGCCACGCCCGGCCACACCAGCAACCACCTCTGCTACGCGTTGGAAGAGAGCGGAGCCCTGTTTACCGGGGACCACGTGATGGCCTGGTCGACCAGCGTCGTGTCCCCGCCCGACGGTGACATGGCAGCCTACATGGAGAGCCTGCAAAAGCTCTACGACCGTGACGACACGGTGTTCTATCCCGCGCATGGCCCGGCGGTGACCAAACCCCGGCAACTGGTGCGCGGCATGCTCGGCCACCGCCGCCAGCGCGAGGCGCAGATCCTGCGCCTGCTGGGCGAGGCGCCGCACGAAATCCCCCAGATGGTCAAGGCAATGTACAAGGGCCTGGATCCTCGACTCAACGGGGCCGCGGGGCGTTCAGTCCTCGCTCACCTGATCGACCTTAGGCACAAGGGCCGTGTGACAAGCGAAGGCGACCGATGGCTTCTGACCTGACCCGGACGGCGCCGCCGCGACGCCCGCTATTTACCGCGCCCGCCGTTGCCGCGCTCGGACTGCTCGCGCTCGGCGGGTGGTACGCGGTCAAGTCCCTGACGCCCGACCACGGCGATCCGGTTGCGGCCAGTTTGCTCGCTTTCGAGAAACAAGACCGCCTCACCGTATTTTCGGCCCAGCTCTCGCTGGTCAGCGCTTCGGAAGACGAACGTGCGTTCGGCCTTTTGAAAAGCAAGCAGGTCGCCGTGATCCCGGCGCGAGTCGATTACACGATCGATCTTTCGGCGGTCGACAAGGCGCGGGTCAAATGGGACTCAACCACCCAGCACCTCGACGTCGCGTTGCCGCCGCTACAGGTAAGCCGCCCCAACCTTGACGAGGCGCACGCACAGTACCTGCGCGAAGGGGTATGGATCACCGGCGATGCGCAGGCGAAGCTGACCCGCGACAACACGATCGTCGCCGAGAAGCAGGCCGCGCAGCAGGCGCAGAACCCGGCGCTGATTTCGCTCGCCAAGCAAAGCGCCAAGGATGCGATTCGCCAGAACCTGGCTATTCCGCTGCAGGTGTCGGGTTATGGCAACGTCGATGTTACCGTGCATTTCGATGGCGAGACGGAGCAATAAGCGGAAGTTGACCAAAACCAGCGCGCAGTGTATTAGCCGCGCACTACACAGGGTCGCACCTGGAACCTGAGGGGGATTTCATGGCGACGCTTGCATCCGATTTTCGTCCCGAACCGACCACCGACCGCCCGCCGACCGGCATGGCCTATGCGATGGCGCTGACCGTCATCGCCGGCTTTTCGCTGCAATGGTTCGCCGGGCGATCAACCTTCCATTCGCCCCTGGTTGTGCATGCCCATGCGCTGACCTTCATGGGCTGGGTCGCAATCTTCGTGACCCAGGCTACGCTGGGCGCGCGCGGACAGATCGATCAACACCGCAAACTGGCGAAGCTTGCGATCGCCTGGATGGGGCTGATGATCGTGATGGGCACGGTGGTAACGGTGCGGATGATCCGCAACGGCACCGTACCGTTTTTCTTCCGTCCGCAGCACTTCCTGATCTTCGACCCGATGTCGGTCCTGTTCTTCGCCGGCATGGTCCTTTACGCGGTCTCCCGGCGCAGCCAGACCGACTGGCACGTGCGGCTCCAGCTTGGCGCGATGGCGATACTTATGGGTCCCGCCTTCGGGCGCCTTCTTCCGATGCCGCTGCTCCAGCCTTGGTCGTGGGAATGCGCCGCCGCGGCCTGCGCGATTTTCCCGCTGATCGGCATGGGGATCGACCTCAAGCGGCGTGGCAGCGTGCATCCCGCCTGGTATGTCTCGCTTGGCGCGCTGATCGCGATGGTCGTTGTTACCGATGCCGTCACCTATTCGGCGCTGGGTGACAGCCTGTACCATATGGCAAGTGCAGGTTATCCCGGCGCCACCGTCCCCGGTCTCGAATTCGGCACTTCCCCCGGGAGCGGGTTGATCACCGGCCGCTGAAGGGCCATCTATGGGGTATGAGCGAACATACCCCCAACCTCACCGGACTGGACTTGCGCGCCGAGATCGACCGGCTGCGCAAGGACCGCAATGCGATCATCCTGGCGCACTATTACCAGCGCCCGGAAATCCAGGACCTGGCCGACTATATCGGCGACAGTCTCGAACTGTCGAAAAAGGCGGCGGAAACCGATGCCGAGGTCATCGCGTTCTGCGGGGTCAAGTTCATGGCCGAAACCGCCAAGATTCTTGCCCCGCACAAGACCGTGGTATTGCCCGATCTCAACGCCGGCTGCAGCCTTGAAGACAGCTGCCCGCCCGAAAAGTTCGCCCAATTCCGCGCGCAGCATCCAGATCACATCGCGCTTACCTACATCAACTGTTCGACCGAGGTGAAAGCGCTCAGCGACATCATCGTTACCTCGTCGAGCGCCGAGACGATCCTCTCGCAGATCCCGAAGGACCAGAAGATCATCTTCGGTCCCGATCGGCATCTGGGCGGTTACCTCAGCCGCAAGTTCGACCGCGAAATGCTGCTCTGGCCGGGTGTGTGTATCGTCCATGAGGCTTTCAGCGAGACCGAGCTCCTGAAGCTCAAGGCGCAGCACCCCGGCGCGCCGATCGCCGCACACCCCGAATGCCCGCCGCACATTGCCGACCACGCCGATTACATCGGCTCGACCAGCGGGATCCTGCAGTTCGCCAAGACCTTCGAGGGCAACACCCTGATCGTCGCGACCGAACCGCACATCATCCACCAGATGGAACTTGCCGTTCCCGACAAGAC
>JBJTMA010000118.1:0-6164 GCA_046063295.1 Novosphingobium sp.
GCCGAACGGCATAACGAAGAATGCCGCGAGTACCCAGAACAGCAGATAGATGGCGATGATCGAGGTAAGCCGCATGTTCAGCCCTCTCCCAGAATGACGCGGACCTGCGGCTTCTTGCCCGACCAGCGCTGTGCGGCGCGGCGCGCGGCCAGACGCGCGGCTTCTAGTACCGCCTCGACATCGCGCTTCTGTGCCCCCTTGAGCTTGCCTAGCGCGGCGGCCACATCTTGCTTTGCTTCCGCGATGAAATCTTCGTGATCTTCCTCAAGCGGCAAGCCGATCGATTCGATCTGAACCTGGCCCTTGCTGCCCAGCACCACGAAGAGCACGCCATTGTGCGCCAGACGCCGACGCATGACGATGGATTCGCCATCGGCCGGAGTGATTATGTCGCCATCAAGGACCAGGCGCCCGGCACGGACTTCATCGATTTTGCCCGGTTTGCCAGGTGCGAGCCTGACCAGATCGCCGTTCCCCTGCACAACGGTTTTGGGGATGCCGCAGCTTTTCCCAAGCCGTGCCTGCTCTTTCATGTGCCGCATCTCGCCATGCACAGGCACGAGGATCTCAGGCCGGATCCAGCCATAGAGTGCCTCAAGCTCGGGGCGACCCGGATGCCCGGACACGTGAATCTCGCTCTGCCGATCGGTCACGATCTCGATATTGCGCGTGGCCAGACGGTTCTGGATGCGGCCGATCGAGACTTCGTTGCCGGGGATCTGGCGGCTTGAGAACAGGACGACGTCCCCGGCAGACAGTTCGATCTGGTGAGTTTCTTCGGCGATCCGCGCGAGCGCGGCGCGGGGTTCGCCCTGCCCCCCGGTTGCGAGGATCAGCACCTCGCCGCGTGGCAGGTTCATCGCGGTCTGGAAATCCACCAGTTCGGGAAAATCGTGGAGGTAGCCGCATACCTTTGAAGTGCGGATGATCCGGTCAAGCGAGCGTCCCGCCACGCAAAGCTGTCGCCCAGTGGCAACCGCAACTTCGCCGAGCGTCTGCAACCGCGCGACGTTCGAGGCAAATGTAGTGACCAGAACGCGCTTGCCGGGATGCCGCGCCACTTCGGCGAGCAGCCCTTCGCGGACCATGCCCTCCGATCCCGAGGGGTTCGGGTTGAATACGTTGGTCGAATCGCAGACCAGCGCCAGCACGCCTTCGTCGCCGATCGAGGTGAGCTCGGCTGCCGTTGCAGGCGTACCGATCAGCGGCTCGTCATCGAGTTTCCAGTCGCCGGTATGGAATATGCGGCCATACGGCGTTTCGATCACCAGCGCGTTGCCCTCGGCAATCGAGTGCGCGAGCGGCACGTAACGCACACCGAACGGACCCAGCTCGAACAGTTCGAGATGATCGATGACATTGAGCTCGATCTCGCCGGCGATCCCGGCTTCCTCCAGCTTCTCCTTGACCAGCAGCGCGGTGAACGGTGTCGCATAAAGCGGGACCCCCAGCTCCTGCGCGAAGTACGGGACCGCGCCGATATGGTCTTCGTGCGCATGGGTCAGGACAATGCCGAGCAGGTCATCGCGGCGGTCCTCGATGAATTCAAGATCGGCAAAGACCAATTCGGTCCCCGGGTATTCGTTCGCCCCGAAGGTCATGCCCAGGTCAACCATCAGCCACTTGCCCTGACAGCCGTAGAGGTTGACGTTCATCCCAATCTCGCCCGAACCGCCGAGCGCGCAGAACAGAAGTTCGTTACCGGGTTTGTGGCTGGATGGACTGGTCATTTCGATCCGAAATTGGAGGCATAAAGCCGCGCAATTCCGCGCAGCGTGAGGTCTGGTTCGACACGATCGAACAGATCGGCGTGTTGCTGGAACAATGGGGCGAGCCCGCCCGTGGCGATGACTTTCACAGGCCGGGCAATTTCAGCCTTCATCCGCGCCAGCATGCCTTCGATCATGCTGACATAGCCCCAATAGATGCCGATCTGCATCTGCCCGACCGTATCGCGCCCGATCACGCTGGCGCTCGGCGGCGGCTCGATTGCGATGCGCGGCAGCATTGCGGCTGCTTCGTAGAGTGCGTCAAGCGACAGGCTGACCCCGGTGGCGATGCTTCCGCCCATATAGGCCCCGTCCGCGCCGATGTGGTCGAACGTCGTTGCAGTGCCAAAGCTGATCACGATCTTGTCGACATCGGGCTCAAGCGCCTGAGCGGCGATCGCATTGACCGCACGGTCGGCGCCCAGCGCGCGAGGTTCGTCGACCTTGAGCGCGATACCCCATTCAACCGGAGGGCGCCCTGCGATCAAAGCTTCGGTGCCGAAGTACTTCTGCGCCAGAACCTGGAGATTGTGCAGCGCGCGGGGGACCACCGTGGCGATCAGCACGGCCTTCACATCGCTGCGCGCAAAGCCTTCCATCCGCAGCAGTTGGTCGAGCCACACGGCGTATTCGTCAGCGGTGCGGCGTGCGTCCGTCGCGATGCGCCAGCGTTGCACGATCAAGCCGCCGCCGTCGACCAGCGCGAACTTTACGTTGGTATTCCCGTTATCGATCGCCAGCAGCATTCCTGCCCCCTAACCCAGGCGAACTTCGCCCGCATGGACGGTGCGCGTGGTGCCGTCTGCAAGCCGCAGTTGCAAGGCTCCTGTGTTGTCCAAACCGGCAAATTGCCCCGCAACCGGTATTTCACCGGGCTCCCCGACAAGAAGCGGCGTGCCGTGGGGGTGAGCCGCGGCTTGCCAACGCCGGATCAAGGGTTCCAGCCCGAAGCTGCGCCAGCGCTCGAGTTCGGTGTCGAAGTGCTGGGCGAGCTGCCCCGCGAAGGTATCGCGATCGGGTGCCGGGCCGAAAGCGTTGAGGGCAATCGTCTTTCGCCCATCGATCTCGGGTGCGGCGCACAGGTTGACCCCGATCCCCACAACCACGCTATCGCCGATCCGTTCAAGGAGTATTCCGCACAGCTTTGCGGCGCCGATCAGGATATCGTTGGGCCATTTGAGCATAGGCAGATGCGGCGGGGGCACCAACGGCCCGATGGCTTCGATCACGGCCAGACCGGCGAGCAAGGCCAGTGTCCCCGCAGGCGGATCGCTGGCGGTCAGCTGCACCACGGTCGATCCCATGAAATTGCCATGCCCGTCGAACCAGGTACGTCCTTGTCGCCCCCTGCCCGCGATCTGTCGATCCGCGACCAGCCAGTCGCCTTCCGCAAGCCGCTCCCGGGCGGCAAGGCGTGCAATCAGGTCCGCGTTGGTCGAGCCGGTGCTGGCGACGGTATGGATCAAGCGAGCGGGAACAGCACGCCGGCGGCGGTCATGGTCAGCGCCGTAAGCCCCTTCGTCACGAGCCAACCAAGCGGCGAGACAAACACCGCGCTGCTTGCCAGCAGCCATTCATGGACCAGGTCGCTCTTGCCGGTGACCCGGTTTGCGGGTTCATCGAAGTACATGACCTTGACGACCTTCAGGTAATAGAACGCGCCGATCACGCTGGCGACCGCAGCCGCGGCAGCGAGCCACCACATCCCGGCATTGACCGCCGACTGGAACACGACGAATTTGCCCCAGAAGCCGAAGAACGCGGGAATACCCGCCATCGAGAACATGATAGAACCGAACCCAAGTGCCAGCAGCGGGCGGGTGCGCGAAAGACCGGCGATATCGCTCATGCTTTCGAGCTGATTGCCGTGCTCGTCCTTGAGCATCAGGATCGCAACGAACCCACCGATCGTCATCGGCACGTAGATTGTGAGGTAGACCAGCATCGCCGCGGCGCCCTGCTGGGTTGCGCTGGCAAGCCCGACAAGGATGAAGCCGACGTTGTTGATCGATGAATAGGCAAGCAGACGCTTGAGATTGCCCTGCCCGATTGCGCCGAGTGCACCGACAATGACCGACGCGAGGGCAACGAAGGAAACGATCTGCTGCCACGCCGCTGCCTGCGTTCCGAAGGCTTCCAGCGCCACGCGCATCGTCAAGGCAACCGCCGCGACCTTCGGAGCCGAAGCGAAGAATGTGGTGACCGGCGTGGGCGCGCCTTCGTAGACGTCCGGCGTCCACATGTGGAACGGTACCGCGCTGATCTTGAACGCAAGGCCCGAGAGCACAAAGACCAGGCCGAACAAGGCGCCCATGGAAACGGGACCGGCGAGCGCCGCGGAAATGCCGCCGAACGCGATCGTGCCGGTAAACCCGTAAGTGAGGCTCATCCCGAACAGCAGGATTCCGCTGGCGAGCGCACCGAGCACGAAATATTTAAGGCCAGCCTCAGCCGAGCGCTCGTCCGGCTTGAGGAACGAGGCGAGCACGTAGGCCGAGAGCGAATTGAGCTCGAGCCCGACATAAAGTGTCAGCAGGTTGGTTGCTGAGACCATGATCCCCATGCCCAGCACCGCGAACAGCACCAGCACCGGGTATTCGCTCCGCATCGAGCGATATTTTTCGAAGAACGCCGGTGCAACCAGCAGCGAGGCACCCGCCGCTACATAAATCAGGAGCTTCGCGAACGCCGCAAAAGCATCGCCAGAAATCAGACCGTCGAACGCCTGCGCCTCGGCACCGCGAACCCCGTGCCAAAGGGTGGGCGCGGTTACCACAGCTGCCGCGAGCAGGGTCAGGACAGCAATCCAGGTTATCGCCCGCGCATCACGGCGGGTCTGGCCCCACGCCGATCCGACCAGCAGGGCGATCCCCACGATGCTCAGCAGTTCTTCTGCCGCGCCAATGCGCAGCGACTGGACCCAGTCCATCAGTGCGCCCCCCCAGACTGTTCTTCAAGGCCGTGCGCTTCGCTTGGCTGCGGCGCCTTGCCCATTTCCAGTTTCGCATCGCCCGCGGGTTTCGCAGCGGCGAGCCGCGCTTCGAGCGCGCGAATGTCATTGCGCATCGGGGCGATGAAGCTTTCGGGATAGACCCCCATCCACAGCACCGCTGCCGCGATCGGCGCGAGCATCAGCCACTCGCGCGGTTCAAGATCCAGCATGGCCGCCGCATCGGCATTCTTCTGCTCGCCGAACGCGATGCGGCGGTAGAGGTAAAGCATGTAGGCAGCGCCCAGGATGATACCGGTGGTGCTGACGAAGGCGACCCAGCTCGATTGCTGGTAAATGCCCGCCAGGCTTAGGAATTCGCCCACGAAACCGCTTGTACCCGGAAGGCCGATCGAGGCCATGGTGAACAACATGAAAAACAGCGCGTAGTACGGCATGTTGATCGACAGCCCGCCGTAGCGGCTGATCTCGCGGGTGTGCAGACGGTCGTAGATCACCCCGACGCAAAGGAACAGTGCGCCGGAGACGAGGCCGTGGCTCAGCATCACCACCATCGAACCTTCGAGGCCCTGGGTGTTGAACGCGAAGAGCCCGACCGTGACGATCGCCATGTGCGCGACCGATGAGTAAGCAATCAGCTTCTTCATATCGGTCTGCACCAGCGCAACCAACGAAGTGTAGACTACCGCGATCATAGACAGTGCATAGATCAGCCATGCATAGTCCGCGCTGGCCTGCGGGAACATCGGCAGCGAAAAGCGGATGAAGCCGTAGCCACCCATCTTGAGCAGCACGCCGGCCAAGATCACCGACCCGGCGGTGGGGGCCTGGACGTGGGCATCGGGTAGCCAGGTGTGGACCGGCCACATCGGCATCTTCACCGCGAAGCTGGCGAAGAACGCCAGCCACAACCACTTCTGCGCCTCAGGCGCGAAGTCATAAGCCATCAGGGTCGGGATGTAGCTATCCTTCACCTCGTTCACCATCCAGATCATCGCGATCAGCATCAGCACCGAGCCGAGCAGGGTATAGAGGAAGAACTTGTAGCTGGCGTAGATCCGCTCGGCCCCGCCCCAGACGCCGATGATCAGGTACATCGGGATTAGGCCGGCTTCGAAGAAGATGTAGAACAGGAACAGATCCTGCGCCGCGAAAACGCCGATCATCAGCGTTTCCATCACCAGGAACGCGGCCATATATTCGCCGACGCGCTTGTCGATCGCCTTGCTGGCCAGGATGCAGATCGGCATCAGGAACACCGAAAGCTCGATCAGCAGCAGCGCGATCCCGTCGATTCCCAGCTTCCAGGAAAAGCCCGAGAATAGTTCCTTGCTCTCCTGGAACTGCCACTGCGCGCCCCCAACCTCGAACTTGCACCACAGCACCACACCCAGCGCCAGGTTGATCAGCGTCGCGGCCAGGGCCACGGTGCGGGCCGTCTTGGC
>JBJTMA010000119.1:0-3154 GCA_046063295.1 Novosphingobium sp.
CGGAGCGCGCTTGACTTGTTGCGGCGCAGCATTAACTGCGGCTCCGGGCCACGCGGTCCCAACGCCGCGCGAGCTCTCTGCAAGGAGAGACTACATGACTGTACCAATGCCGGCGCGCAAACCCGCGCGTCCGTTCTTTTCTTCCGGTCCCTGCGCCAAGCCGCCCGGATATTCCCCCGCCAAACTCGCTACCGAATCGCTCGGCCGGTCGCACCGTGCCAAGATCGGCAAGTCGCGCCTCGGCTATTGCATCGACCTGATGCGCGAAGTCCTGCAGCTGCCCGATACTCACCGCATCGGTATTGTCCCGGGTTCTGACACCGGCGCCTTCGAAATGGCGATGTGGACGATGCTCGGCGCGCGCGGGGTGAGCGCGCTGGCCTGGGAAAGCTTCGGCGAGGGCTGGGTGACCGACGCGGTCAAGCAGCTCAAGATCGATCCCACCGTGATCCGCGCCGATTACGGCCAGCTTCCCGATCTTACCCAGGTGAACTGGGATGACGACGTGCTGTTCACTTGGAATGGTACCACCTCGGGCGTGCGCGTGCCGAATGCCGACTGGATTGCTGCCGACCGCAAGGGCCTGAGCTTTGCCGACGCGACCAGCGCGGTCTTTGCTTACGACATCGACTGGGACAAGATCGATGTCGCGACCTTCTCATGGCAGAAGGTGCTGGGCGGTGAAGGCGGCCACGGCGTGCTGATCCTCGGCCCGCGCGCGGTCGAGCGGCTCGAGAGCTACACCCCGGCCTGGCCGCTTCCCAAGGTGTTCCGCCTCGTTTCGAAGGGCGCGCTGGCCGAAGGCGTGTTCAAAGGCGAAACGATCAACACCCCCTCGATGCTCGCGGTCGAAGACGCGATCTTTGCGCTCGAATGGGCCAAGGATCTCGGCGGGCTCAAGGGTCTGCAGGCACGCTCGGACGCCAACGCCGCTGCCTTGCAGAAGATTGTCAGCGAACGCGATTGGCTCGGCAACCTCGCAGTGGACGAAGCAAGCCGCTCGAAGACCTCGGTGTGCCTGACCGTCGAAGGCGCGGATGAAGCCATGATCAAGGCGATGGCCGGTGCGCTTGAGAAGGAAGGCGCCGCGCTTGACGTCGCCGGGTACCGCGATGCTCCTCCGGGTCTCAGAATCTGGTGCGGCGCGACGGTCGACACCGCCGATATCGAAGCGCTCGGGCCGTGGCTCGACTGGGCTTACGCAACGGCGAAAGGCTGAGCTTTCGAGCCCTCTCACCTACAGGGGAGAGGGTTGGGAGAGGGGGTTACCTCTCCAAATTTCACTTCATTAAGGGCCGGAGCGTGAGTCCCCCTCTCCCCGGCCCTCTCCCCTCAAGGGGAGAGGGAGATCAAAATGACCAAACCCCGCGTACTCATTTCCGACAAGATGGATCCCAACGCCGCCGCAATCTTTCGCGAGCGCGGCTGCGAGGTCGACGAGATCACCGGTGAAACCCCCGAACAGCTGATCGCGCGGATCGGCGACTATGATGGCCTGGCGATCCGCAGCTCGACCAAGGTCACCAAGGAAATACTCGACGCTGCGACCCAGCTCAAGGTCATCGGCCGCGCCGGGATCGGGGTCGACAACGTCGATATCCCCGCCGCCAGCGCCAAGGGCGTGGTGGTGATGAACACCCCGTTCGGCAACTCGATCACCACCGCCGAACACGCGATTGCGCTGATGTTCGCGCTGGCCCGGCAAATCCCCGAAGCGAACGCGCAGACCCAGGCGGGAACCTGGCCCAAGAACGGCTTCATGGGCGTCGAGGTCACCGGCAAGACACTGGGCCTGATCGGCGCGGGCAACATCGGTTCGATCGTTGCGAGCCGCGCACTCGGCCTCAGGATGAAGGTCATCGCCTTCGATCCGTTCCTCTCGCCCGAGCGTGCGGTGGAACTCGGGATCGAGAAGGTCGAGCTTGACGACCTGCTCGCCCGCGCGGATTTCATCACGCTTCACACACCGCTGACCGACCAGACCCGCAACATCCTTAGCCGCGAAAATATCGCCAAGACCAAGAAGGGCGTGCGGATCATCAACTGCGCGCGCGGCGGGCTGATCGACGAGGCAGCGCTGAAGGATGCGCTGGATTCGGGACAGGTCGCCGGCGCTGCGCTTGACGTGTTCCAGACCGAACCCGCCAAGGAAAGCCCGCTGTTCGGCACGCCGAACTTCATCTGCACGCCGCACCTTGGCGCTTCCACCAATGAAGCCCAGGTCAATGTCGCGCTGCAGGTAGCCGAACAGATGGCCGATTACCTCGTCAACGGGGGCGTGACCAATGCACTCAACGTGCCCTCGCTGAGCGCCGAGGAAGCGCCGAAGCTGAAGCCGTACATGGCGCTTGCAGAGGAACTTGGCAGCCTGGTGGGCCAGCTGACCACCGGGGCGATCCCGCGGATTTCGATCCATGCCGAAGGTGCCGCGGCCGAACTCAACATCAAGCCGATCGTCGCTGCGGTGCTCGCCGGGTTCCTTCGCGTCCAGTCGGCCACGGTCAACATGGTCAATGCACCGTTCCTCGCCAAGGAGCGCGGGATCGAGGTGCGCGAGGTAAAGAGCGAGAAGGCGGGCGATTATCACACGCTGATCCGGGTTTCGGTGAAGACCGAGGCCGGCGAACGCTCGGTCGCAGGCACGCTGTTCTCCAACGCCGAGCCGCGCCTCGTCGAATTGTTCGGGATCAAGGTTGAAGCCGAACTTGCCGGAAACATGATGTACATCGTCAACGAGGATGCGCCCGGCTTTATCGGCCGCATCGGGACCCTGCTGGGCGAAAACGCGATCAACATCGGTACCTTCAACCTGGGTCGGCGCGACGCGGGCGGCGAGGCCGTGCTGCTGCTCTCGGTTGACAGCGCGGTCCCCGCCGACGTGCTCAACAAGGCCAAGGCGCTTCCCGGCGTGAAGCGGGTGATGGCGCTGGCGTTTTAGGGCCAATTCGGGCAACGGGGCGCGCAAGATGCAAGACACCGACCGCGACCTGTTGCCCGAAGGCCTCGAAGACCGCCTGCCCCCAAGCGCGGCTGCTGCTGCGCGTGTAACCCGCGCGGTGCTCGATTGCCTTGACGGGCACGGCTATGACCGCGTCCAGCCGCCGAGCATCGAGTTCGAGAAGTCGCTCGCCAGCCGGATGTCCGGAATCAGTCC
>JBJTMA010000120.1:0-10242 GCA_046063295.1 Novosphingobium sp.
GGCCCATGTAGCCGTTGCGGTATCCGATGATCTCGGCCTCGGGCGCGGCCTTGGAATAGCCGGCAATCAGATAGCCCACCGCCGCCGAAAGACACGGCGCAATTCCGCCCGCGGTCAGCAGCGCGATCTTTTGCTCTCCCATGGGAGACAAGCTAGGCTCGCCGCAGTCCGCAGGCTAGACTTGTGGAGACGTATTCATAGCCCGCCCTGCCAGCGCGAAGATCGGAATGCCCACGAAGAAGATGTGCGGAAACAGGCCAAGCGCGGTCTTTATCCGGTCAGGGTTGGGAAAAGGCACGCCAAAGCGCCACTGCAGAACGATCCCGTACATGAACCCATAAAGGATCAAGCCATAGGCAGTGCCCGCTTTCCACGGTGCAATCCTGCCGAGCTGGGTGTTGCGGGCAAGGATCAGCCCCGCCGCGACCATCACCGCCATGATCGCGAAGTGAACCGCCAGCCCTGCGATCAGGCCCATGGTTCCCCATTCGCCCGCGCCGTCGCCAAAGGGACCCGCCGCTACCCCGCTCCACATCGAAACCACGTTCGGCTTGCCGCGAACAAGCGTCAGAATCGTTGCATAGAGCGCGTCGAGTGTGCCGCAGAGCAGCCACGTCTTGAGCCAGAGCTGCCGCATCGCTTGCCCCCTTTGCCGGTTATTCTTCGCACAGTGCCTTGAATTGATCGGCCATGATACCCCAGCCTTCGTCGAAGCCCATTTCCTTGTGATGCGCGATGGACTCCGGTGTCCAGTGGCGCGCGCGTCCGGTGTAGCGCGTGCCGGTGCCTTCGGGCGCGATCTCCCAGATGCCGAGCATGAACGGACCAGCGGGTTGCAGTCCCTGTTCGATCGCATCGGTCACCGCAATGCGCGAACCTTCATCCCAAGCCACGATGAAGCCGGGATGTTCGTTCCTTTCACCGTCAGGTCCATGCATGGTTGTATGGGTGAATCCGCCCGGCTGGCGCGGCCCCCAGTTCACTTCGGCGCGCCAGGGCTTTGGACACCACCATTCGTCGGTGCGTTCGGTCATAACTTTCCACACCTTGTCGGGCGCGGCGTCGATCAGGCGGGTCACACTCAGCTCGTACATGGTCAGGCTCTCTCTTCAGTCCCGGTCGGGGGCACCGAGCGGGAAGTAATGACGGAATTGCCGCGCGTCGTCGACGCAGCGCTTTACTGGGGGCAAAGCGAGCAAATGCGCGCGATAGGCACGAAGACGGTCAAACCGTTTAGGGATCGGGTGAACCCAGTCCGCGTAGAACAGGCTCGGCGCGGCGGCACATTCGATCAGCGTTATGTCGCCAGACAGCGGATAGCTATCAAGCCATTGGTCGAGCCAGGCGTAACTGCGCTCAAGCTTGGCGGCGACGTGATCGAGCACTTCACGGCTTGGCTTGCCCTGGGTGCGGATCGCCTCGAGCACCGCCTGTTGCATGATTCCCATCACGTAATTGTCGAACATCCGGTCAATCATCCGCGTGTGGATCGCGTCAGCGGGGTCCGACGGTAGCAGCGGAGCAGGGCCGGGGTGCCTGAGCTGGAGGTGTTCGATAATCGAAGTCGCCTCGGTAACGACCTCGTCCCCATCGACCAGCACGGGGAACAGTCCCAGCGGGCTTGCCGCCGCAACGAAGGCGCCATTATCGGGATGGTCCTGGTCGAGCGGGCGAAACTCGAAATGCGTCCCATTGGCGTAAAGCGCGATCAGCGCCTTCCAGGTGTAGCTTGAGAACAAATGGCCATAGAGTGCCAGCATCACCAGGTTCCTTCCGCCATGCGCCGCTGCCGTTCGCGCTCGCGCTCGCTTGTCGCAGGTTCAGGGCCCTGGAATGCGCCCTTCGGCATGGTTCCGGTCGGCTCGTAGTCGGCGATGATCGTACCCTGATCGGTGATTTGGCGGTGCACCATCTTCATTGCCTGCGCAGGGGTGCCTTCACCGAACAGGCGTTTGCCCTTGCCGAGCGTGAGCGGGTAGATAAGCAGCCGCAGTCGGTCGATCAGACCCTGTGACAGCAGACCGGGGTAGATCGTGCCTGAACCCCAGATGCGCAGTTCGGGCCCATCGCCCTGCTTGAGCGCGGCGACATCGGCTATGCTGCCAAGGCGGTGGCTGTTCTCCCAAGGAAGTTCCTGGGTCCCGCGGGTCAGGACGTACTTTCGCGCCTGCGTAAAGGCCTTGCCCAGCTCGGCTTCCTCGCCCTGCACATAAGGCCAATAGGCGGCGAAGATATCGTAAGTGCGCCGCCCCAGCAGCAGGTCGTAGTCGCCAGCCAGCATGTCGCCGACGGCCTCGCCGCCCGTTGCGTCGGGGAACTTGAATTGCCAGCCGCCTTCGGAGAAACCGCCGCTGGTGTCTTCGCTCGGTCCGCCCGGCGCCTGCATGACCCCGTCGAGCGAGAGGAACGCCGCCCCGACGATCCTACGCATCGGCGCGGGCGGCCGCTACGGCAGCTTCGATCCTGGCGACGTCGATCTTCTGCATCGTCATCATCGCACCAAATGCGGCCTGCGCCACCGCGCCGCCTTCAGCCATGGCGTCGGTCAGGACGCGCGGGGTGATTTGCCATGAAAGGCCCCATTTGTCCTTGCACCAACCGCATTCGCTTTCAGCGCCGCCATTGCCGACAATCGCGTTCCAGTAGCGGTCGGTCTCTTCCTGATTATCGGTGGCGATCTGGAACGAGAAGGCTTCGCTATGCTTGGCATAATCGCCGCCGTTAAGCCCCATGCAGGGAATGCCGCAGACGGTGAAGTCAACCGTCAGCACATCGCCCTTCTGCCCCGATGGATAGTCTCCCGGCGCAGTATGCACGGCCTGGACCTCGCTGTCGGGGAAGGTTTCGGAGTAGAACCGCGCCGCTTCCTCGGCGTCCTTCACATACCACAGGCAGATGGTGTTCTTGGGGGCGGTCATTTTCGCGACTCCTGGATCAACTGGTTATCGATAGCCTTCGCCGCCTTGTAGGCGCTTCGCGCCTGCAGGCGTTCGGCATAGGCAACAAAGTTTTCCCGCGGCGGGATCGAGCCGAAGGTCAGCCCCCAATCGACCTGGCTGCCAACGTATACGTCAGCCATGGTGAAGCGCGGCCCGCAGACAAAATTGTGGTCCGCGAAGTGGTTGTCGAGCGTATCGAGCACGCGGTCGAGGCTGCCGAACCCCACCATCCCCTCGCGCTCCTTGGGAACTTCCCAGCCCATCGAGCGGCTGACGATCGCCTGTTCCATCGGGCCTGCGGCGAAAAACATCCAGCGATAGTAATCGGCCAGTTCTGCATCGGAGGGCAGCAGCTTTCCTTCGGGTTCGACCTCCGCCAGATAGGCGCAGATCGCCGCGCATTCGGTAATCACCCGGTCGCCGGTTTCGCTGTGGTGAATTACGGTCGGCACTTTGCCCATCGGGTTGGCGGCCAGAAACGCGGCGGGCTTGGCGGCCCAATCGACCAGCACCTGCTCGTAGTCGGCGCCAGCTTCATGCAAGGCCCAGCGGGCAATCTGGCCGCGCGACATCGGGTTGGTGAACAGCGTATAGGCGGCCATGTGCGGGCTCCATCTGAATTAGAACATAACGAGAACTTGAACCGGCTCGGCCAACCGGTCAAGCCATGTTATTTTCCGCCGGTCAGGCTGAACAAGGCGCCCTGCGGATCGACACCCTGGATGATCCACAGCGGCCCCGGAACCTCGTGCGGGCCGTTGATCACCTGACCGCCATGGGCTTCGACCAGGTCCTTCGCTGCGGCGATGCTCTCGACCCAGATGTAATGGCCCCAGACCGATGCAGGGACCGCTTCGGGCTTGGTCATGATCGCGCCCATGGTCACTCCATCATGCGCGATGAACTGGTATTTGCCCATCGGGCCCATGTCCATCGGTTCGGGCAGGGTCCAGCCGAACTGGCTGGTGTAGAACGCTTCCGCCTTGGCCTGGTTGCCCGCGTAGAGTTCATTCCAGCCCATATGGCCGGGATTGGGCATTGCACTGAAAGCGGTGCTTTCGCCGCCACCGGGAGGCGGAGTGGGAGTCATGATATAAAAAGGTGCGCCGCAGCAATCGGCGACCATCGCGACGCGGCCGGCACCGCCAATGTCGAATGGTGGCATCAGAACGGTACCCCCTGCAGCCTCGATCGCCTTGGCGCTGGCATCGACGTCATCGACCCCGACATATCCCACCCAGCAGGGGCGCGCGCCGTGTTGCTGCATCTCGTCGGTCAGCCGAAGCATTCCGCCGACCATCGCCCCATCGGGCGCGGTGATGAAGCCATAATCGTTGGTTTCTGCGTGGCCGGTGGTTATCGTCCATCCGGTGACCGCGTCGTAGAAGGCCTTGGAGCCTTCGGGGTCGGGGCTCATCAGCTCGTACCAGATCCAACTGCCTTGCAAGGTACCCATGACTGCTCTCCTTATGCCTTGAGGTCGACGACTGGCATAAATCCGCCGAAAATCATGCGTTTCCCGTCAAACGGCATTGGAGTTGCCATCATCTCGGCGTCCTCCTCCATCTTCGCGAATGCCGCATTTCGGGTGGTCTTGTCGGGCCATTCGACCCAGCTGAACAGCACGGTTTCCCCCTCTGCGCGATCGACCGCGCGGTAGAAGTCGGTCACCTTGCCTTCGGGCACGTCGTCAGCCCAGCATTCGACCACCCGCAGCGCGCCGAGTTCGATGAACACCTTGTCCATCTTCAGGGCGTGGTCGATCACCTCCTGGCGCCTTGCGACCGGAACCGGGATCACGAAACCGTCGATATAGCTCACGACACAGTTTCCGCTTCCGCGCCTGCGCTCGCCGCGGCCATGTCCATCCAGAACGGCTCCCAGATGTGGCCGTCGGGATCGGCAATCGTGCGCTGGAACATGAAGCCGTGGTCCTCGGGCGGGTTGACGTCAGCGCTTCCGCCAGCCGCAGCTCCGGCCTCGACCAGCCGGTTGACCTCGTCGCGGCTCTCGGCGGTGAGGGCGAGCGAGACTTCGCTCGATCCCGGCGGGCAGATCGGCCGGGTCGTAAAGCCCTGCCACTTGGCGTGGCTGAGGATCATCACATAGATCGTCTCGCTCAGCACCATGCAGGCGCCAGCATCGTCGGAAAATTGCGGGTTCCGGGTGAAGCCGAGGGCTTCGTAGAACGCTTGCGAGCGGGCCAGGTCGGTGACCGGCAGGTTGATGAAGATCATCTGGGGCATCGCTTCTCTCCGTTGATCATGCCGGATCGGGTTGGAAATCCGCCAGCTGCGCGGCAAGCGCGCGCTGAAAGGCGGGGCGATCTTCGCCGCGACGGACATAGGCCTGGACGTTTGCCGGGGCGTGTTTGAGCACATCGGGCCCGCGGATCGTGGCGACCATCATCAGGTCGCCGACTGTGAAACGGTCTTCCAGCCATTCCTTGTCGCCCAGCCAGTCACCCAGGCGCGCGAGCCGCTGGGTCAGGTGATCGCCGAACGCCTGCGCGGCGCCCTCTGACCATGGCTGGCCGGCATTGAAGAAAGCCGCGGAAACATAGGCCATAGCTGGGCCGTCGATGCTGTTGAGCGCGGCGAACAGCCAGGCAATCGCGCGCGAGCGTCCGCGCGCGTCCGAAGGGAGCAGGGTGTCGTTCTTTTCGGCGATGTGCAGGGCTATCGCACCGCATTCGAACAGCTCGACACGGCCTTCCTTGTAGACCGGCACCTGACCCCACGGCTGCTCACGATAATATTCAGCCGGTCGCTCACCCATCAGCAGCCTTGTGCGATAAGGCAGGGCCAGCTCTTCCAGTGCCCAGCGCACGCGCAGATCGCGCACCTGACCCCGGGCAAACTCAGGGACCCAGCCGAAGGCGGTGACCTCGATGGATGCGTTGGGATCAATTGGCATGAGCGCTTTCTCCGGCAAACAATAATTCGAGATAGCGGCGCAGGTGGACCAGGTGTTCGCGAGCTGCAGCGGCGGCATTGACGCCGCCTTCCGCCTTGGCCAGCACGAAGGCACCCTGGATCACGGCCTGTATGTGACGCGATAGCGATGCGGCCGTCACGCCGGTTGCGCCGGACTGGGCAAGGGCTGCGGCAAGATCGGCTTCAAGCGCCGCCGCGTTTCCGTATATGCTTGAATTACAAGCAGTTCTGATGGCGTCGCTGGACAGGAATGTTTCCTGGACCATCGTCCCGGCGACACAACTGAAGCTTTCCACCGGTCCTGAAATCAGTTGGATCCTGAGATCGACATAGCCCAGAACCCGCTCCGCCGGATCGTCGTGGTGGTGATACGGGGCACCGGCAAAAAACGCACCCGTTGAGCTTGACCAGTAGTCCGCCAATGCGACGCCCAACGCTTCCTTCGATGCGAAATGGTGGAAGAAAGCACCCTTGGTCACGCCAGCTTCGCTGCACAGCTGATCGACCGATGTTGCGGCATACCCTTGTTGCCGGATCAGTTTCACGCCCGCTTCGAGCAGTCTGTCCCGGGCCGTTTGCGGTGCCGGACGGAAGGGGCGATTCGGGATCATCGATAATTCCATACCAACCGGTTGGTATGGTGACAAGGCGCAACCCGCCTTAACTCAAATTTTGCCTTGAAGGTCTATCGCGTGCGCGAATGTACGGGGCTCGCCTTTTCATCTTGCAGCTGGTCGCAGTGCTGCTGGCTACCTTCGGCGTAGCAGGAGCCGCGCATGCCGAGATAAAGGTTCAGACTTGCATTGCCCGGATTGACCGGACCCAGGATCCCGCAGACTTTGATTGCGGGAAGGTTCAAAACCGCTTCGGTGCAGGCGATTTTGCCGCGGACCTGCGGTTTGCCCCGATCCGGTCTGACATCGCGGACCCCCTTGTCCTGAGAACTTCCAGTGTCTGGCAAGGCGCGGCACGGGTCATATTTCGCTACGCTGACGGATCGACCAGCGAGACGAGCTTCGCGGAACGCACTTCGCGCCCATTCATGACAATCGGAGCGATTTACGAATGGAGGGTGCCGCCGCGCGATGCACCACTGACCGGTGTCCGCATGGAGATCAGGGATAGCCCAAACTGGCGCGGGGTGGTGATCGGCGCGCACCTGATGACCGCGTCCGAAAGCTATCGCCTCCAGTCCTGGCTGGTGGCGCTCTATGCGGCCTTTGGCGGTCTTTCCCTGGCATTGCTGGCTTACAACCTGTCGCTCTGGACGGTGCTGCGCCATCGGTTCCAGTTGAGCTACGCGGCGATGGTAGGGGCCTTGATGGCCTACACGTTTACCTCATCGAGCATCGCCATGCTTGTGATACCCACACTGGGAAACAACGATCGACTGAGGCTCAATTACATATTCCTCGCCTTGGCGGCAGTGGCCGGCATTCGCTTCATGTTCGATTTCTTCGGTGAGAAGGTGACATCGCGGCGTCTGCGCCGAATCGCCACGGTGTTGTGCTGCGCTTCGCTGACTAGCGCCCTGGCATTTGCCTTGCTTGCTCCCTGGCAGGGATACTGGCTCGACAGGTTCTATTTTATCTCGGGTGCCGCAGCGATTCTGGTGATCATCCCGATCATCCACGCCGCGTGGCGCGCCAAAGTGCGCAATCTCAGCCTTTTTGCCCTGGCCTGGTCCGCGCCGATCCTGGTGACCTTTGCGCGGGTCGCCTATGGGATGGGCTGGGTGCAATACAGCTTCTGGCTCGACAACGGCAACCTTGTGGCGCTGTCGATCGAATCGGTGCTGTCGATCATGCTGATCGTGGGACGCCTGCGCGACATCTATGCCGAACGCGATGAAGCCAAGGCGAGCGAGCAGTTGGCCATGCGGCTGGCAAATTCGGACCCGCTCACCGGCCTGCTCAATCGCCGCGCCTTCATCCAGCACGCGATCGGCAGAGAGGGCGAGCACCGCCTGTTCCTGATCGACATCGACCACTTCAAGGCGATCAACGACCGGATCGGACATGTCGCCGGCGACGATGTGCTGCGCGAAGTCAGCGCGGCAATCCAGGAGTGCCGCCCCAGGGACAGCCTTGCGGTGCGGCTTGGCGGCGAAGAATTCGCCTTGCTTATCCCTGTGCGCGCGCAATCCGATTGCCCGCCCGACCGGATTCTCGCAGCAGTCCGCCAGCGCGCCATGCCGATGGAATGGCAAGTGACCGTCAGCATCGGATTCGTCGATGGCTGCGTGACCAGCGAAGACGATTGGCGGAGGCTTTATCGCCTTGCCGATACGGCGCTGTACCGGGCGAAGGCCGACGGCCGTGATCGCGCGTGCCGGGCCACAGCTTTCGCCTCGAACCGGGCAGCCTGACAATTATTCAATCGTGCGCTTAAATCAGGCGCAAACAATATTGCACCGCCGCTCGCCCGCGTATAGGCGAACAGGCGTCATGACCGATATCCCCAACACGCAGCCCGGCACCGCCTCGGACACCATCCTGCCCGCACCCGACCGTCAGGTCTCGGTGCGCGATCTGTTCGGGATCGACATCGACATGATGGTCCCGGCTTTCTCGGAGGCTGACGAGCGCGTGCCGGACACCGACAGCAGCTATGTGTTCGATCCGGACACGACGCTGGCGATCCTTGCGGGCTTTGCCCACAACCGCCGCGTGATGGTGCAAGGCTACCACGGTACCGGCAAGTCGACGCACATCGAGCAGGTCGCGGCCCGTCTCAACTGGCCGTGCATCCGCATCAACCTCGATGCGCACATCAGCCGCATCGACCTGATCGGCCGCGACGCGATCGTGCTGCGCGACGGGCTCCAGGTCACCGAGTTCCGCGAAGGCCTGCTCCCCTGGGCGCTGCAGCACCCGGTCGCGCTGGTGTTCGACGAATACGACGCCGGCCGCCCCGACGTGATGTTCGTGATCCAGCGCGTGCTCGAAACCGAAGGCAAGCTCACGCTGCTCGACCAGAACCGCGTGATCCGCCCCAATCCGAACTTCCGCCTGTTCGCCACGGCGAACACCGTTGGTCTCGGCGATACCAGCGGGCTCTATCACGGCACCCAGGCGATCAACCAGGGCCAGATGGACCGCTGGAACATCGTCGTCGGGCTTAACTACCTGCCGGCCGCGGTGGAGAGCGAGATCGTCCTCTCCAAGTCCGGCGGCACTTCGGCCGACCTCGTCGAAAAGATGGTCAAGGTAGCCGACCTGACCCGCCAGGGCTTCATCAATGGCGACATCAGCACCGTGATGAGCCCGCGCACGGTAATCACCTGGGCGCAGAACACCGCGATCTTCAAGGACCCGGGCTTCGCGTTCCGCCTCTCGTTCCTCAACAAGTGCGACGAGACCGAGCGGATGCTGGTGGCGGAGTACTATCAGCGCGTGTTCGGCAACGACCTGCCGGAAAGCGTGGTTGGGAAGGGGTGATCAACCCCGCGCTTCTGCTGGCACTGGCGGCCTTCGCGCCGGCGGGGCCAGGTCATGCAACCGATGCCTTTCCGGTTGAGGCTGCGCAGACCAATCACTTCCCGGCATCCGAGGACGCGGATTTCGCGCTTGAAACTGCGGTTGCAGAGGCGCGGGCCAGCGGACGCTATGCCGTCATCGTCTTCGGCGCCGACTGGTGCCACGATAGCCGCGCATTGGCCCGCGTGCTGAAGTCTCCCGCTTTCGATGAACGCTTCGGCAAGCGGTTCGTCGTGACTTTCATCGATGTCGGCGAGCCCAAGATCGGCAAGGGGCGGAACCTCGATCTGGTCGAAGGGCTAGGCCTCAAAGACCTGCGCTCGACGCCAGCGATGTTCGTCCTCTCCGGCAAGGGCAAGCGGCTCAACACCGCCCAGGACGCCCGCTCATGGCGCAACGCGGATTCGCGCGGCGATGCGGCGATCTTGGCGTGGTTTGAGGCGTTTCTGGCGGGCCAACGCCCTAAGGGGTGACCAGGTATTTCTCCCCCGTCGCCTTGGCGTTGTAGGCCATGGCCACGTCGCGGGTCAGCATCTCTTCAAGCCCGATCTTCGCCTTGTAGGTGCTGGCGAAGGTCGTGGTCAGCCCCTCGATCACCTTGCCTGCCAGCCGCATCTGGCCCTCGACGCCCTGCTTGGCGAGGAACGGGATCAGCAGCCAGCCCGACACGTCCCAGGCAAAGCCCAGCGCGCCGCGGTTCAGCACGAGGGGGCCAAGGTCGAGCGCGCCATAGATGTAGACCTTCTTCTGCACGTTCGAGCCATAGCGGCTGTACTCCGCGCCCTTGGAGCCGACCTGCTCCATCGCGCCCATGATCGTGCTGGCCATCATGCCGCCGCCGATCGCATCGAAGCCGAGCATGGCCCCGGTCGCCTCGATCGCGGCGAC
>JBJTMA010000121.1:0-3297 GCA_046063295.1 Novosphingobium sp.
ATTGTCCGGCTGTCCGTTTGCGCGGCAGGCAGGATCGCGATGATCCGCCCACCAAAGGTCTCGCCGGGAAAGGCAGTGAGAGTCGCGCTCGCACCTTGACCGACGCGAACCACACCTGCCTGCGCTTCGGGCACGGCAGCATTGAGCCAGACCATGCCGATGCCGGTGACCTGGGCCAGCGTCTGGCCTTGGGTCAGGGTCATTCCAGCGCGGACGTCGAGCGTCTGGATCACCCCAGAAATCGGCGAGGTGATGGCAATCGTGCTGTTGGTTCGCCCGCTGCGCTCGACGCTGGCAATCAATCCATCGGACATGCCCAACAGCTTGAGCCGCTGGCGCGCTGCGGCAGTGAGATCGGGCCTGCCAAGCCGCTTGACCGCGAGGAACTCGGTCTGCGCGCCGCCCCATTCGGGCAGTTGCACATCGGCGATGGGCGAACCGGCCCGGATGACATCACCGGGCGCGCGGGCATAGACGCGGGCCACGAAGCCCCCCGAGCGCGCCTGAACGATCGCGACATCGCGTTGGTTGAAGTCGATGTTGCCGGTGACGTTGAGCGACCCGGCGAGGCTGCCCATCTGTGCTGGAACCACCCGGATGCCGAGGTTCTGCATAGCCGCAGGATCGATCGTCACTCCGGGAGGGCCGCCCGGCGCCGCGCCGTCATCCGCATACTTGGGCTGGGTTTTCATCCCCATCGATGAAAGCGAATTGGGATTGTCGTAGTGCTCGGCCGGAACCATCGGATCGTACCAGTAGAGAATCTTACGTTCGCTCTGGCCTGAACCCGCCTCGGGGGCAGGCTTGCCGCGTTGCCCGAGCCAATAACCACCACCGCCAGCGATCAGCACCGCAGCCATCAATCCAGCGCGCCAACGCGCCGCCGTTGTCGCGTCCAAGCTCATGGTCGCACCCCTTCGTTAGTCATTGGCCCATAGGTGTAATTGATACGGATTGCGTCGCGCGCGACATCAGCCTCGCGCGACAAGGCATCGACCTCAGCTTCGGCCAAGGCGAGGGTCGAGAGCAGTGCGCTCCCAAGATCGAGCTTGCCTGCGGCATAGCTTGCCATGTCGAGTTCGGCCCGGCGCTTGGCGAGCGGAACCAGTGTCTCGCGCGCGTTCTTCAGTCGCTGGAGATGCAGGGCATAGTCAGCCAGGTCGGCGTCGAGATCGGCCAGAATGTCT
The DNA here is from genome assembly GCA_046063295.1 of Novosphingobium sp. Lineage (GTDB taxonomy): Bacteria > Pseudomonadota > Alphaproteobacteria > Sphingomonadales > Sphingomonadaceae > Novosphingobium. The sequence continues at coordinate 1,188 of JBJTMA010000121.1, forward strand.
CTTTCCCCGGCATCGCGGGTCAGTCCCGCGCGGCGGGCTTCGCTCTCGCGCGCCGCAATCAGGGGATCCTGCCGCCGCTTGCCGAAGAACGGCAGGTCAATGGTAACCGTGACCGACACCATATCGCCATAGGCTGGATCGCGTCGGCCATAGGATGTGCCGACCCGCCAGTCGGGCCGTTTGTCGGCCTGGGCCAGCGTGACATCGGCGTCGGCTGTCCGGACCCGCGCGTCGAGCGCCTGCAGGCGTGGCAGGGAGGCGACGTGCGCACGTAAAGCCGGGCCGTCGACCTCCAGAACAGGGGCATCGCCCGAAACATCGGCATCTGGGTCGCCTGTCAGACGGGCAAGTCGCGCCCGTGCTTTCGCGACTTCGGCCTGGAGCTCCGCCCGCCGGTCGGCGATCGCCGCACGCAGTTGCTCGGGCTCGAGTGTCTGGCTGGGGCGAGCAGAACCCGAAGCGAGACGCGCACTGACGGTTGCCTGCAAGTCGATCAGACTGTCGTTGAGCAGGTTAAGCTGGGCGAGCCGCCGTTTGGCATAATAGAGGTCGATCCAAGCCAGCGCGGTCTCAAGCCGGACATTCTGTGTCTCGACCGCCAGATCGGCTTCGGCCACCCCGATCTCCGCTTCTGCCCGCCCGCGCTGAGCACGGCGCTTGGCAGGATTGGGGAATCCCTGTTCGACACCGATCCGCGCCATAGTCATGCTGTCGCCGTTCAAGGTGAAGGCGGGCGGTCCCGAGACCGGAAAATTTTCTACGCCCACCGACAAGGTCGGATCGGGCAGCCGACCAGCGGCAATCGAAGCCGAGCGGGTAGCATCGACACCGGCCGCGCTCGCCTGCACCGACGGGGCATTGGCCGTCGCGCGCTGAAGCGCTGCGCCGAACGTCAATGGTTCGGCCAGAACTGTAGCAGGGATCGCCGCGAGCAGCGGTGCCAGATAGATCTTTCGCATGGAGCTCTCCTGATCGGCAGAGCCCGGACGACAACGGTTGCAACTTGGGGCAACCGTGCGCCGGCGAAGCAGGGGATCGCTCCGCAGGCGACACGCGCCCGGCCAGCTTGCTTATCGTTATCGGCCAGGCAATTGCCTTAGCCGGCCGATGGAGCCTTGGGTTTACCCGGCATGTCCATCATGCAGTCCGCTGCGCTCATCTTCATCATGGTGCAGTTGCAGTCCGCCATTGCGGTGCCGCTGTCCCTGACCCAGACGCGAACCTGAGATGGAAGGTTGGACTTGTTGGGTCCGGGTGTCGGGCGGGACTGCCATTCCCAATGGCCATCGGCGGTATCGTGCGCCGAAGCCACGGAAGCACCTGCGAGTGCCGCTGCAAGGGCAGCGAGCGTCAAACTAGTCTTCATGTCGGAAATCCTTGATTGAACTGCGAGGTGACGCGCCGCGAACACGGGTTCGCGAGCGCGTCGCTTGGGTTCAGCCAAGGAATGCGGGTGGATGGGGCTCGGGACTGATTTCGCGCCCGATCATTCGCGCGACTGGAGTTTGCCGCGGCGCCATCAGGTCGAATTGCGCCGAAGCCGCGCCCAGAAGCGGCGGGATCAGCGCCACCGGAACCGCGCATCCCATCTTGGCGACGCAATCGGGCGTCATGCCCTGACACGGCGCATCTGGCTGCGGCTGCTGTGCAAGCTTCATCATCTCGGCACAATCGGCGCTCATCTGGTTGGCGTCCGTCTGGGCAGCGACAACCGTCTGCGCGGACTGCGCGGTGGGCAGAACTCGCGCAAATGCGGCTTCCTGGCCGATCAGGCCCAGCAGTGCTCCCAAGAGCAGCAACAAGGAAAACCAACGCTTCATCTTGTCTCCATCGCAGTGGCGCGCTGAACAGTCAATTCGCGACTTAGGCGCTATTTGTTACAGACTTGGATACCGGCCCGGTTGCCAGGCCAGCAAGTATCGGACAATCGGGTCTTTCATCGCCGCTGCACCCTTCGACCAGATCGAGCAGGGTGCGTCGCATTGCCTCCAATGCCGCCGCCTTGCGGGCGAGATCTTTGGCATGGTCGAGGGCGATGGCCTTGACCTCGCTGCTGGCCCTTGTCCGGTCGTCCCACAGGCTCAGAAGCGTGGATATCTCGTCAACCGAG
>JBJTMA010000017.1:0-5739 GCA_046063295.1 Novosphingobium sp.
CGACGATCAGTTCGGCCAGGCCGAACACCCGTTCCATCTCCTGCTGCCAGGCGGCGTGAATTTCGTGCGCCTTGGCATCGTCGTCGGCTTGGGGAACCTTCGGCTCCTTGGCGGCGATGTAATAATCCTCGCGGAACACGAACCAGACCATTTCGGCGTCCTGCTCGATGGAGCCCGATTCGCGCAGGTCCGAAAGCTGCGGGCGCTTGTCCTCGCGTTGTTCCACCGCGCGGCTGAGCTGCGACAGCGCGATCACCGGCACGCCCAGTTCCTTGGCCAGCGTCTTCAATCCGCGGCTGATCTCCGAGATTTCATTGACGCGGTTGTCGGTGCTGCGCCCCGAACCCTGCAGCAGCTGGAGGTAATCGACCACCACCAGCCCGATGTTGTGCCGCCGCTTCAGGCGCCGCGCGCGGGTGCGCAGCGCGGCGATCGACAGCGCCGGGGTGTCGTCGATGTACAGCGGCAGTTCGGCAAGCCGCTGGCTGGCGAAGGAGAGCTGCTGGAAATCCTCGCGGCTGATCTTGCCCATGCGCAGTGCTTCGGAACTGATACCCGACTGTTCGGCAAGGATACGCGTGGCGAGCTGGTCTGCGCTCATTTCTAGGCTGAAAAAGGCAGTCGCCGCGCCGACCGACTTTTCGGGGTCGATCCCATCGGCAAGGTCGCGGCGCAGCCGGTCGGCAGCGTTGAACGCGATGTTGGTGGCAAGCGAGGTCTTGCCCATACCCGGGCGCCCGGCGAGGATGATAAGGTCGCTGTCGTGCAGCCCGCCGATCTTCTCGTTGACCGAAGTCAGCCCGGTGGTCTTGCCCGAAATGTGCCCGCCCGAAAGCAGCGCCTGTTCGATCATGCCGAGCGCGGTGCGGGTGGCGAGCGCAAAGCCCTGTGCCTCGCTCCCGGTCGCGGCGCCTTCGGCCACCTTGTAGAGCGCGGCTTCGGCCTGCGAAATCTGCTCCATTGGCTCAACGCTTTCCGAGGTGTCGAGCGCTGAATTGACCAGGTTGCGGCCAACCGACACCAGTTCGCGCAGCAGCGCCAGGTCATAGATCTGCTCGGCCAGTTCGCGCGGGGCGAGCAGCCCCTGCCCATCCGCGGTGAGCCGGGCGAGATAGCCTGCCCCGCCCAGATCCTTGAGCGCTTCGTCCGCCTCGAAATAGGGCTTGAGCGTGACCGGGGTGACCACCGCCTTGCGGTCGAGCAGCTGCAGAATGCGCTCAAAGATCCGCGCGTGTACAGGCTCGAAGAAGTGATCGGGCCGCAAGGGCGTGACCAATTCCTCGATCACCCGGTTATCGATCAGCGCTGCGCCCAGAAACGCGGCCTCAGCCTCGACGTTGCTGGGGAGGACGCGCGCTGCCGTTTCGTCGGGGCGAGTGATCAGATCGGTTTCGGCCATGCGCGGTCAATGCGCGTGAGTGCCGCGCCGTTCAAGCGCGACGTAGGAAGCAATTCATCCACAGCCTGTGGAAGGCGGGGAACAGCGCATGAAGTCCTTGCCCCGCCATGCTGCATTTGCGAGAAGCCGCGCCACGATGGCGGACCCGCGGATCATTCATATCGAGCTCGACGAGGCGACCATTCTGTGGCGCAACGCCGATATCGAGCAGGAACGCCGCATCGCGATCTTCGACCTCATTGAGGACAACACCTTCAAGCCGCTGCGTGCATGGGAAGCCGGCCATCAGGGCCCCTACCGGGTCAAGCTGGCGGTCGAGGACGGGCGGCTCGCGCTGGAGATCGCCGATCAGGATGGTCAGGTGCTTGAGCTGCTGGTGCTGGCACTGGGCCGTTTCCGGCGCCCGATCCGCGATTATTTCGCGATCTGCGACAGTTACTACCAGGCGATCCGCAAGGCGACCGCGGCCGAGATCGAGACGATCGACATGGCCAGGCGCGGGGTTCACAACGAAGCGGCGGAATTGCTGGTTGAAAGGCTTGAAGGCAAGGTCGAAACCGACTTCGCCACCGCAAGGCGGCTTTTCACACTGATCTGCGTGCTGCATATCAGAGGGTGAAGGGTCGGGACGCATAGCATGGCACGCAAGAAATCAACCGCAGCGCGGCTGCGCCTGCCTGGCGTGCTGTTGCTGCTGGCCCTGCTTGCCGGGTTCTGGGGCTGGTGGCAGCTGCATCATTGGCGGCCCGGGCGCGCCGACTTCCCGATCCAGGGGATCGAGGTTGGCACCGACGATGGGACGGTCAACTGGAAGGCCGCCAAGGCAATCGGTGCCAGTTTCGTCTACCTCGATGCCTCGGCCAGCGCATTCGCGCGCGATCCGGCATTTTCGAAGAACCTAGAAGATGCGCGCGCGGCAAAGCTCCAGGTCGGCGCGGTGCACCTGTACGACCCCTGCCAGCCGGCGGAGAAGCAGGCGGCCAATTTCGTCACCGTCGTCCCCCGCGATGCGAGCCTGCTGCCCCCGGCTGTCGATCTTGATCTTCTCGCCGACGAATGCCCGATCAAGGTCAACGATGCCGCGGTGACCAGCGAGCTGATGACCTTCCTCAACCAGATCGAGACACACACCGGCAAACCGACGATCCTCAAGATTTCATCGCGATTCGAAAAACGCTATCACCTCGCGACAAAGATCGATCGCAACCTGTGGCTGGTGCGCACGCGCTTCGCACCGGACTACGCCGGGAGACCTTGGATGCTGTGGACCGCCAACTCGACGCTTGACAGCGAGGCATCTGACGGCGCGCTGCGCTGGGTTGTGGTCGGCAAATGAGCTGGACCCGCGACAGCTTGATCGCCGCTGCGCGCGATGCCGCGGCAGGCGCCTATGCCCCCTATTCGGGCTTCCATGTCGGCGCCGCGCTGGGCTTTGCCGATGGCAGCTTGGTCACTGGCGCCAACGTGGAGAACGCAAGCTACGGGCTGACGCTCTGTGCCGAAACGGTTGCCGTGGGCAAGGTTCTGTCGACTGGCAGCCGCGGCAAGCTGGAGGCTGTTGCGGTCATTGGCGGCAAGGCTGGCCAGGTTGGCGGCGGCGCTCCGGTCAGCCCGTGCGGAAGGTGCCGGCAGATGCTCAACGAAGTGGCTCAGCTTGGCGGCAGCGACCCGGTGGTGCTCTGTGTCGGCGTTGACGAAGTGCTCGAGCTGCATTTGTCGCAGCTTCTACCGCATGCGTTTGGACCGGCCGACCTGGCCTGAGTTCCTCAATCAACTAACCGGGGCGCGGACCGGCTCGTCGCCCTGATCCACCCCGCCCGAGCGATTGCGCGACGACGCCATCAGCTGACCGGCTTCGGCGCCGGAAGCCGGTCCGGCACCTGCCGGCTTCGCCTCGGCATCGGCCAGAGCAGGTTCTGCGCCCGGTGACGGGGTAGCGCCGGGTTCAGCTTCCCCATCGTCATTCGTCACCGTTTCGCCCCCCTCTTCCGATTCGGGTTCGGCCAAGGTCGCGGGAGGCGCTGCGTTAAAGGATGCTTGCGCCATTTTTGCAGGAGCGGGGGCCAGCTGGCCATCGGATATTGGCGCTGCAACCGATGCTGGTGCGGGTTCGTTGCGGTCGGCGGAAAACAGCGCCACCAACGCCGCAAGCGCGAGTGTCACCCACGCAAAGCGTTGATAAGATTGGGAGGGCCCCACTTGTGCGGTCTTCGACGCCATAGCTCTTTTTAACGCGCCGGAGTTAATGTCCCCGCCCCAACCATGGTTCACAAGTTATTGCCGGATGTCTGCGGTCCTGAGAGACCCATTAGCAACCGCTTAACCAGGGTCCTTAGGCAAGCGGATTAGTTGCTCTGCTAGATGGGTGGGCAGCATGAGGGGCAAGATCAACTTCGAACTGCGCGCAATGCGCTTGCTGCGGACCGTGGCTGCCGCACTGCTGCGCGATGCCCAGGGCAATGCAATCATGCTGATCGCGGCAGCGCTGGTGCCGATGCTCGCGCTGCTTGGCGGCTCGATCGACATGGGCCGCTCTTACCTTTCGGAAAGCCGCCTGCAGCAGGCCTGCGACGCCGGAGTTCTTGCTGCGCGTAAGCGCCTTGGCACCGAAGTGGCGGCAAACGGCGAAGTGCCCGAAGACGTCGCGGAGATCGGCGACCGGTTCTTCGGCCTCAACTTCCCCGACGGCAAGTTCGGCACCACTGGCCGCGAGTTCAAGCTGACGCTGGAGGCCAACTATTCGCTGACCGGCGAAGCAAAGGTTGACGTGCCTACCACCCTGATGCGCGTGTTCGGGCAAGAGAACGTGCCGATCGCGGTCAAGTGCGCCGCACAGGTCGGGATGGCCAATACCGATGTCATGATGGTGCTCGATGTGACCGGGTCGATGAACGAAACGAATGCAGGGGATTCAGCTTCGAAGATCACCCTGCTGCGCAGCACGATCTCGCAGTTCTACAACGAGCTTGAGAGCAACAAGCCGACCGGCACCCGTATCCGCTATGGCTTCGTCCCCTATTCCACCAATGTGAACGTCGGCGGACTGCTCAAGGATGACTGGGTGGTCAAGAACTGGACCTACCAGTCGCGCCAGCTCGTCGGGACCGGCAACGGCAATGGGACAAAGTCTTTCTGGGCGGTAGGGTCAGTGATCTCGGGCAGCCTCGATAAGAAGGAAGACAGCGAGTACGAGGCATCGGGGTCCAACGGCAACTACAAGTGCTCGCCGGCGCCTTCTGGCAACCTGACCTCCACCTCGGTGTTCAAGGGCACGATAAGCGTGCCCTATGCCGGTCCACCCGCGGGTACGATGACCCGTTCGACCTATTGGTATACCTACAACGGCACCAGCTATTCGGTCGAACTGCACGGCCACGAATGCCGCGTGATGAAGTCGGTCTACAAGAATTACGTCATCGCCTATGATTGGGTGACCCAGCCGGTGCTAGATGCCGCCTCGAAGTGGCAATACCGGCCGATCGCCAGCGATGTTTCGACCTGGCGCAACACCTCGAACGGCTGCATCGAGGAGCGCGCGACGTACCAGATCGACGATTACAGCAATGTCGACCTCGACCGCGCGATGGACCTTGACATCGATCGCGTGCCCAATCCGGGTGACAGCGATACCCAGTGGCGTCCGATGTACCCGGCGAAGATCTATGCCCGGGCGATGCTGTGGAACAATACCGGCAGCTTCACCACCACGCCGGTTACCACCACCGACGAATACTTCGCGCCCGCTGTCGGCGATACCGCGGCTTGCCCCACCGCGGCGAAGAAGCTCAGCGAGATGACGTCACTGCAGCTTTCCACCTATCTCGCCGGGCTGAAGGCGGGCGGCAGCACCTATCACGATATCGGCATGATCTGGGGCGGCCGGCTGCTGTCACCAACCGGCATCTTTGCCAATGAGAATGCCGACGTTTCGCCCACGCAGCCGACCAGCCGCCACCTCATCATGATGACCGACGGACAGACTTCGGCGCTCGACCTCAGCTATAGTTCGTATGGGTTCGAGCCGATCGACCGGCGCCGCTGGTCGCCGGGCTCTGCCAGCACGCTCACCCAGACCGTCGAGGACCGCTTCAGCTTCGTCTGCCAGGAAGTGAAGAAGAAGAACATCACCGTCTGGTTCATCGCCTTCGGCACCGAGCTTAACCCGATCATGACCGATTGCGCCGGACCCGGGCACGCCTTCCAGGCAAACAACGGGCAGGAGCTCGCCGAAGCGTTCAAGAAGATTGCCGGCGGGATCTCGAACCTCAGGCTGACCAGATAGTGTTGCAGGAAGATCCGGACGGATCTTCCGCACCGCCTTCAGGCGGGCAAAGTAAGCC
>JBJTMA010000122.1:0-6900 GCA_046063295.1 Novosphingobium sp.
CCCGCGACGAACCGCGCGCCGCCTATGCGTTCCCCGATCACTGCCCCGAATGCGGCAGCGAGGCGGTAGCCGAGGAGGGCGAGGTCGATAGCCGCTGCACAGGCGGCCTCGTCTGCAAGGCGCAGCAGTTCGAGCGCCTTCGCCATTTCGTCAGCCGCGCCGCGCTCGATATCGAAGGGCTGGGCGAAAAGACGATCGCCGAGTTCATGGCGCTCGGCTGGCTCGACAAGGGACCGGCCGACATCTTCCGGCTGAAGTTGCACCGCGATGACCTGATCGGGCGGGAGGGCTGGCAGGAGAAATCGGTGACGGCGCTGCTTGCCGCGATCGAGGCCAAGCGTACGCCCGATGCAGCACGGCTGCTGTTCGGGCTGGGCATCCGCCACGTCGGCGCAGTGACGGCGCGGGACCTGCTCAAGCGCTTCGTCACGCTGCCCGCAGTGCGCGCAGCGGCGATCGACCCCGAGGCGCAGGCCGAACTCACGTCGATCGACGGTATCGGTCCTGCCGTGGCCGAAGCTCTGCACGATTTCTTCCACGAACCGCATAACCAGGCAGTTTGGGATGACCTGCTCAGCGAAGTCTCGCCGCCCGATTATGTAGTCGAAACCCGGGACAGCGCGGTGGCGGGCAAGACCGTTGTGTTCACCGGCAAGCTCGAGACCATGAGCCGCGACGAGGCCAAGGCGCAGGCCGAACGGCTCGGCGCCAAGGCCGCCGGTTCGGTCAGCGCCAAGACCGACCTGGTGGTTGCCGGACCGGGCGCGGGGAGCAAGCTCAAGCAGGCCGCAGCGCTCGGCATCGAGGTGATCGACGAGGCCGCCTGGGCCGAGATCGTCAAGGCGGCGGGTTGAATGGAGGTCGAAGTCGCCCTTCCGGAGCCATTCCTGCCTGGCGCGCGCAAGCTCGCCTTCGTTGACGGGCAACAGGTGCTGATCTTCAACATCGAGGGCGAACTTTTCGCGGTCGACAATACCTGTCCGCACGCGGGGGCATCCTTGTTCTCGGGCAAGCTGAGCGGCCGGATCCTGCAATGCCCGGTCCACGCGATGCGGTTCGATGTCACCACCGGTTGCTTTGCCGCCGGCGAGCGGCAGGAACTGCGGACCTATCCGGTGGCGTGGGCCGAGGGCGGCGCAGTGCTGACGCTCTAGCTTTCCAGTTCGCGCTTGAGCTGGTCCAGGCCGGCGACCGCCCGCGCCGCAAGCGGTCCGATCCAGCGGGTGTGGATCGCATGGATCGGCAACGGATTGAGGTGGTTCCAGCGCTCGCGGCCGCGGCGTTCTGGGATAATCAGCTTCGCTTCTTCCAGCACCCTCAGATGCTGCATCACCGTGCAGCGATCGAGCGGTGCCGCCGCCTCGCACAGCGCGCCGGTGGTCAGCGGGCGGTCCTTGAGCAGATCGAGCAGCTCGCGCCTGATTGGCGAGGCGAGGGCCTTGAAGGTCAGGTCTTCCGCCGTATTTGACATGTTATAAAAATATAACATAATGGCCTGCGACTCAAGCGGAGATTGGTCATGGAACTGAAGTTTTCGGTCAGCGCGCGGATTGCGCGCCCGGTCCACGATGTGTTCGAGGCGGTCGCCGATCCGGCGCAGCTTTCGGGCTATTTCACAACCGGCGGCGCTGTTGGCCGGCTTGAGACGGGGTCAACCGTGACGTGGGACTTCGCGGACTTTCCCGGGGCCTTCCCGGTTGAGGTGGTCGAGGTGGTCACCGACGAACTGATCCGTCTGCGCTGGGGCACCGCTGAACGCGGCAACGCTCGCACCGAAGTGCTCATGGAGTTCAAACCGCTTGACGACGGCGCACGCACCCTGGTGACGATCACCGAGAGCGGGTGGCCCGAGACCGAGTCCGGTCTCAAGGCCAGCTATGGAAATTGCATGGGCTGGTCGCAGATGCTTTGCGCGATGAAGGCCTGGGTCGAACGCGGGATCAACCTGCGCGATGGCATGTACAAATAGCGCTGCTCACGAATGTTCCTCGACCAGCGCGATCGCCCGGTTGCCGCTGCGCAAGGCCACGATCAGCACGCCCGCCAGCGCCACCGCGCTGCCCAGAGCCATTCGGGCATCGAAATGATCGCCAGTGATGGCGATGCCGAAGGCGATCGTCAGCAGCGGGGTCATCAGGGTCAGCGGTGAGACCAGGTTGGCTTCGTACTTGCCGATCAGGAAATAGTATGCGGTGTGCGCGAATACCGAGGTGACCAGCGCCGCCCAGCACGCCGCGGCGATGAACCACCAGCCGGCCGCGCGTGCGGCTTCCCATGCATGCGGTTCGACCACGGCGGAGGCGGGCGCCAGCGCCAGCAGGCCGACCAGTCCGACCCAGGCCTGGAACTGCAACGGGGCGATATCGCCCATCTGCTTCATCAGCACCGCGCCGAGCGAGCCGCACAGCGCCGAGGCGAGAAGGAAGCCCATGCCAGCAGAGACCTTGACCCCCGGCTGCCAGACAACGATCAGTACGCCGACCAGCGCCAGCGTGATCCCGATCCCGCGGCGCCAGCGGATGCGTTCGCCCAGCAGCCAAATCGACAGTAACGTGGTCATCGGCACGCTCGATTGCACCACGATCGCTGCCTCGCTGGGGGAAGCCCACAGCAACGCCACGAACATCAGGCCGAAGCTTCCCGCCCCCATCGTCAGTCCGATCGTGACGATCCGCCATGCCGGGTGCGGCATCGGCAGCAGCCAGCGCAGCGTGACCAGGCTGACGATCGCAAAGCGCACCGCGGTAAAGAACAGCGGCGGCACGTGAAGGTGCGTGATCACCAGCTTGCTCAGGATATTGTTCCCCGCCCACAGCAGGCAAACCAGCACCAGCAGCAGGAAATCGCGCAGTTTCACGCTATCACCAGTGCCGCGACCATTCGGGCAGGTCCGATTGCCGCGCCGCGCGAACGGCGCCGCCCGAGCGCTTGCGCAGCCACAGGATCGACCAGTCGCCGCTTACCATTCGTTCGGCAATCCGCATCCCGGCGCGACGCGCTGCGGTCCTGACTTGCCCTTCCTGCGTGGTCAGCAGTCCAGCCAGCACAAGGTGGCCGCCGGGAACCAGCGCGCGGGCGAAACTGGGCGCCAGGTCGATCAGCGGACCGGCAAGGATGTTGGCGAGGATCAGGTCGTAAGGGCCCCGCGCGGCAAGCAAAGGGTGATCCATCCCGTCGGCCACCAGCATGGTCAATTCGCCGGGCCGCGCGCCCATCGGCACGTTGTTCGCGGCGGCATTATCGGCCACCACGTCAAGGCATACCGCGTCGATATCGCTGGCGGTCGCCAGTGCGCGCGGCCACAGGTCCAGCGCGGCAAAGGCGAGCAGGCCGGTGCCGGTGCCGATATCGGCGCAGTTGCGCACCACGATCCCGCGTGCCTTCATTTCGCCGAGCATGGCAAGGCACCCGGCGGTGGTGGCGTGCTGCCCGGTGCCGAAGGCCTGGCACGCCGGGATGGTAAAATCGCGCACGCCGGGTTCGCGCGTTGCCGGATGCTCGGGCGTGTGGACGTGGAACCTACCGGCGCGGATCGGCTCGAGCCCGCTCTGGCTGGTGGTCAGCCAGTCGGTCTCGGGCAATTCCTCTGCCGCGAAAGCCGGAGCCTCGCCCGCAAACAGTCCGGCCAGTGCGGCCTTCTCGGCACGGCCCGGCTTGCGGGGAAGCCAGGCTTCAAGCTGCCAGTCATCGGGCTTGTCCTCGGCCACTTCGCTCCCGGCGATGACGATATCGGGGTCCCACTCATCGGCCTCTTCATGCGCGAGAAGCGCAGCCTCGATCACCGAGCGCGGGGCGAGTGCCAGCAATTTCCACGCGCCGCTCACGGCCCCGCGCGCTCCTTGGCCAGCCGCTCGTCGAACTTGCCCAGCGCATAGTCGGCGTATCGCTTGCAGCCTTGCGCATCCCGCAGCGGCGCGTCGCCAGCAAAGCGCTCGAACAGGGTCGATTGACCAGGGTGCGGGGTGACCAGGATAGCGCAGGGGAGGGTGCCGATGCGTGTCACGCCGCGCCTGAACTGCGCGGTCCAGGCGGGATGATCACCAAAGCGGTAACCGTCCCGGGTGGGGGTGCTGGCGCTGTCGGCATAGACCACCGCCGGGCAATTGCCCTTGCCGCAGCCCCTGATTACCCAGCTGGTCGACCCTTTCGTGTGCCCGGGGGTCGAAAAGGGAGTAATGCGGTTCGGTCCGACGAAGAACGGCACCCCGTCACGCAGGATCCGGGCGACCTTGACCGGCTTGATGCCCTTGTCGATCAGTCCGAACTGCGGATCGTCGGTGGGGACTGCACCGCTTTCAAGTTCGCGCGCCTGGTCGGGCAATGCGGCAACCCTGGCGCCGGTCGCCGCTTGCAGCGCGGCCAGGCCCCCGGCATGATCCCAGTGGCTGTGGGTGTTGAGCAGCCATTTGACGTCCTTCGGATCCAGACCCAGGCGCCGGATATTGGCAAGGACCAGCGGCGCGGCCTCTTCAGGCCCGGCATCGATTAGCACGTGGCCCTGCGGCGACGCGACCAGCAGCACGCTGATCCCGCAGGTGCCGACATAATAGACCTGCCCGTCGATCCGCGCGGGGGGAGCAGGGTCGGTCCAGCCATCTTTTTCGGCGCAGGCATCGAGCAGCGCGGTGACGGGCGGAGCACTGGGGGCGAATTTTGCTGGCGTGGCGGAAACCGCCGCCAGCGCAAGCATGGCCACACAGATTCTACCGAACATAACTCGCTCCATTGGCGTCAAGCACCGCGCCCGTCATGCTGGGCGGGGCGTCGAGCGCGCAGAACACCGCCATTGCGGCGATTTCCTCTGGCTTGGCCACACGGCCCAGCGGGATATCGGCGAGGAGGCCCGGCCCGCCTCGGCTCGACAGGTAATCGTCGGCCATCGAAGTATCGGTGAAGCCCGGACAGATCGCATAGCTCAGCACACCTTTTGCCGCGTATTGCCGCGCGATGGTCTTGTGCATCGCCACCATCCCGCCCTTCGCCGCGGCGTAATGCCAGTGATCGGGCGAATCGCCGCGGTAGGCAGCACGGCTGGCGATGTGCACCGCGCGGCCGCCGGATCCGCCGTCCAGCCAGTGCCGCACCGCATAGCGTGACAACTCGGCCGCCGCGGTCAGGTTGATCCGCAGCGTGTCTTCCCACTGGTCTAGCCAGGCGATGTCCGATTGATCGAGCGGGTTGGCGGCGAACTTGCCGGCGTTGTTGACCAGAATATCGATCCGGCCGTGCGGTGAACGCGCCAGCGCTTCTTCCCACAGTGCGGCCGGAGCTGCGGGATCGGCGAGATCGGCCGCGATTGTTCGCGCATCGCCGTCCTTGCTGGCATGGCCGATCACGTTAGTGCCGCGTGCGCTCAGCGCCGCGGCGATGGCGGCACCGATACCGCGCGACGAGCCGGTGACAAGAGCAGTGAGCTGGGTCATGTCCGATGCTCTAGGCATCTTTGCATCAGATTGGAATCGTCATTGCGAACGTAGCGAAGCAATCCAGGACCCCGTACAACCGCTCTGGATTGCTCCGCTGCGCTCGCAATAGCGAAGTTTGGGAAGGCGCCGTCCTGCGCCGCTTGCACGGCACAGCGTTTTGAGTATGGGGATGGCGTGAACGGAGCGCCGCGCTCCACCGATGACCAGGGGTTATTCGCCGCATGGCTGATCAACGCAAACGCCCGATTTCGCCGCACCTGACCGACGGGATGAGCCTGCACTGGCGCTGGGGCCCGGGCATGTTCGTTTCGATCCTCCACCGCGTGACCGGCGACGGCATGGCACTGGTCGGGCTTCCGGTGCTGCTGTGGTGGCTCTATTCGGTCGCTGCGGGTGATGCTGCCTACGCGGCCTTCTCGAACTTCGCCGGGGCCTGGTACGGCAAGGTTGTGCTGATCGGGCTGACCTGGTCGTTCCTCAGCCACATGGCTTCGGGCATTCGCCACTTCCTGCTCGACACCGGTGCCGGTTACGAGCTCAAGACCAACAACACCTGGTCGGCCCTCACGCCAATGATCGCGCTCGCCGCGACCGTGGCTGTGTGGACCTACCTGCTGCTGCGCTGAGGACGAGAGACGATGGGTAACGGAACCGAACTCGGCAGGGTCCGCGCACTGGGATCGGCGCATGCGGGAGCGCACCACTGGCTGCTGCAACGCTATAGTGCGATCGGCAACATGCTCGGCGGGCTGTACCTGCTGTTCTCGCTGGTCAAGATGAGCGACCATTCGCTTGGCGCGATGCGCGAATGGCTGCACGCGCCGCTGCCTGCCACGGTGGTTGGCCTCTTCGTGATCTCGGTCTTCTGGCACGCCCGGCTCGGTTTGCAGGTGCTGATCGAGGATTACGTTCACGAACACGCCAACAAGTTCGCGGCGATAGCGCTGCTTAATATCCTGACCTTTGCCGGGGCCGCCTTCGGCGTCCTGTGCGTAGCGCGCACCGCGCTGGGAGCCTGACATGACCGCCCCTGCTTACAAGATCATCGACCACACTTACGACACGGTCGTCGTCGGCGCCGGCGGCTCGGGCCTGCGCGCCACGATGGGCAGCGCCGAGGCCGGGCTGCGCACCGCCTGCATCACCAAGGTTTTCCCGACCCGCAGCCACACCGTCGCCGCGCAGGGCGGTATCGCCGCAAGCCTGCAGAACAACAGCCCGGACCACTGGACCTGGCACATGTTCGATACCGTCAAGGGTTCGGACTGGCTGGGCGACCAGGACGCGATCGAATACATGGTGCGCGAGGCTCCGGCTGCGGTCTACGAACTCGAACACGCCGGCGTTCCCTTCTCGCGCAACGAGAACGGCACGATCTACCAACGTCCGTTCGGAGGGCACATGCAGAACATGGGCGAAGGTCCGCCGGTCCAGCGCACCTGCGCCGCGGCGGACCGCACCGGCCACGCCATGC
>JBJTMA010000123.1:0-7799 GCA_046063295.1 Novosphingobium sp.
TGGCGCGTCGCCGAGGCTGAAGTGGCGGCTGCCCGGCAGCGGCTGGAGCGGATCGAAGGTGAGAAGCGGCGGCAGGTCGAACTGGCCCAGTCGCTTGCCAGCGAAGGCGATCCAGACGTCGCGCTGAATCAGGCCCAAGCACAGGCTGAACAGGCCCGCGCAGCGGTGCAAGCCGCGCAGACCGAACTCGCCGCAAAGCAGGAGCGCAAAGCGGCGCTGCAGTCTGAACGCGATACGGCAGGTGCCGCGCTGGCCCAGGCCCGGGCCGAGCTTGCCGGGATCGAACGCGAGCACTCCGCCCTCGCCCGTGACCGGGATGCGCGGGCGAAGCAGGCGGCTGGCAAGCATGGCTTGCCGCAAGCGCTCGACCAGCTCCGCGCCAAGCCAGGCTACGAGCGGGCGCTTGCCGCGGTGCTGGGCCGCGATGCTAGGGCACTGCTTGGCGCCGCGCCGCATGACGAGGACGGCCGGTTTTGGACCGGAGCGGACGCGCCAGAGCCCGTGCCAGACAGCCTCGCCGAACAGGTCAGCCAGTGCCCGCCGCAGCTCGCCGCGCGGCTCGCGCTGGTTCACGTGACTGATAGCGACGACGGCCGCACGCTCGCTCCGGGCGAATGGCTGGTGACCAAAGCCGGTGCGCTGCGCCGCTGGGACGGCTTCGTCGCGCGCGGCGAAGGCGGGGCTGAGGCAGCGCGGCTTGAAGCCGAGAACCGACTGGCTGCGCTTGATACCGAACTGCCCGCGCTCCGCGGCGTTGCCGAAGCGGCAGCCGCACGCGCCGATGACGTTCAAGCCGAGCTTGCTGCGCTGCAGACCGAACTGATCGGTGCAGAACGCGCGGTCGGCGTTGCTTCCGAAGCCGAGCGCTCCGCGCTGCGCGCCTGCGACCAGGCCGAGGCGGCGAAGGCCCGGCTCGAAGCCCGCCGCAGCGAACTTGCCCGCGTGGCCGGCGATCTCGCCGAGCAGCAGGCCGCCGCTCAGGCCGACCTCGATGCCGCGAGCGAGAAGCGCACAGCGCTGCCCGATCCCGCCGCTGGCCGCGCCACACTCGCTGCCGTTCAGGCCCGGCACGATGCGGCGCGGCAGGGGCTTCAGTCCGCCACCGCCGCGCTCGCCGCGCATGACCAGGGTCTTGCCGTGGCGCGGGAGCGGGTCGGTGCGCAGCAAAACGACATCCGCTCATGGCAGGCCCGCGCCGGCGACGCCGCAAGCCGCCTTGCCGGGATGGAGCGCCGCTTCGACGAGATCGCCGAGGAACGCAACGTCATGGCCGCCAAGCCTGCGAGCCTTATGCGCGAGATCGAGGCCGGGGATGCCGTCCGCGCCCGTCTCAGCGCCGAACTCACCGCAGCCGAGGGCAAGGTCGCCGAACTGGGCGACACCGCCCGGACGATCGATGCGCAGTTCGCTACTGCCAACGAAGCCCTCGCCACCGCACGCGAAGCCCGCGCCGGGGCCGCTGCCCGCGCCGAGAACGAGGAAGCCCGCCGTGCCGAGATGGCGGGCATCTCAGGCGAACGCTTCCAGTGCCCGCCGCCGCTGCTGCCCGAACGCTTCGAGTTCAAGGCCGACGAGGTGGCTCACGCCACCCAGGAGAGCGCCGAGCACGACAAGCTGGTCGGCGACCGCGAACGGCTCGGCCCGGTCAACCTCGTCGCCGCCGACGAGCTTGCTGCAGCCGAAGAGAAGCACGGCAGCAGTGTCGCCGAGCAGGCCGAACTGACCGAGGCGGTGCACCGCCTGCGCGGCTCGATCGGCAGCCTCAACCGCGAAGGCCGCGAACGGCTGCGCGCCGCGTTTGAGGAGGTCGATCAGCACTTCCGCCGCCTGTTCACCCGGCTGTTCGAAGGCGGACAGGCGCATCTCGCCCTGGTCGATTCGGACGATCCGCTCGAAGCGGGGCTCGAGATCTACGCCCAGCCGCCGGGCAAGCGCCTGCAGTCACTTACGCTCCTTTCGGGCGGCGAGCAGGCGCTTACCGCGGTTGCGCTGATCTTTGCGCTGTTCCTCACTAACCCCGCGCCGATCTGCGTGCTCGACGAAGTCGACGCGCCATTGGATGACGCCAACATCGAACGCTTCTGCGACCTGCTCGACGCGATGGTCGGTGAAACCGACACCCGCTACCTGATCGTCACCCACAACGCCGTGACGATGAGCCGCATGCACCGCCTGTTCGGCGTGACCATGGTCGAACGCGGGGTCAGCCGCCTGGTCAGCGTCGACCTTGAGGGCGCGGAAGAGCTGTTGGCGGCGGAGTGAACGCGTGACCGATGCCAGCAACTCGGTCGAAGCCCTCGAACGCCGCCTGATTGCGGCGATGCTGGCGAGCGACGTCGGCGCGCTCGATTCCCTGATCGACGACCGTGTGGTGTTCACCGATCCAGCCGGCAACGTTCTGACCAAGTCAATGGATCTTGCCGCGCACCGCGAGGGACTGCTCAAGCTTTCGAAGTTCGATCTGTCTTCTTTGGCCTTCCACCAGATCGATGAACTCGTGGTTTCGACCAGTCAGGCGGAACTCGTAGGAACCTATGTCGGCACCTCTTTCGCAGGCCGTTTCGCCTACACGCGCGTGTGGGCCTGCACTGGTAGTGGCTGGCGCGTTGTTGCCGGCCAGGCCAGCCAGCTCGCCTGATTCATCCGAGCACATACCGCGGTCCCGGCCCGGCGTTCCCGGCGCGGTCGTCGCGGTTGTACAGTTGGCAGCGCTGGAGGCTCAAACACCCGCAGCCGATGCATTCGTCGAGCTTGGTCCGGGTGCGGTTGAGCAGCTGGATCCGCGCGTCGATTTCCTTCCGCAATGAGCGGCTGATCTTCTGCCAGTCGTTCAGCGTCGGGGTGCGGCCCTGCGGCAGCTTGGCGAGTTCCTCCTCGATCTCGGCAAGGCCAAGGCCGAGCTTCTGCGCGATCAGGATGAAGCTCAGCCGGCGGATGTCGCTGCGCAGGAAACGGCGCTGGTTCCCGCTGGTGCGCAGCGCCTGGATCAGCCCCTTGTCTTCGTAGAAGCGGATCGCCGAAACCGCGAGCCCGGTGCGGCGGGCGAGTTCACCGATGGGGAGCAGATCGTCACGATTCATGGCCCGAATCCCTCACAAATTGCTTGACCTCAAGTTAGCTTGAGGTTGCACAAAGATAAAGCGCGATTCGCAGTTCGTGCGGTAAAGCACTTTAAAGGAACGATTATATGGCAGACGGCTGGCTTGAACATGTCAACATCACGGTGAGCGATCCCGAACGCTCATCACGCCTGCTGCAGGACCTGTGCGGCTGGCACGAACGCTGGCGCGGGCCTTCGCAGCTTGGCGGCTGGACGATCCACGTCGGCAGTGAGCGCGATTACCTTGCGGTTTACAGCAATGAGAAAGAGCACGAGCGTTACGCCAAGGGCGTGCCGCTCAATCACGTCGGGATCGTGGTGGACGACCTCGACGGAGCCGAGGCTGTGGTGGTCGGCGCGGGCCTCGTTCCGTTCAACCACATGGACTACGAACCCGGGCGGCGGTTCTATTTCTTCGACTGGGACGGGATCGAGTTCGAGGTGGTCTCCTACAACTGAGCCATCACAGCAACCCTGCCTGCTCCGGCATCGGCACCCCATCCGCCCAGCGCAGATTGGTGTGCTCGGCGGTGAGCAGGTCGGGCCAGGTGGTGCAGAGCGCAAAGGCATCTTCGAAGCGCGCCGAAGTCCATTGCTCCCACTGTTCGCGGCGCAGGATCACCGGCATGCGGTCATGTACGTCGTCCATCTGCGCGCAGCTCGCGGTCATCACCATGGTGTAGACCGCGCCCCATTCGGCGCTGTGCCGCCACAGCCCGGCAACCGCGAACACCTCCTCGCCGGGGAGGCCATACCATGAGCGGACCATCTTACCTGGGGCCCCGCGCGGTTCGGCCCACTGGCTCACCGGGATCAGACAGCGGCGGCGCATGAAGCTGTCGCGCCAGAAAGCGGTGTCGAGCTTGTCCTCGCGCGCATTGGTCACCGGCTTGGGCTTCAAGGGCTGGCCCTGCTTGCCCTTGAGCACCAGCGGGAAACCCCAATTCATTACCCGTGCGCGGCCCTCAGCCACCACCAGTCCGGGGTAGCCGGGATAGACCTCTGCGCCGTAGTTCGCCGCGAGGTCGGGCTCGACCGCGAACAGCCGGGCGACCTCGGCAGTGCCCTTGGTCATGCGGTAGAGGTTACACACCGGCGTTGCCCACCACCCAGCAGGCCAGCGCGACCAGTAGCCCGAGGAACCGGTTTGACCGGAACCGTGCAAGCGCATTGTCGCCATCGTCGGGCCTTAGCGTCAGCACCTGCCAGCCGAGATGCAGCGCCGCGGGGAGCAAGGCCAGCTCGGCCAGCCAGTCACCGCGGAGCAGCCAGAAGGCGAGGCCCCACAGCAGCAGAGCGCCGGCATAGAAGGCCGTCACCCCCGACCGCACGTGCCGCCCGAGCGTCAGCGCGGAGGAACCGATCCCGATCCCCGCATCGTCCTCGCGGTCTTGCAGCGCGTAGATCGTGTCGTAGCCGATGCACCACAGCACCGCCCCCGCGTAGAGCGCGGCGAGCACTTCGAGCCGGTCGCTCCTCAGCGCGAACCATCCCACCGGCGCACCCCAGGTGAACACCAGCCCGAGCCACGCCTGCGGAAACCCTGTGATCCGCTTCATGAACGGATAGGCCGCGACCAGCGCGAGGCTGCCCAGCGCGACCAGCTGCGCCATCAGACGCAGTTGCAGCAGCACCACCAGTCCAACCAGGCAGAGCACGCCGAGCCACAGCCATGCAGCGTGCTTGCTCACCCGCCCGCTGGCGACCGGGCGCGAGGCGGTACGCGCAACCTTGCGGTCGATATCGGCATCGACAATGTCGTTGTAAACGCACCCCGCCCCGCGCATCGCGATCGCGCCGAGCAGAAGCCAACCGAGCAGAGCCCATTCGCCGCCGCGCAGGCTCGGCATCCCGCCCGCGAGAAGCACCCCCCAGGCGCAGGGCCAGAACAGCAGCCACCACCCGATCGGCCGGTCGAACCGCGCGAGCAGCGCCAGATCGCGCGGGTACTGTGGCAGCAGGCCGACGAGGCCCTTGTGCTCGGAATCGGGGACGATCTGGGCCGACATCAGGCTTGGCTCATCGTTGAGCGCGGCACACTTGGACCGCGTGGACCACAGTCCAAGGGAAGAAAAATGCACCGCTGAATGATCGCGGCCGAGCGTCGGCGCAGTCCGGGAAGATAGACGAAGTCCATGGCGCTCATTTGGCACATCCGGACGGTGTAGGACAGCCGGAGCGGTTGGACCGGCTACCTGACCTGTGCGTTGTAGGCGATGGTAAAGCTGGTTGCGGTACCGCTGGACCCGGCCATGATGCCCTTGGGGTTGAAACAGATGTAATGGACGGCAGGGTCATAGGCCGATGTAGGGGTGTAGCTGCATTGGGCAAATGTGGTGGGCGCCGAACCTGCGTTGGAAAAAGCAACGTCGGTGGCGCTGTTGAAGGTCAGGTTGCTCGATGGCGTTCCCTGGGTAAGGCTGGGCGAGGCGCTGGTGCCAGAAGCGACCTGCGTCGACAGGGCATCGCTCAGGAACATCGTGCCATCGCCCAGCCCGCTCGTTCCGCTGTTGCTCACCGTGATCTGGAACCGCAGTATTGCTCCCGGTATGGCCTTGGGATTGGTCGATCCGTTCACCGGATCCGAAACCAGCGTCACCGCACGGGAAACCGAGACCGGCGGGTTGACGGTCAGGGTGAAGGTGCGCGTCACCGATTGTGAGGCCTGTTGGCCGGCAGCCGTGAAGACCGCGTCGTAAGTGCTCTGGTTCGCAGTATCGGTGATCGTGATGGTGTAAGTGGTCGTTGCCAAGGCAACAGTCGGTGTGCCCGATATCTGGCCGGTTGCAGCGTTGATCGACAGCCCCGCCGGCAGGGCCGGACTTATCGAGTAGGCATAGGGTGCCAATCCCAGCGAACCGGTCGCGGGTGTTGTCGCCGGGATTGCAGACCCGACGGTCGCGGTAATGCTGCTGACTGACTGGTTCGCACTCAGCGCGATCACATCGAAGGTACAGATCTTCTGGATGCCGTAATCCGGATCGCCGAAGACGGAATTGTTGCAGCCGATCGAGGAGGCCACGGTCTGGCTGTAACCCATCGTGTTCTGGTCGTAATAATGGACCGTGGTCGAATAGGGCACGATGCAGGTAGTGGTGCTCTTCGCGCTGGCCGGGGTCGTTGCCGGGCCAGTCCCGTTACCGCTTTCGGTTGCACAATCCTGATGCCGGCCCACCCCGCCGCTGTAGACTGAATAGGTGATGGTGATCGATCCGTTGCCTCCGGCACCGCTCGATGCCGTGCCGGTAGTTGTGGGAGAGATGCCGCCTGAGGCTCCCGCAGAGGACGAAATCGCAGTGATCAAATTTGTCGCGAACACGCACGACGTGCCGGCCCCGCCGCCCCCGGCGATCGAGCCGTCCGGAGCGGCCGTGCCGCCCGCTCCACCGGCATAACCGCCGCCACCGCCGCCGCCGCCGCTACCGTCGTAAGAAGCGCTGCCACCGCTGGCGCCTGCCGAGCCCGTGCCGCAGAAGGTCGGCTGCGAATAGCCACTGGCACTTGCACCCGCAGCGCCGATCCCGCCATTCGAATTGCCCCCGGCTCCGCCGCCGCCGCCCGCGATGATCAGGCCCGATCCGTTTAGCTGCAGCGTTGAGCCCCCGCCCCCGCCTCCGCCGCCTCCGCTGTACCCGCCGGTTGTACAGTTTGCATTACCGCCGCTGCCGCCATTGCCTCCACCCGGACCGCCAGATCCGCTGCCGGCGCAGGAGGTTCCCCCGGCAAGTCCGGTACCGCCAGTAAAGCCGTTACTACCGCCCTGTCCCACGGTACCGCTGAGCACCTGTCCTGGGACAACTGCAACCGTGGCGGTGATCCGGGCCGAAGTTCCGCCGCTGTTTGACTGGGCAGTATCGAAGCCGCCGCCTCCGCCGCCGCCGCCAATCACCACGACGGTCACCGAGTAGACATTGGACGGGACCGTGAATGTCCAGCTGCCGGGAGTCGTGAAGGTGACGGTGCTGGCTTGTGACGGCGACGCAAGGAGCACCAGAACGGCCGCGGCGTATGCCATCAGCCGGCGTAGGTTGGCATATATCGAGGCAAACGGTCGCATCAGCGGGCGCGGTACCAGCCGGCGCCTAAAGCGATGCGAAGCGCGGTTTCCGGCTCTAAGCGTAGCCGGCCGGCACCACTTGTTAACGCGATCGGCTAACCAGAGGGCCAGGCTTCGCCCCCCGATTACCGAGGATGACGCAGCGCATTGGCTGAGCTATTTGCACACCATGCCCGCTACTCCCGCCTGCCTCCCAAGAGCGCGCCGCGCCTGTTCGTTGAGCACGAACTCGCGGCTGGCGCGCAGCTCACCATCGAAGGTCAGCAGGCGCATTATCTTGCCAAGGTGATGCGCGTTGCAGCCGGAGATGCGGTGGTGCTGTGCGATGACCGGACCGGCGAATGGGCGGCGCGGGTTACGGATGCGGGCAAGCGCGAGGTCGCGCTCACGGTCGAAGCCATGTTGCGCCCGCGCGAGGAGGTGCCCGATTTCACGCTCTGCGCGGCGCTGCTCAAAAAGGACCGGTTCGATCTGGTGCTCGAGAAAGCCTGCGAGCTGGGAGTGCGGCGGATCCAGCCGGTGCTGACCCGGCGCTGCGTGGCGGACAAGCTCAACCTCGAGCGGGCCCGCGCAATCCTGATCGAGGCGGCCGAACAATGTGCCCGTACCGCGCTGCCCGAACTGCTCGTGCCGGTGAAGCTT
>JBJTMA010000124.1:0-5111 GCA_046063295.1 Novosphingobium sp.
CCTGCGCAGCGCGGCGCGGCGGCTCGACCGGATCGCGGGCGAGCATCCCTTGCTGGCCGATGCACTCGCCGCATTGGATCGCGCGGTGATCGAGGCCTCCGAGGCGGAGACCACACTCGAACGCGCCGCCGATGCGCTCGCCCACGATCCCGCCGCGCTCGACCGGATCGAACTGCGCCTGTTCGAACTGCGGGCGGCGGCGCGCAAGCATCAGTGCCAGGTCGACGACCTGCCGCAGCGGATGCGGTCCATGCGCGAGGCGCTCGACGGAATCGAGCATGGCGAGGCGGAGATCGCCGCGCTGGAGGCGGCGGTCGCAACCGCAGCAGCGGATTACCGGGGTAAGGCCGAGGCGCTCTCCGCCCAGCGCAGCGCTGCCGCGGCCAAGCTCGACGTCGCAGTGGCGCAGGAACTCGCCCCGCTCAAGCTCGATGCCGCGCAGTTCCGCACCAGTGTCGAGGCCTTGCCCGAGGAGCAATGGGGCCCATCGGGCAGCGACCGGGTCGAATTCCTGATCAGCACCAACCCCGGCGCGCCGTTCGGCCCGCTGGCCAAGATCGCCTCGGGCGGCGAACTGTCGCGCTTCATCCTCGCCCTGAAAGTCGCGCTCGCCGAACAGGGCGGGGCGGCGACGGTGATCTTCGACGAGATCGACCGCGGGGTCGGCGGCGCGGTCGCCAGCGCGATCGGCGAGCGGTTGGCGCGGTTGGCAAGCGGAGGGCAGCTGCTGGCTGTCACCCACAGCCCGCAAGTCGCCGCGCGCGGGCAGCAACATTACATGATCGCCAAATCGAGCCAGGGGACGGTTACCCGCACTTCGGTCAGGCTGCTCGGCGACGCCGAACGCCAGGAAGAGATCGCCCGGATGCTGAGCGGAGCCGAGGTCACGCCAGAAGCGCGCGCGCAGGCGGACCGGCTGCTGGAGGGGGTGTGAGCGATTGTTTGCTTCGCCCGGTCTGGTCGATGCTCACCGGGCCGCAGCAAGGCCTTGCGGTGGTCAACGGCGCGGCTCGGCGGATTGATCCTGCATACGGGCCCTTCGCGGCGATGGCGGAAAGGTCGGCAGCGGCGCTGGCCGATCTTGCTGCCCTGATTGCGCCGGGCGAGGAGGTCTGGCTGGTCGAAAGCGAGGAATGGCCCGCTCCGCCAGGCACCAAGGTGACGCGAAGCGCGGTGCTGGTGCAGATGGTGGCGGAGGAGCCGGTTCCCGTCCGGCCGGGCGACGACGTCGCGGAACTGCTTGGCGAGGGCGATGCCGCGGCGATGACCGAGATCGCGCTGGCGACCAAGCCCGGACCCTGGGGGCAGCGCACGCGGCTCTACGGCGATTTCTACGGCATCCGCGACGGCGCAAGACTTGCGGCGATGGCGGGAGAGCGGATGCGGCCCGCGCCGGGCCTCGCCGAGCTTTCCGGAGTATGCACCTGGCCCGACTATCGCGGTCAGGGCCTTGCCGGCAAGCTGATCCGCCGGGTGATGAGCGGCTTCACCGCGCGCGGCGACGTGCCGTTCCTCCATTCCTATTCTGCCAATACCAAGGCCAACGCGCTGTATGAATCGCTCGGCTTCCGGACCCGCCGCGAGATGGTGGTGACTGTGCTGGCCCGCCCCTGACGCGGCGTGTTGCAGCGGCGGCGGCGTTGCACTAGCCTGGCGCCAAGGTCGCCCCAAAGCCGTGATTCGCAAAGTCAAAATAGGGGATTTTCCATGCGTTACCTGATTGCCGCCGCTGGCGGTCTGCTCCTTGCGGCCTGCTCGCAAAATGCCTCCGCACCCGGCGCCGGCGCTGCCGCGATGGACGGCACTTACAAGATCGATGTGGCTTCGGCCAAGCTTTCGACCAAGCCCGACACCTTCACCATCAAGGACGGTGAGTACGACTGCTCCAGCTGCACGCCGCCATTCAAGATCGCCGCCGACGGCAAGCCGCACGATGTTGCAGGCCGCGACTATTGGGATTCCGCCTCGGTCAAGGTGGTCGATGCCAAGACGATCGAGTTCACCCGCTATCGCAAGGGTGTGTCGGTCGGATCGGCAACCGTGACGGTTTCGGATGACGGGCAGATGCTGACCTGGACCTCGCACTCCTCGGACAATGCCGAGGGCAAGGCAGTGACCAATACATCCAAGTCAAAGCGCACCGCACCGGCTCCTGCGGGCGCGCATGCGGTCAGCGGATCGTGGGTTGGGGTCAACGACGGCGCGCAGATCGCCGACGAAAGCACCAAGGCGACGATCAAGTTCGACGGCAAGACGGTGAGCATGAAGCTGCCGACCGGCGAAGGCTACGAAGCCAAGATCGGCGGACCGCAGGTGCCGTTCACCGGCGACAAGGCCGGCGCAACCATGGCGGTCACCGCCGAGGGGACCGGCTTCAAGGAAATCGACTACGTCGGCGGCAAGCCGGTGATGGAATTCATCTACACCCCGGTCGATGCCACTTCGGCGACGCTCAAGGTGCATAACGTGAAGGCCGACACGACCGACGAATATTCGATGAAGAAGCAATAGACTGGTTGGCGAGGCGCATCGACGCGCCTCGCACCATTCCGGTCGATCGGTGCTTGAGCGGCGCGGGCCGCGCGCTAAGGTTGCGGACGATGAAAGCCTTTGCCGCCCTGTCCGCGCTGGCCCTGCTTGGCGCGGCGACAAATCCGTTTGCCGTTACCGAGACGCGCAGTTTCGACCAGTTCTCGATCCGCACCTTGCCCGCCGCCAAGCCGGTGCTGACCGAGCGTTACGCTGCAACTTCTCCGCACCAGGTGGGCGAATTGCGCCTGCCCAAGGGCGCGGGGCCGTTTCCGGTGGCGATGCTGGTCCACGGCGGATGCTGGACCGACGGCATGGGTTCGATGCGCGATATGGGCGCGATGGCGACATGGCTCACCGCGCACGGCGTGGCGACATGGAATGTCGATTACCGTGCGTTGGGCGCGGGCGGCGGCTGGCCCGGCACCTTCAACGACTGGGCCGGCGCGCTGGCGCATTTGTCGGTCCTGGCAAAGAAGTATCCGCTCGATCTTGGCCGGGTCTCGGTGATCGGGCATTCCGCTGGTGCGACCGCGGTCGGCCTCCTAGTCGCCGGCAGCAAAGGCGATATCAAGGTTCCTGCTGATCTGCCGCGCGTACGCGGCGCGGTGATCCTTGACGGGCCGAGCTCGCTCAGATCCTTCGTCGGGCCGGACATCCTGGTTTGCGGCGATACGGTGATCGTCAAGTTGATGGGCGGCAATCCTGACCGGGTGCCGGCGCGCTATGCGATGGTCGATCCGGCCCAGAACGGTTCGCTGGCGAAGCAACTGCTGATGGTCACCGCGGTGCTGCCCTATGACACGCGCCTCGTCCCCGCGATGAAGGCGAAAGGCGTTTCTGCCCAGCAGGTTACGCTCGATACCGAAAGCCATTTCAACCTGCTGGCCCCGGGTACGCGCGATTTCGTTGCCGCTGCGCCGGCCCTGCTGCGCGTCACCGGAGGGCGCTGACAAATTTCGTCATTGCGAGGAGCGAAGCTACGCGGCAATCCAGAGCTCGGCGCACAACGCTCTGGATTGCTTCATTCCGCCCGCAATGACGATGATTGGTTGTAACGAATGCCTGACTTGACCGAAGCCGATGCAGCAAACGAACTGATGCGCCTTGCGCGTGAGATCGCGCGGCACAACCGGCTGTACCATGCCGAGGACGAGCCCGAGATTTCGGACGCCGAATACGACGCGTTGGTCCGCCGCAACAACGCGCTGGAAGCGCAATTCCCGCACCTGGTCCGGGCAGATTCACCGTCGAAACTGGTCGGTCACGAAGTCGCCGCCTCGCCGCTGTCGAAAGTGACTCATGCGGTGCGGATGATGAGCCTCGACAATGCTTTTTCGGATGACGAGACGCTCGAGTTCGCGGCGCGGGTGCGGCGCTTCCTGAACCTGCCTGAGGACGCCGAGGTGGCGATGACCGCCGAAGACAAGATCGACGGTCTGTCGTGCTCGCTGCGTTATGAGAACGGCAGGCTGGTCCGCGCGGCAACCCGCGGTGATGGGCAGGTGGGTGAGGATGTTACCGCAAACGTCGCCAAGATCGCCGACATTCCGCAACAGCTGCAGGGGCAAGCGCCGGAAGTCTTCGAGATCCGCGGCGAAGTCTACATGTCGAAAGCCGATTTTGTCGCGCTTAACGCGGCGCAGCAGGAGAAGGGCGACAAAGTCTTCGCCAATCCGCGCAATGCGGCCGCAGGCTCTCTGCGACAGAAGGACGCGAATGTAACCGCCAGCCGCCCCTTGCGCTTCCTGGCTCATGGCTGGGGAGACAGGAGCGAACTGCCAGCTGATACACAACTCAGTGTGATGCAGCAGATCGCCACCTGGGGCGTTCCGGTCTCTCCGCACCTGGTTCGCTGCGACAATGCTGCGGCGATGCTGCAGCATTACCGCATAATCGAAAAGCTGCGCGCCGACCTGCCGTACGACATCGACGGCGTGGTCTACAAGGTCGACAGGCTCGACCTGCAGGAGCGTCTGGGCTTCGTCGCCAAGGCCCCGCGCTGGGCCATTGCGCGCAAGTTTCCGGCCGAGCAGGCGCAGACCACGCTGGAAGCCATCGACATCCAGGTGGGGCGGACCGGCAAGCTCACACCGGTGGGGCGGCTCACCCCGGTGACCGTTGGCGGGGTGGTGGTGCAGAACGTGACCTTGCACAACCGCGACGAGATCGCCCGGCTGGGGGTGCGGCCCGGCGACCGCGTGGTGATCCAGCGCGCCGGCGATGTGATCCCGCAAGTGGTTGATAACCTCACCCGCGACGAACCGCGCGCCGCCTATGCGTTCCCCGATCACTGCCCCGAATGCGGCAGCGAGGCGGTAGCCGAGGAGGGCGAGGTCGACGTGCGCTGCACCGGCGGGCTGGTCTGTCCAGCCCAGCGCGCCGAGCGGCTGCGCCATTTTGTCAGCCGCGCGGCACTTGACATTGAGGGGCTGGGCGACAAGACCATCGACGAGTTTCTGGCGCTCGGTTGGCTCGATACCCCGGCAGACATCTTTCGTCTGCGTAACCATCGCGATGCGTTGCTTGCGCGCGATGGCTGGCAGGAGAGGTCGGTCGATAATCTGCTCGCCGCGATCGAG
>JBJTMA010000125.1:0-5622 GCA_046063295.1 Novosphingobium sp.
GGGGTCGACAGCGACGAGGATATCGCCCGCACCCTCGCGATGTTCGGCGGCTTCACCGAAGGCCTGCAGCTGTTCGCCAGCTTCGCGATGCTGATGAACTTCCCGCGCTTCAACAAGATGAAGGGCATGGGCCAGATCGTCTCATGGTCGGTGCGCGACGAGAGCCTGCACTGCGAAGGCATCACCAAGCTGTTCCACGCCTTCGTCAAGGAACGCGGCTGCCTGACCAAGTCGGTCAAGGAAGACATCATCGATTGCTGCCAGAAGACCGTGCGGCTGGAAGATGCCTTCATCGACCTCGCCTTCGAACAGGGCCCAGTGCCGGGGATGAGCCCCAAGGAGATCAAGCGCTACATCCGCTACATCGCCGACTGGCGGCTGGGCCAGCTCGGCCTGCCCGCGATCTACATGATCGAGGATCACCCCCTCCCCTGGCTCGCCCCGCTTCTCAACGGGGTGGAACACGCCAACTTCTTCGAAACCCGCGCCACCGAATACTCAAAGGGCGCAACCCGCGGCAATTGGCAGGACGTCTGGGCGAGCTTCGACCAGCGCCGCAACGCCAAGGCCGGGGTCGAGGCGGCGAACGAGGCCGGCGAGGCCGAGGCCGCGGCGGCGAACGAGCCGGAGCTGTTTGGGGGCGTGGCGGCGGAGTGATTGAATGACTGACTACCGGAAGCGTTTCGACGAGCGGTTGCCAGCATTGGAAGCCGCAATTAGGGACATGCCCGGCAGCTTGGATGATTTAGTTCCTGGCCTTACGAAAGAAAGAGTTGTCAAAATTTTCCGCAGAATTTCGGTTCTTCTAGGAAGGTTGGATTCAAAAGGAGCGAAGCATCCTCAATACCTTTGGATCAATGGGGTCACATCTCCAGAATCAATGATCGGTCAGATTGACTCCATTATTGCAAATTCGGCAACTGGCGCTTCGTCTTTCGTTCAGAACCACCTTCCTTCGGTGATGACTATTGCGGATAGCTTGGAAAAATCGATTGGAACTGATGCTTCTGAAATGCGGTCAATGCTGTCGTCAGTCAACTCTGACCTTTCGATCGCCGTATCTCAAACCGACGAACTCTCGGCGCAAGCAGAGCAAAACGTCTCAAGTCTTGGGCGTTCGAAAGAGTCCGCAGAGACTGCGCTGAAATCCATCGTCCAACTCCTTGAATCAATCCGCGAAGACGCGTCAAAAGCAAACACGATTAGGCGATCCCTCGAAACTCTGACCAGTCCTGATGGCCGTAACAAAAACTCCTTAGAATCCTTGGCTCGCCGTGCCCGCGAGAGAATTGCTGAACTCGAGCAAATTTATAAAAATGCCAATGACGAGCTAGACAATGCTAAGGCAAAAGCCATCGAAGTTTCGACCCAAAAAGGTGCTGCCGATGAAATCATGCTCGACTTGCGCGGCAAGCGGGACGAAGCGTCCCAGATTCTAAATCTCAGCTCGCAAGCTGGACTTGCGGCGTCGTACCAAGCTGAGAAAAAGAACCTCGGTACGCGACATCTGGCATATAGCGGTATATTGTATGCATCCGCTTTCGCGGCATTCATCGTAGCTATATGCTATGTCATTCCATCGCTCGAAAATACGCTTAGAGAGACAAGTACCGCTGGAGAGCATGGCGATTTTTGGAAAGCCTTGTCCTTTACCGTCCTCCGGGCAAGCGTTATCGCGCCACTGGTTTATGTAATATACTTTACACAAAAAACCCTCTATTCAATTGATTTATTAAGAATGGACTACGCCGAGAAGTCCGCCGCTTCGCTCGCCTATTCAGGCTATAAAGAGCAAATGGAGGCGGATCCGGAGCTAGTTAAGCAACTACAAGCAAGCCTTTTAATAAAATTTGCTGAACATCCGGAGAGGCTTCTTCTTTCTGGAGGATATTCTTCAAAAGCAAAGGTGAAGACCACTGGTTTTGAAGCTGAAGTCGAAACGAAATCGGAAGGCAAGCCCGACAAGGTTGGCTCAGATGAAGGTTGAGCTAGCAAACTGACTTCTAACCACTTGGATATTTACTCGCTCCAAACCAAAGGACCCCGCCATGTCCGCCTATCTCGTCTTCATCAAGGAACGCGAACACGATGCTGCGGCAATGGCGGACTATGCGCCCAAGGCCGGGGCCTCGCTGCAGGGGCATAGCGGCAAGCCGCTCGCCTATTATGGCGCGATCGAGACGCTGGAAGGCCCCGAGGCCAAGGGCGCGGTGATCGTCGAGTTTCCCAGCATGGACGAGGCGCGGGCGTGGTACGCGTCCGACGCCTACCAGGACGCCCGCAAGCACCGCTTCGCCGGCGCCGACTACCGCGTGCTGCTGGTCGACGGGATGGGCTGAGGCCCATAGGCCCTCTTTGCCCCGCGTGACCTTCGTCACGGCGGGCAGCCATCGCTCATGCAAAAACCCGCACGCGGCAAGGTGCCGTGACAGATGGGAGATGCGCGATGAACGTGACACTGGTCAACGACGATCCGTTCGGCAACAATTTCAGGGTAACCGACAACAACGCCGGGGGTGCTGTCATTTTCAACAGCTATATCGATGCCCACGGTGAAGTGAGCGTCTCGATCCAGGCGAATGGCGCCGGATACGGCAACATCACCACATACCAAGACAATAATTCGGGCGTCGGCCGCTCATTCCTGCACGATGGGGATCGCATCAGCCTTTGATGGTTTGCAGGGTAGTGGCTGTCGAAGAGGCAATTTACCAATCGGTAGCCACACCCGCCCTATCCAGTACGCATGGCACGCCATCATCATCGGCAGGAACAGGGATCGGCCTGGGGTCCCCTGTTGGGCGCAACCGCCATGTTTGGTTATGGCTGTTACCTCTACGCCAGCCCGCCTGCCGCGATCAGCCCGCGCGAGCGCGCACGGATCGCCAAGGTCGAACGCAGCGTGACCTATTCCGGGTGCCGGGAGGCACGGCGGGCCGGGGCGACGCCGCTCTACGCAGGCCAGCCCGGATACCGCGTCACCATGGACGGCGACGGCGACGGGATCGCCTGCGAAGACTATTGAGCGGCACGCGAGAACCATGCCGCCGCTTCTCACTCTCCTCACCCCGCTCAACCTCGCCTACGCGCTGATCGCGGTGAACTTCGCCGCCTTCGCCGCTTTTGGCATCGACAAGGCGCGGGCTGAGCGGGGGGATTGGCGGATCGCGGAATCGACGCTGCTGTGGTTATCCTTCTGGGGCGGCACCCCCGGCGCCTATGCCGGGCGGGCGCTGTTCCGGCACAAGACGCGCAAGCAGCCGTTCGTGGGCAATCTCCACGCTATCGCGGTGCTGCAGGCGGTCATGCTGGCCGGGCTGATCGGGTGGCGGGTCCTGCGTTAGCGATCCAGCCCGCACGTCCGGCGGCTCCATCGCGGGATGGAGGGCGGCGGGGTGCGGGCGGGGCCGCGCGGGTTCAGGCCGGGTTGCAGTTCATCGACGGGCCGCCGGTGATCCGCAGGTTGACATAGGAACCCTGGAACCGGTGGATCTGCGTGTCGCCGGTCTTCGCCCCGATGCCGACCTGGAATTCCTCGTGGCCGGTCTTGGTTTCGCCGAAGCTGTCATAGGCCCAGTCGTAGGTGATCGTGCAGTTGTATGCCCGGTCCTCCGAATTCGCGGCGTAGATGATGATCGCGCTGCCCGGCTGCGAGGTGCGGATGCTGGGGTAAGCCAGCGCGGGCGCGGCGGCGAGGGTGCATGCGGCCAGGGCCAGCACGGAGCGAACGATAAAACGGGTCATGGAAACCTCCTTCTGTTTCTAACGGTGCTTCCATCTGGCCGTATTTGACGGATGTTTCCGTGATCGCCGTCACGGGGCGGCCGAACTTTCCTACAGGGGGCGAAGCGGGCATAGGCTGGGCGATGAAGCACGCCGCTCCTTCACTGCCCTTCCGCACAAAATCCGCGTGATCCAGCAGCGTTCTTTTTTACCATTGGACAGTGGTCCATGCGGTCCAGGCGGGCGGCGCCCGGGCCGACCCGTTCGCCTCGGCTCGCCCCGCCGAGGCCACGACTCCCCCTGCATGGCGGAACCATCCTTTGCGCCGCGCGTACAACATCGCGTTGAATTCGAAGGAGATAGTTCCATGCGTACCTTGATTACCCTGCTCGCCGGCGCGGCTGCGCTGGTTTCGGCTCCGGCCATGGCCCAGCTTGGCGGCCGGGTCGGCGGCGCGGTGGGCGGCGCGATCGGCGCGCCTCCCGCGATGCCCGCCATGCCGCCGCTGCCTCCGGTTGCCCCGGTGCCGCAGACCGTCCCCGCGGTCCCGCAGGTGTCCCCGGCGGTCACCGCTACCACTAACACGAATGCCTCGGTCAATGCCGCCACCCGGGTCGACAGCACCCCGGCGGTCGATGCCGCGAGCAAGGCGGTCACCCGGACCGAGAACGTCGGTGCCCGCGCGGTGAACCGCACCCAGAAGGTCGCCGACCGGACCACCGGCAAGCTTTCGGACAGCAGCCTGACCCTGGTCACCAGCGACCAGGTTACCACCGGACTGGTGGTGCGCGACCAGCGCGGCCAGCGGATCGGCACGGTGAGCAGCGTGAGCGGCAACACCGCGCTGGTGGTGAGCGGCAACCGCACCTATTCGGTGCCGCTGACCGATCTCTATACCAGCACCACCGGCAACGCGAACGGCCTCGTCAGCTCGGTGCCGCGCGCGCAGCTTACCGGCAAGGTCAATGCCAAGGCCAGCGCCAAGTCGGCGGTGAGCACCGGCAACTGACCTGTGACAAGTTCGGCCCCTGCAACAGGGCCACGCGGCGCCCCCGGACCTCGGTTCGGGGGCGTTCCCGCGAAGGAGGGGGGAACGCCGCGCCGCGGCAAGCGTTGAACAGGCAGCGGGCGGGAGACCCGCTAGGATCGCACCGATGAACAACCATGCTGAAAATACCGCCACCCTCAACACGCTGATCGCCACCCTGGTCGACAGTGTCGAAGGTTATGAAAAGTCCGCGCGCGAGGTCGATAGCCCGGCGCTGGCGCAGAAGTTCGCCGCCCGCGCGCAGGAGCGCGACGCCGCGGTCCAGCACTTGCGCGAAGCCGTGCTGGCACAGGGTGAGGAGCCCGAGGACCACGGCACGATGCTCGGCTCGATGCACCGCGCCTTTCAGTCACTGCGCGAGGCGGTCTCACGCCGCGACGACACGGCGATCGTCGAGGAGATCGAGCACGGCGAGGATTACCTCAAGGACAAGTTCGAAACCGCGCTCGATTCAGACACGCTCGACCCCGGCCCGCGCGAGGCGGTCAAGCAGGCGTGGGCCTCGGTCAAGGCCGGGCATGACGAGATGTCGGCGCTCAAGCACGAAATGCTCCGCCACTGATCGCGGCGGATCAGGATTGATCAGTGCCGCGGCGCGCCGCGGCGGTCCTTGCCGCTGCGGCGCTCGGCGCTGCGCCGGTCCTCGCCTGCGTAAGGGTGGGGGTCCTGGCGGCGCTCTACGCCCCGGCGTTGGGTGCCGGCACTCGGTTCGGTGCGGTCTGGCATCGCAAATGCCTCCTGCTGCGGCGGCGCACCGGTTCGGTGTCCGGCCAGCCAGCAGGATAGCCGGGCATGGTTAGCGAAAGGTTAGCGCTCAGTCCTCAAGGCCCTGTTCGCCGAGGCCATCCTCT
>JBJTMA010000126.1:0-2664 GCA_046063295.1 Novosphingobium sp.
GCCAGCCGTCGATCCGGGCCTTCCACTCGGTCAGGTCCTGCGCCTTGCGGCTGCCCCAGGCCTGAATCAGCTGTTCGAGCACTGTGGCGCAATCGCCGATTATCGGCAGATCGACCCGCACGGTCTTGTTGATCGAGGCACGATCGATATCGATGTGGATCTTGGTCGAATTGGGGCTGAAGGCATCGAGGCGGCCGGTCACCCGGTCATCGAACCGCGCGCCGCTGCAGACCAGCAGGTCGGCCTTGTTCATCGCCATGTTGGCTTCGTAGGTGCCGTGCATCCCCAGCATCCCGAGCCAGTCGGCGTGATCGGCGGGAAAGGCGCCGAGGCCCATCAGCGTCGAGGTCACCGGTGCGCCGGTCAGGCCCTGCAACTGGCGCAGCAGTTCGGTGGCGCGCGGGCCGGAGTTGATCACCCCGCCGCCGGTGTAGAGCACCGGAGCCTTGGCATTGGCGAGCAGTTCGATCGCGCGGGAGATGTCCCGTGCGCTCCCTTCAAGCTGCGGCGCATAGCGGTTGCGGCGCTGCAGTCCGGCTTCGTGCCACGTGGCCGAGGCGACCTGCACGTCCTTGGGGATGTCGATCACCACCGGGCCGGGGCGACCGGTGGTGGCGATCTGAAATGCCTCGTCGATCGTCGCGGCCAGATCGGCCGGATCGCGGACGAGGTAGTTGTGCTTGGTGCAGTGGCGGGTGATCCCGACCGTGTCGGCTTCCTGAAATCCGTCGGTGCCAATCAGGCTAGTCGCGACCTGCCCGGTGATCACCACCAGCGGAATCGAATCCATGAAGGCATCGGCGATCCCGGTGACGGCATTGGTCGCGCCGGGGCCGGAGGTGACGAGTACAACGCCGGGCTTGCCGGTCGAACGGGCATAGCCCTCGGCGGCGTGCGCCGCCCCGGCCTCGTGCCGGACGAGGATGTGGCGGATCAGCTCGTCGCCGAACAGTGCATCGTAGATCGGCAGCACCGCGCCGCCGGGATAGCCGAACACGAATTCGACCCCCTGCCGGACCAGGCTTTCAACCAAGATGCTCGCGCCGCTGCGCTCTTCGGACACGTTCAAATCCTTCATTCTTATCGCTCGTCATTGCGAGGAGGCGAAGCCGACGAAGCAATCCAGAGCCGCTTAAACCGCTCTGGGTTGCTTCGCTTCGCTCGCAATGACGAAGCGATAGGGGACTGCCCCCCTTAAAAGTCCGACCCGGCGCGGGCTGGCCACGCCGGGTCTTCCTCTCCAACTCGCATATATCCCCGCACAGGGGAACGGAGCGCGCACTATGAGACATAAAATGCCGTGTCAAGCGCTAATGTTGGAATAATGTTGCGAAAATGGCTCTGCAATCGATATTCTGTGATTCGACGCGTGGCCAATCGGGCGGCGACTGGTTGCGGAACCAGGTGTATTGCCGCTTGGCATAGTTGCGGGTGGCCTGTTGACCCTTGGCGAGCAGGGTGTCGGAAGCAAATTCGCCGCGCAGCCAGCCGGCAATCTCCGGCACCCCGATCGCGCGCATAACGGGCAGGGCGGGATCGAGCAGGCGCGCGAGCAGGGCGGTGACCTCTTCGACTGCGCCCTCGTCCAGCATTTGCGCAAAGCGCCGGTCGCAGCGCTCATAGAGCCAATCGCGCGCGGGGAGCAGTACCAGCGGATACAGCGCAATGCTGCCGACAATTCCGCCGAGCTTGTCCCGCTGCCACTCAGCAAGCGTCCGCCCGGTCGAACGCGCGACTTCGAGCGCGCGGGCGATCCGGGTGGTGTCGTTGGCATCGAGCCGCGCCGCGCGTTCGGGGTCTGCTTGCCGCAACCTGGCGAGGGCTTCGCTCGCCGGCAATGCGCGAACCTCGGCGCGCACGGCCGGATCGATCGGCGGCACCGGGGCGATCCCGTCGAGCAGGGTCCGCAGATAAAGCCCGGTCCCGCCAACCAGGATCGGCACGCCGCCGCCGTCGTGAACCTCGGCGATGACCGCCTTGGCCCGGGCCGCCCAGTCCGCCGCCGAACAGGCCTCCGAACCATCCCATTCGCCGAACAGACAGTGCGGCACGCCGTGCATTTCTTCCGGCGAGGGGCGGGCGCTCAGAACGCGCAGATCGGCATAGACCTGCGCGCTATCGGCATTGATCACAGTCGCGGGCCGCCCCTTGGCAATCAACTCCAGCGCCAGCCGCACCGCCAGATCGCTCTTGCCGCTCGCGGTCGGCCCTGCAATGAGCGCCAGCGGCGGCTTGCCGACATCTGTTTCCGGAGAATCCAACTTGGTCATTGCCCGCCTGATAGCAGACCCTGACACCGTTTATGACTCGCTCGATGCGATTGATGCCGATCTGCGTGAAACCGGTTTCGGGCGCAGCCTGCGGAGCACATCGGCAACCGCTTTTCAGGAGCTGACTGCGGCGGGTGATAGCGCGGCAGTGTTCCGCCGGGTTCTGGAGCCCTACTTTCCCGAAAGCGACGGGCTGATCATCGAAGGCTCCATCGCGATTCCAAGGGTCTTCGTCTCCGACATGGACTCGACCATGATCGCCGCCGAATGCATCGACGAACTCGCCGATTTCGCCGGGCTCAAGCCGCAGATCGCGGCGATCACCGAACGCGCCATGCAGGGCGAGCTCGATTTCGTGCAGGCGCTGACCGAGCGGGTACGGCTGCTCGAAGGG
>JBJTMA010000127.1:0-4378 GCA_046063295.1 Novosphingobium sp.
GCCTTGGCGACCATTTCTTCCATCTGCGCGAATTCGGTGACTGAGCCCCCGTTCGACATTGCCTCGCCGCCGGCGGCCTTGATTTCCTCGACGACTTTCAGCGCGGCATCCGTATGGCCGGTGCCGTCGCGCGATCCGCCCAGGTCGTTGACGACCACCTTGGCGCCGCGCTTGGCGAGTTCGAGAGCATAGGCGCGGCCCAGTCCGCCGCCGGCGCCGGTGACGATCGCGACGCGATCCTTGAACGAAATGGTCATGCGCGTTTCTCCGCTGAAAATTGAAGTTCCTACTGGGGAAGCGGGCGCGGCATGGCATGGCCGCGAAGGGCTGGCAATATGCGCTTTTGCAGCGCAGCGTTCCCTAGCGTCAGGCGGGCTGGATCAAGCCGCTTGCGGCGCGAATCGGCGCAAGGTCGGCAGCAATTCGTCGAAATGATCGATCACCGCATCGGCCCCCAGTTCATGCGGAGGCGCGTCGCAGAAGCCGAAACTCACCGCCACCGAGGGCAGCCCGGCATTGCTTGCGGCGCGGGTGTCGAAGGTGGTGTCTCCCACAAAAGCCGCGCGGCCGCCTCCGCAGCGCTCTACCATCGCGAGCAGGGCATCAGGCGCGGGCTTCAGCGGGAACTCACCCGCGCCGATCACGCAGCCGAAGTGATGTGTCAGGCCAAGCTCGGCGAACAGCTTGTCGGTGAAGTGCTGGCGCTTGTTGGTAACGACCGCGATTTTGATGCCAGCTTGGTCCAGCGCATCAAGCATTTCCGCACCGCCAGGGTAGAGCGCGGTGTGGACCGCGATATTTGCCTCGTAATAGTCAAGCAGCTGCGCAAACAGGGCTTCTTCGTCGATCCCTCTATCCCCCCCGGTCAGGGCCAGCGCCCGGCTCAGCATCAGCCTTGCCCCGCCGCCGATCAGCCCGGCGACTTGATCGTGCGCCACCGGTTCGCGGCCGATTGTGCTGAGGGCATGGTTTACCGCCGCGCCCAGATCGCGC
Source organism: Novosphingobium sp. (assembly GCA_046063295.1). Classification (GTDB taxonomy): domain Bacteria; phylum Pseudomonadota; class Alphaproteobacteria; order Sphingomonadales; family Sphingomonadaceae; genus Novosphingobium. The sequence continues at coordinate 994 of JBJTMA010000127.1, forward strand.
GAGGTATCGAGCAGGGTGCCATCAAGGTCGAAGCCGACCACGTCGAATGAAATCTTGGTCATATGCCCTGCGCGATGGCGCGGGATTGTGGAATCTGCAACGCTTTGCTGGCATGAGCGCACCATGACCGAACAGATGCCCCTCGCAATCGTCGTCCTTGCCGCGGGCAAGGGTACCCGCATGAAGAGCGATCTGCACAAGGTGCTGCATCCGATCGCCGGTCGGCCGATGATCGAGCACCTGCTCGCCTCCGCGGCGGAATTGGCTCCGCTCCGCTCGGTGGTGGTTGCCGGACACGGGCGCGAACAGCTTGAGGCGCAGCTTGGCACCCGCGCGGCGATCGCGGTGCAGGACCCGCAGCTTGGTACAGGGCACGCGGTGCAGCAGGCCGAGGCCGCACTGGCTGGCTTCACTGGCGACGTGCTGGTGCTTTACGGTGACGTGCCATTCGTATCCGCTGCAACCATGCGCGCGATGATCGAGCGGCTCCACGCGGGCGATAGTCCCGCAGTCGTGGTGCTGGGCTTCGAGCCAGCCGATACGCTGCAATACGGCCGCGTGATCGCCGAGGACGGCCGCATCGTGAAGATGGTCGAGCACAAGGATGCCAGCCCAGAGGAGCGCGCGTGCCGGCTGTGCAATTCGGGCCTGATGGCGGCGCGCGCCGCCGATCTGTTCGGCCTGCTCGCGCGGGTCGGCAATGACAACGCGGCGGGCGAATACTACCTGGTCGACGTGGTCAATGTCGCCAACGCCGATGGCCGCCACAGCGCGGTTGTCGCCACCGCCAACCCGCACGAGGTCGAAGGGATCAATTCCCGCGCCGAACTTGCCCGCGCCGAAGCGCAGTGGCAGGAACTGAAGCGCGAGGAGGCGATGGCCGATGGCGTTTCGCTCCGCGCGCCCGAAACAGTGTGGTTCTCATGGGATACCAAGCTTGGCCGGGACGTGACGATCGAGCCGAACGTGGTGTTCGGCCCTGGCGTATCGGTGGCTGACAGGGCGACGATCCGTGCCTTTTCGCACCTTGAAGGCGCAAGTGTCGGGCCGAACTGCGAGGTCGGTCCCTATGCCCGCCTGCGCCCCGGCGCGGTGCTGGAAGAAAAGGCCAAGGTCGGCAACTTCGTCGAGGTCAAGAAGGCGACAATGGGCAAGGGCGCCAAGGCCAACCACCTTTCCTATATCGGCGATGCCGAAGTCGGGGCGGGGGCCAACATCGGCGCGGGCACGATCACCTGCAATTACGACGGCTACTTCAAGTACAAGACCGTGATCGGTGAGCGCGCCTTCATCGGTTCGAATTCCGCGCTGGTCGCCCCAGTCAAGATCGGCGCCGACGCGATCGTCGCGGCGGGTAGCGCGGTGACCCGCGACGTTGCGCCGGGCGAACTCCGGCTGGTGCGGGGCGAACAGCTGGTCAAGCCCGGCTGGGCCGACCGATTCCATGACGCAATGAAGAAGAAGAAGGCGGAGAAGAAGGTTTGACATGATATCATGATATGATATCAGTATATCAATGACTCGCATCCTCGCCGATTTGCCCGATGAAGATATCAAGTGGCTCGACGCCCACGCTGCCGAGCAGGGCAAGTCGCGCGCCTCGGTGTTGCGGGAGGCCGTAAGCGCCTACAAGGGGCAGGTTCCAGCGCAAGGGAACAAAAGCTGGATCGAACGCGGGGCCGGGCTCTGGAAAGATCGCATCGATATCGGTGACGGCGTCGAATACCAGCGCGCAATCCGCGAGGATCGTACGCCCTACGAAGATATTTGAGCGCAGTGTCAGATCCGTTCTTCGATACCAACATCCTGATCGATTGGCTGAAGGATCGCCCTCAGGCCAAGTCCGAATTGTCGCGCTATAAGCGTCACCGGATCAGTCGGATCGTCTGGACCGAATTGCTTGCTGGCGAGGCGCTTGAGCGGCGCGACGTCATCCAGCAGGCAATCGCTCCGTTCGATGTGGTCGAGATCGACGCTCGTATCGCCAGCGCGGCGGCGGACATCACGCACCGGACAAAAATGAAGCTGATGGATGCCTATGTCCTCGCCACGGCGCAGGTCAACGGCGCCATCCTCATTACCCGCAACACGAAGGATTTCCCGGCCGCGATGCCGGGTATTCGCGTCCCTTACGATCTCTAGCGAAAGTACCCCAAAGCATGTGCGGAATTATCGGCATCGTCGGCAAGGAAGAAGTCGCAGAACGGCTGGTAGATGGGCTCAGGCGGATGGAATACCGTGGCTATGACAGCGCGGGGGTCTGCATCGTCCATGCTGGCGAGCTGATCCGCCGCCGCGCGCCGGGCAAGCTGATCAATCTGGTGCGCGAACTCGCCACCAATCCCGCGCCCGGCACCACCGGCATTGCCCACACCCGCTGGGCCACTCACGGCGCACCGACTGCGGCCAATGCTCACCCGCACGCCACCAGCGAACTTGCGCTGGTCCACAACGGGATCATCGAGAATTTCCGCCAGCTCCGCGATGCCCTCTCGGCACGTGGTCGCACGTTTGAGAGCGAGACCGACACCGAAGTTGTCGCGCATCTGGTCTCCGAACTGGTCGAGGCGGGACAGTCGCCCGAAGACGCAGTGAAAGCCGCCTTGCCGCAGTTGCGCGGGGCCTTCGCGCTGGCGATCGCCTTCCGCCAGCACCCCGGCATGCTGATCGGCGCGCGGCTCGGCTCGCCGCTGGTAGTGGGCTACGGGGAAGGGGAGACCTACCTCGGTTCCGACGCCTTGGCGCTTGCACCGCTCACCCAGAAGATCGCCTATCTCGATGAAGGTGACTGGGTGGTGATCACCCGCGAGGGGGCGCAGATTTTCGACAAGGACAACAATCCTGTCGCCCGCGAGATCACCACCTCGGGCGCGTCGGCGGCAGAGATCGAGAAGGGCAATTACCGCCACTTCATGCAGAAGGAGATCTTCGAGCAGCCGACGGTGGTCGCGCAGACGCTGCGCAGCTACATCCGTCAGGTCGACCAGACCGTGGCGCTGCCGCAGTTCGATTTCGATCTCTCAAGCATCAACCGCGTCACCATCGTCGCCTGCGGCACGAGCTATTACGCGGGGATGGTCGCCAAGTACTGGTTCGAGCAATTTGCGCGGCTCCCCGCGGACATCGATTTCGCCTCCGAATTTCGCTATCGCGAGCCGGTCATGGAGCCGGGCGGGCTGTCGCTGTTCATCTCGCAGAGCGGCGAGACTGCCGATACGCTCGCCGCGCTGCGCCATTGCAAGACGCAGGGCCAGACCATCGCAGTGGTGGTTAACGTGCCGACCAGTTCGATGGCGCGCGAGGCCGATCTGCTGCTGCCGACGCACGCCGGACCCGAGATCGGGGTGGCTTCAACTAAGGCCTTTACCTGCCAGCTTGCGGTGCT
>JBJTMA010000128.1:0-5261 GCA_046063295.1 Novosphingobium sp.
TTGCGTTGCTAATTGCTACCTAACCTGATAGGTTTTCAGTTGCAACTAGAAACTGTGCATCGCAGCAAAGATTTTTTTGTCGGCGATGTAGCCCGGATGCGTTAGGTTGCATTTCGGGATTGAGGAACAACGATGGGCAAATTGCGCGAACCACTCGACGATACGCTAAATTGCGGGCTTCCCGCCGCTTTGGAAGTGATGGGTGAACGCTGGTCGTTCATGATCCTGCGCGCCGGGTTCAACGGCCTGCACCACTTCGAGGAGTTCCTTTCAACGCTGGGCATCGCCCGCAACATCCTGTCGAATCGCCTCGCGCGGCTGGTCGAACATGGCATCATGAAGCGCGAGGCGCTGCCCGAAGATCGCCGCAAGATCGAATACCGCCTTACCGAAAAGGGTCTCGACCTCCTCCCCGCGATGCTCGCGCTGCGCCAGTGGGGCGAGAAATACGGGGTCGGGGTGCCGAGCAACCCGGTGCTGTGCGACGAACGCGACGGCCAGCTGATCGCCCCGATCGGCATCCACGCTCACGACGGCCGCCTGCTCGGCCCGATGGACCTGCAATGGCGCGACCGCGCCGATGTGGGCAAGGCCTATGTCGAAGACGGCGACGAAGAGGTGCGGCCGCAGCTTAATGTGCTGCGGTAAAGTTCACGCCCGAGGCGCAACCCTACGATAACTGAGCGCCTCGGCCACATGGATCCGGCCAATCCCCTCGCTCCCCGCCATATCCGCAATCGTCCGCGCCACGCGCAGCATGCGGGTGTAGCCGCGCGCGGAAAGGCGCATCGCTTCGGCGGCTTGCATCAGGAGCTTGCGGCCGGGTTCGTCGGGGGTGGCATATTGTTCGAGCAGGTCGCCGTCGAGTTCGGCGTTGCTGCGCTTGCCGGTGCCGGTAAGGCGCTCGGTCTGGACTTTCCGCGCCGCCGCCACCCGGGCGGCAACTTCGGCGCTGCCCTCTGATGGCGGGGGCAGGCCGAGATCGGCTGCGCTGACCGGGTCGACCTCGACGTGGAGATCGATCCGGTCGAGCAGCGGGCCTGAGACTTTTGACTGGTAATCAGCTGCGCACCTTGGCGCGCGGCTGCAGGCGAGCGCGGGGTCGCCTAGGTGCCCGCAGCGGCACGGGTTCATCGCCGCCACAAGCTGCACCCGCGCGGGGAAGGTGACGTGAGCATTGGCCCGCGCGACATCGACCACGCCGGTCTCAAGCGGCTGGCGCAGCGAATCGAGCACCGCGCGCTGGAATTCGGGCAATTCGTCAAGGAACAGCACGCCGAGGTGCGCGAGGCTAACCTCACCCGGGCGAACCCGCAGCCCGCCGCCGGTGAGCGCCGCCATCGAGGCCGAATGGTGCGGGGTGCGGAACGGGCGGACCTGGCTGATCCGCCCTTCCTCCAATGTTCCGGCTACCGATGACACCATTGAGACTTCCAGCGCCTCGGCCGAGGTCAGCCTCGGCAGGATGCCCGGAAGGCAGCTCGCCAGCAGGCTCTTGCCCGCTCCAGGCGGGCCGATCATCAGCAGATTGTGCCCGCCGGCAGCGGCGATCTCCAGCGCACGCTTGGCGGTTTCCTGGCCTTTGACCTGCTTGAGGTCTGGTCCGAATCCTGGTTCGTCCGCCATGCCCGGCGCGGGTTCGGGCAACTGCTGCGTGCCCTTGAGGTGGTTCAGCAAGCTGACGAGGTTGGGCGCGGCGAGGATCGGGATGCCGCTCGCCCAGCGCGCTTCGGTTCCCTGCGCGGCGGGGCAGATCAGTCCCTTGTCCTGCCCGCTGGCATAGAGCGCGGCGAGCAGCACCCCGGGGCTCGCCGCGATCCGACCGTCCAAAGACAGTTCGCCCACCGCGATGAAATCGGCGAGCTGCTCGGCATCGGTCACGCCCATTGCGGCGAGCAGCGCCAGCGCGATCGGCAGGTCGTAATGCGAACCTTCCTTGGGCAGGTCCGCCGGGGAAAGGTTGATCGTTATACGTTTGGGCGGGAGCGACAGGCCCATCGCGGAAAGCGCGGCGTGGACCCGTTCCTGGCTTTCCTTGACCGCCTTGTCAGGCAGGCCGACCACATTGAAGCGCGGCAGCCCGGGCGCGATCTGGCACTGTACTTCGACCCCGCGCGCCTCAAGCCCCAAGTAAGCGACGGTCTGGACCAGCGCGACCAAGTAATGCCCCCAAGTGAAGTCACGTAATACTTGGCTTGTGGCGCAGACGGCCAATGCTGTCGAGCGAATAGCACCGCTGCGGATTATGTTTGGGAAAGGCCATCTTAACCTTTCACCTTGGCAAGCCGGTAACGCGCGCGCGGCGAAAGAGGCAGCATGCGCCGCTTTGCTGCTCTTGCCCTTGCCCTGACCGCCCTGATCGGCGCGCCCGCGGCTGCGCAAGTGGTGACCGAGACGGTCACGGTTACCTATGAGTACGAAGTCACCGCGTCCGACGACGAAACCGAACTGGCCGGCTATACCGGCTCGGCCCGTTTTGTTTCCGCCCCGGCCGCCAAGGTCCCCGGCGGGATCGCCCGCTTCGGCCCGTTCCGGGTGATCGACGCGACGCACGCGGCGCTGGTCGACGCGACCGACGAGGCCAGCCCCGCCGAGTTCAAGGCGATGGTCCGCGCCTTTCCCAGTATCGCCACGCTTGAAATGATCGAGTGCCCCGGCACTTATGACGACAAGGCGAACCTGCAGGTCGGAAGGATGATCCACGCGCGCGGCATTGCCACGCATGTGCCCAAAGGCGGTTCGGTCCGATCGGGCGCGGTGGAGCTGTTCCTGGCCGGCAAGACCCGCGCGGCGGATCCGGGCAGCGAATTCGCGGTCCACAGCTGGGCCGACGACACCGGCCGCGAAGCCAAGGACTATCCCGCCGATGCGCCAGAGAATCGGGCCTATATCTCCTATTACCAGGAAATGGGCATGCCCGAGGGCGAGGCGCGCGCGTTCTATGCGATGACCAACTCGGTCCCCAATGCCTCGGCAAAGTGGCTCACCGCCGCCGATATGGGGCAGTGGGTGCACCTCGATTGAGCTTGCTTGCGCTTGACTCCGGCCGAGTCACCGCGTAACGGCCCGCCCCTGTAGTTCGGTCGCCCGCAGCGGCGGCCTTTTTGTTCGAGTTTCCAAAGGTCTTGTCATGAAGCGCACGTTCCAGCCCAGCAACCTCGTCCGCGCCCGCCGCCACGGCTTTCGCGCCCGCACGGCGACTGTTGGCGGCCGCAAGGTCCTGCGCGCCCGCCGCGCCCGCGGCCGCGCCAAGCTGAGCGCCTAAACATCGATCAGAAAATGTCCGTCCTAACCCGACGGGCTGATTTTCTTGCCGCAAACCGGGGCCTGCGAATCGCACGTCCCGGTTTTGTCTTGCTCGCGAACCCAAACGGTCTGGACGAGATGCGCTACGGCATCACCGTCACCAAGAAGATCGGCAATGCGGTGGTCCGCAACCGAATGAAACGCCGTTTCCGCGCGTTGCTCCGCGAAGCACTGCCCACCGAAGGCCTTCCCTCGCACGATCACGTGCTGATCGGCCGCGAAGGCGGGGTGGAGCGGGATTTCGCCAAGCTGCGCGAAGAACTCTCCGCGGCACTCTCCCGCGCGGCGCAAGGCAAGGGTGATCCTCCAAGGAAGCGAAAGTGAAGCAGCTGCTGATCTGGATTGCCCGCGGCTGGCAACTGGGTCCCTCGCGGATCCTGCCGCCAAGCTGCCGTTACGCCCCCTCGTGCTCGCAGTACGCGATCGAGGCGGTCGAGAAATACGGCGCGATAAAAGGTGGCTGGCTCGCCGCGAAGCGTATAGGGCGCTGCCATCCGTGGGGCGGCCATGGTTACGACCCGGTGCCTTGACTGGCGCTGCATCCGTCCCATCTGACAAGAGAAATTAGGCAGGGGCCCATTAGTGGACACGCAGAACATCCGTAACATGGCCCTGGCCGGGCTGCTGATCGTGGTCATCCTGTTCGGATGGGATTCGGCGATCCGTTACTTCTACCCGCAAGCGGCAAAGGCGCCCGCGCCGGTCGCCAGCACCCCCGCGCCGCAAGCATCGTCGAGCGCCAAGCCGACCCGCGAGGGCGGGCTGACCGATGCCGCCGACCAGGCGCTCGAAGCGAAGGACCTGACCACGGCGCTTAACCCCGCAACCCGCGTGCCGATCGCGGCCCCGGGGCTTTCGGGCTCGATCAACCTGGTCGGCGCGGTGGTGGATGACCTTTCGACCAACCGCCACACTGCTTCGATCGCGAAGAACGCGGGCCCGCAGCGCATCTTTTCTCCCGCCGGAACCCCGGCGCAGCAGTATGCGCAGTTCGGCTGGGTTTCGGCGAGCGGCCAGCCCGATCCGAACCTGCCCGGACCGGGCACGCAGTGGACCGTCACGGCGGGTGCCAAGCTCACCCCGCAAAGCCCGGTCGCGCTCACCTGGACCAACACCACCGGCCAGGCCTTCACCCTGACCTACGCGATCGACACCGATTACCTGATCACCGTGACGCAAAGCGTTGCCAACACCGGCACCGCCCCGTTCGTGGCCAAACCCTTTGCCCAGATCGCACGCACCGACAAGACCGCGAGCGTGGATATCTGGAACCTCCATTCGGGCCCGTTCGGCACCTTTGACGACAAGGTGTCGTTCGGTCCGAACTACAAGGACGTGGTCGAGGCGACGCAGGTCAACAACCCCGGCAAGACCGGCTGGGTCGGTTTCACCGACATCTACTGGATGAGCGCGCTGGTACCCGACAAGTCCGGCGCGACCAGCGATTTCCGCAGTGTCGGCAATGGCCTGTTCCGTGCCGACCTGGTCTATCCGCTCGCTACCGTGGCTCCGGGGCAGAACCAGGTGCTGACCACCAAGCTGTTCGCCGGTGCCAAGGAAAGCTCGGTGCTCGACAAGTACGAAGCCGCTGGCATCCCCAACTTCGGCCTCGCGATCGACTGGGGCTGGTTCCGCTGGTTTGAAAAGCCGATCTTCGGGCTGCTCAAATGGCTGTTCAGCCTCACACACAACTTCGGCGTAGCGATCATCCTGCTCACCTTGGTGGTACGCGGGCTGATGTTCCCGATCGCGCAGAAGCAGTTCGCCAGCATGGCGGCGATGCGCGCGATCCAGCCCAAGATGAAGGCGATCCAGGAACGCTACAAGGACGACCGCGCCAAGCAGCAGGAAGAGGTGATGGCGCTCTACAAGAAGGAAGGTGTCAACCCGCTCGCGGGCTGCCTGCCGATCTTCCTGCAGATCCCGGTGTTCTTCGCGCTGTACAAGGTGCTGAC
>JBJTMA010000129.1:0-23332 GCA_046063295.1 Novosphingobium sp.
GGCCGAGCACTTGGTACTGACCTTCCTCAAGCAGGCGATCAGCCTGGGCTACTTCCACGCCGACATGCACCAGGGCAACCTGTTCGTGCAGGGCGACGGGACCATCGCCGCGATCGACTTCGGGATCATGGGCAGGATCGACCGCCGTGCCCGCGTATGGTTGGCCGAAATCCTCTACGGCCTGACCACTGGCAACTATCGCCGCGTTGCCGAAATCCACTTCGAGGCGCAATATGTGCCGAGTTACCATTCGGTCGACGAATTCGCGACAGCCTTGCGCGCGGTGGGCGAACCGATGCGTGGCAAGCCGGTGAGTGAGCTGTCGGTCGGGCAGATGCTCGACGGGCTGTTCGCGATCACCCGCGATTTCGACATGCAGACCCAGCCTCACCTGCTGCTCCTGCAGAAGACCATGGTGATGGTCGAAGGCCTTGCCACCCAGCTCGATCCGCAGATCAACATGTGGGACGTTTCCGGCCCGTTCGTGAAGAGCTGGATCCGCGACGAACTGGGCCCCGAAGCGGCGATCGCCGAACGCCTGCGTGCCGATGGCGAGACCTTGCTGCGCGTGCCCGAGCTGGTCCGCCGCATCGAAGAGCAATTCCCGGCCCGGGGCGGTGCCCCCGAAGCGCCGCCGTTGCCCGATGTCCCGTTGCTATGGGAACGCCGCGGCGAGCCTTCGCGCTGGCCGCGGTACGTTGCCGCGGCAGCGATCGGCGCCGGCGCGCTTTACGCTGCACAAATGATCGGATGGCTCGGCTGATGGAACTCGATGGGCTGATCGCGCACTATTTCGGCACAGCAGATCCGGCCGAACTCGACGAGACGGAATACGAGCGCGGGATCGAACGGCTCAAGATCGGTTTCGGTGTGGAACGTGAGCCGGGACGGCGGTTTGCCTTGTGGTGCCTGATGGATGCGCTGGGTGTGGCGCCGCTGCCGGCGGATGCATTCGTCAAAGAGCCGAAGCTTAAGGCGGCTGCCGATGAATACCTCAGCGCCGCATTCCGGCTCGAACGCAAAGGTGATGAGCGATGAGCGCAGAATCGGTCCAGGCCTGGCTGGAAGTGCACGCCCCCGATCTTGCACTGATCGACCACAGCCGCTCCACCGCGACGGTTGCCGAGGCAGCCGACGTGCTCGGCGTGGAACCCGGGCGGATTGCCAAGACGCTGGCGGTGAAGGTTGGAGAGACGATCTACCTAGTCGTCGCGCGCGGCGATGCGCGGCTCAGCAACCCCGGCTGCAAGGCCGAACTCGGTGGGCGCCCGCGCATGCTCGATGCCGAGGCGACGCTCGCGGCAACCGGCCATGCGGTGGGCGGTGTGTGCCCGTTCGGGCTGGCCAATCCGCTGCCGATCGTCTGCGACCGCTCGCTGCTCGCTTATCCGACCGTATTCCCTGCCGCGGGGTCGCAAACCAGCTCAGTCGAGATCGAGCCCGAGCGCCTGGCACAGCTGATCGGCGCCCGCTGGGCAGAGGTTTGCACCCTACCCGGCGAGGCCTGATCGATCAGAACTTGGCGCCGAGGCGAAGACCGACCGTGCGCGGGTTGATCGGCACGATGTAGGGCCGCTGGCTGCAAGCACCGCATTCCTGGAAGCGCGAAATCTGTCCGCGCGTATCGAACAGGTTCGATACGAACAGCTCCAGATTGAATGTCGACCAATCGGCGCCCAGCGCCAGGTTGACCGTCGCATAAGCGGGAAGATCACCCAGCGTTGCCGCCGGATTGTAGAAAGCGCCCGGCAACAGCAGATCCGCAGGCACGGTGGGATCGTGAAGCTGCGAATCACCATTCGGTGCGCCCACGAACACCTTGGTCCTGAGGTCCGAAGAGGCCTTACTCTGGTAGGATACGTTGATCTGGCCATAGGGCTTCATCGAACCCATTTCGGCCGTGTAGCGCAGCGTGCCCGATACCTTGAATTCGGGCGTGATGGGCAGACGCGTGCCCGCTGGGGCGGAGATATAATTGATCTGTCCGTCCGGCCCGGCCAGCGTACAGGCAAAGCTGGGATCATCGTAACCGCACAGGTTCTTCTTGGTTTTCGCATCGGTGTAGGATGCACCAAGGTTCAGAGAGAGCCCGCCCCGGTTATAGGCCAGGTCCATCTCGACCCCGTTGATCCGCGCATCGGGACCATTGTGAATCTCGGTGAACGAGTTGGCGCCCAGGAAAGCAAACTGGAACGCCTTCCAGTCCTGGTGATAGACCGCGCCATTGAAGCGAAGGCCGGGTGCCAGCGTGGTCTTCCAGCCAAGCTCATAGTTGTAGAGGAAGTCCGACTGATAGGGCGGCACGTCGGCGCGGCGGTTGATGCCGCCGGGACGATAGCCCTTCGATGCGGTTGCATAGAACATCAACCCATTGACCGGCTTCCACGTCGCATTGAAGCGGTAGGTCAGGCCTTCGCCCTTGGCCGACACCGGTTCAACTCCGACCCCGGGGACATAGATGCCGAGGTTGGTACAGGGGCTGCCGGGGACCTCTGGCGGAAGCAGGACGATGCCCGGTGTGCCCGCAACTGGCCGCAAGCGGTCGCCCGTGCTGGTGAAGCACCCGGCCACACCGGTGCGCGAGCTGCCGACGCCATTGCGCGGGAAGTCGGTGTAGTTCCCGCCCGGATTGCGGCCAAAGCCGAAGAACCCGATCAGGCTGTTATCGTAGAAGAACGCACGGGCGCCTGCAGTGAAGGTCAGCTTGTCCGTTACGTCGTAAGACAGTTCGCCGAACATTGCGTAGTCACGGTCGATACGGTGCTGCTGGGTCAGCCAGAGAGTTCCCGGCAATCCGTTGACCGAAAGCAGCGGGTCGAGCCCGTTGACGCGGTAGTCCTGATGAATGTCATTCGACTGGTACTGGTAGAAGCCCCCCGCAACCACGCGCAGCGGCTGATCGGCAGGTGAGGCAATCCGCAGTTCCTGGCTGAACTTCTTGAAGTGATCGGTGCCCAGAACGACCTGCGCCGGATTGATCGTGTTGCCAGCCGCGTCGCTGAAATAGAAATACCCGGCGACACCACCATAGAGCGAATACAGCTGATCATAGGCTTCAGCGTAATCGATGTAGTCTGACGAGCTGTTGGTCTTCCGGTCGAGGTAGGCGCCGGCATAGGTCACGTCCCAGTTGCCCAGCTTGCCTTCGATCGTCAGCGCCGCCTGCACGAACTTGTCGCTGCGAAACTCGCTGGCGAAGTGCTGGACCTGCAGGTCGCCGGTCTTCGGATCGTAGCCGTAAGAACCGTGGCTGCGCGTATCCTGATATGTGACCGTCGGGGTAACCGTCCAGCTCTCGTTGAGGTCCACCTTGAGCGCGGCGCGCCCGCCGGCAATCTCGGTATCGTTGTAGTTTTCCTTGACGAAGGCCGCATTGTTGACGCGGATTCCGCCGTTGGTTGCAGGAGGGCAACCCAGCGGACTTGTTTCAGGCAGGAAGGCACGGCAGCCGGGAACATTGTCGATGTAACCGGCATCGCGTTCGTACCAGCCGACCACGCGCAGCGCCATGCTGTTCGACAGCGGCAGGTTGAGCATGCCTTCGAGCTTACCGCCGAAATCGCCCTTTTCGACATGGTTGATCTCACCATCGACGCGGCCTTCGAAGCCCGCGGTCGAAGGCTTGTTGGTGATGATGCGAATCGTACCGGCTTCGGACGAGGCGCCGTAAAGTGTGCCCTGCGGCCCCGAAAGACTTTCGATGCGGGCGATGTCGTAGATGTGGACGTCGAGGTTGCCGCCGATCGTGGTGACCGGCTGTTCGTCTAGGTAAACGCCAACCGAGGGCAGCGGACCCGAGTGATTGCCGTCGCCACCTGATGCCACGCCGCGCATGTAAATGACGCTGACCCCAGGTGTACCCGAGCTTTGGAACGAGACCGAGGGGAGCTGCTGGGCATATCCCTTGAAGTCCGATATGTTGAGTTGGTCGAGCTTTTGCGTGCCCAGTGCCTGGATCGAGATCGGCACGTTCTGCATGCTTTCGCTGCGCTTTTGCGCGGTGACGATGATTTCTGCATCGTCATTGGTCGCGGCCTCGTCGGCGGGCGGGGCATCCTGGGCGAAGGCCGGTGCCGCGTAAAGCGCACTCGTGGCAAGGAAGCAGCCAATGCTGCGGCGCGTAAATTTAGACATGATACCGCCCTATGTCTTGTGTTCTGAGATAATCAGCCTGATTCTTGGCCGCTCCACCGTCAAGGGTCGATGTTAAGAAAAGTCGAAACGATCCCCCGGCGTGGCACAATTATCACGTTTTTGGCGGCTCAGGGTAATAATCGAGCACTTCGCCCAGCGCGCCGCGCAAGGGGCCAAGGAATTCATCAAACATCTTCCAAGCCTCTGTCCCTTCGCGGAAAATTGGCTGCCGGACCTGTTCGGAGCTTGGCGTTCGCACCGCTCGCTCGGTGCGGTAGAATTCAAGACAGGCGTTCTCGAAGGGCAACCCGCAATAATCGAGCAGCGCCCGCACCTCCGCATCGGTATCGTCGACCATGCGCTCGTAAATCACGCGGTGGACACGCCCCGGCAGCACTCTGTCGACATGCGTCATGAGCTTGACGTAGTCGCTGTAGTATCGGCCCATGTCGTCAAGGCTGTAACTGAAACCCTGACCGCGCGCGTAGTGCTGTTTAAAATTGGAAAATCCGCAACTCAGCGGATGCCGGCGCGCGTCGATGATCCGCGCATTGGGCAGGATCAGGTGAATGAACAGGACGTTGAGCCAGTTGTTAGGCAGCTTGTCGATGAAGAACGGGCGACCAGTCTTACGCTGGACCCGCGTGCGGCGAAGATAGTCCTCGCCCAGCGTCAGCAAGGCAGCGGGATCGAGCGACGCGAGCGCCCTGGGATAGGGCCGGTTCTGGCGCACCAGTGCTGGGATGTCCTGCAGTTCGCTCGTACCCTCGACCGCACTGTGGCTCGACAGGATCTGCTCGATCAGGGTGGATCCTGCGCGGGGCATGCCAACTACGAAAATCGGGTCCGGGGCATCGCAGCCCTGCCCATTGCGTTCGGCAAGGAATTCGGCGGTGAATGTCGCAATCACCCGGTCAACCGTATCGGTGGTCTTCGCTGAATCGTAGTCGATCTGCGATCGGCGCAGGGCGTTGCCAGCGGCGTAATGCGCAAAGGCAGGTCCGGCTTTCTTGCGGTCTTCGAAGGCCTTGCCGAGCGCGAAATCGAGGTGGAAGCGATCTTCGTCGGCCAGCCGGGGTGAGGCAAGCGCGGCTTCCATCGCCGCAATGTCGTCATCGCTGAACTTCACCGTCTTGAGATTGGCAAGGCTCCACCACACTTCGCCCAGGGTGGGGGCAATTTCCAGGGCACGGCGATAGGCCGCAACGCCTTCTTCCAGCTTGCCTACCGTCTTGAGCACGTGACCGTAACTCATCCAGACCTTTGGCTGCCCCGGCGCTTGTTCCAGTACGCGCGCATAGACCGCCAAGGCATCGCCAAAATCGCCCAGCCGACTGAGCGCGGCTGCATGCAGGTTGCCAGCCCCTGTGTTGTCCGGCTCCTCGGCGATCACGCGGTCGAGCTCGGCCAGTGCTTCCTCCGGCCGGTTCTGGCGATAGAGCACCAAAGCGAGGTTAGCCCGCGCCGCGGTGAACGAGGGCGCCAGTTCAAGCGCGCGGCGCAGCAGGTTCTCGCTGTCCTTGTAGCGCCCGATCCGCCCGGCCAGCTCGGCAAACAGGCGGATTGCGGCGACGTCGAACGGGAACTCGTTGAGCTGGGCGCGCAGCAGCCGTTCGGCGCGCGGCAGGTCATTCTCGTTCATCGCCAGCGCCGCTTCCACCAGCCGCGGGTGGTATTGCCCGAGCCGCGAGAGCCAGCTGCTTGTCGTGACGGTCGCCATGGATGCTTCAGAAACATGGTGACGCGCCGAGTTCAAGCGATAGGTTGTCCGCCAAAGGGGATAACGCATGAGCGAGACTGGCAAGGGCGCGCTGGGGTTCTGGGCATTGCTGGCCCTGGTGATCGGCAACATGATCGGTTCGGGCATCTACCTGCTCCCGGCAACGCTCGCCCCGCTCGGCTGGAACCAGATGATCGGCTGGTTGATCACCATCGGCGGGGCGCTGTGCCTGGCGCAGGTTTTCGCCAGCCTTTCCGCGCGGATCCCACGTGCCGGCGGGCCCTATGCCTATGCCGACGCGGCGTTCGGGCCGCTTGCCGGATACATCGCCGCCTGGGCTTATTGGGTGATGACCTGGGTCGGCAACGGGGCGATCGCGATCGCGGTGATCAGCAACCTCAGCCTGGTCTTCCCGGCGATTGGCCAGACGCCCGGCCTCCCTGCCTTCTTGGCGGTGGGCTGCATCTGGCTGCTGACACTCGTCAACATTTCGGGCGTTCGCGCAGCCGGACGGGTGCAGGAAGTGACCACCCTCCTCAAGATCATCCCGCTGGTCGCGCTGGTGCTTTTGGCGGCATGGTTCGCGCTGAGCGGTGCGCCGCGCGCGCCCGACCCGGGCGTGCCGCTGACCGGGGATACGGTTGCGCTCGCAGTCGGCCTGACCTTCTGGGCCTTTCTTGGGCTCGAAAGCGGGACGGTTCCCGCCGACAAGGTGGAGAACCCCGAGCGCAACGTGCCCCGTGCGACGATGATCGGAATACTGATTGCGGGGCTGATCTACCTCGGCATCTCGCTCGCCTTTGCGTTTTACATGCCGGTGGAAGAGGCAGCCAAGAGCCCGGCCCCGGTCGCCGATTTCCTGGGCAAGACCTTCGGATCGGGCATTGCTGTGGTGGTCGCGCTGTTCGCCGCGATCAGCGCTTTCGGTACGCTCAACGGCTGGATCCTGGTCCAGGGCGAAATGCCCTGGGCGATGGCGCGCGGCGGGGTCTTCCCCCAATGGTTCGCCGCCGAGAGCAGCCGCGGCACGCCCCTCAGGGGCCATATCGTTTCAAGTCTGCTGCTGACCGGAATGGTGCTGTTCAATTCGCAGAAGGGCATGGGCAAGCTGTTCGAATTCATCGGCTCGGTCAGCATTTCGGCCGGGCTGCTTGCCTACCTGCTGAGCGCGCTGGCAGCGATCCGGCTGGTGCCGGGGGATCGCCGCCTGATGCTCGCCGCGCTGGTCGCCGCCGGGTTCACGCTGTGGGCCGAATGGGGTCTCAAGGATGCGCTCGGCTACGGCGCCTTGCTCATCGCGGCGGGTCTGCCGGTCTATTACCTGGTCAAGAGCGGAGAATCTTCCGCAGCAAAGGCCGATCAGCCAGGATAGCCGCCGCGGCGTTGTGGCCCGGCGCGCCGGTTACCCCGCCGCCCGGATGGGTCCCCGCGCCGCACATGTAGAGGCCCTTGATAGGGCCGCGATAATCGCCGTGGCCCAGCACCGGGCGCGCCGCCCAGATCTGGTCGAGCCCCATGTTGCCGTGCATGATATCCCCGCCGATCAGCCCGAACTTGCGCTCGAGGTCGAGCGGCGAATGTATCTGCGTGGCAATCACCGAGGCTTTGAAGTTGGGGGCGTGATCGTTGACCGTATCGATGATCAGGTCGGCCACCTTCTCGCGGTGCTTGTCCCAATCGACCTTGGGATCGAACTGCTGGCAGAACAGGGAGGCGACATGCATTCCCGGTGGGGCAAGGCTGTCATCGACCGTTGAGGGGATCTTGATCTCGACGATCGGCTTCTTCGACCAGCCGTCCTGGACCGCGTCGTAATAGGCCTGGTCCATGTAATCCATGCCCGGGGCAATGATGATCCCGGCAGTGTGATGTTCGGCCTTTTCCTTGCCCGGCAGCACGGTGAACGAGGGCAGTTCGGACAGCGCGACGTTCATCCGGAAGGTGCCCGAGCAGGTCTTGAAGCCCTTGATGCGGCGCTTGAAATCATCGTCCAGGTCGCTCGGGTCGACCAGCTGCGGGTAAAGCAGCGCCGGACCGGCGTTCGACGCGACGATGCTGGCGGCGATCTCCTCGCCGCTTTCGAGCTTCACGCCGACGACCTTGCCGCCATCGACCAGCACCTGTTTGACCGGCGCCTCAAGGCTGATCTCGACCCCGGCGTCCTCGCAGGCACGGGCCATCGCCTGGGTGATCGCGCCCATCCCGCCGACCGAATGCCCCCAGGCGCCCAGCTTGCCGTTCACCTCGCCGAACACGTGGTGCAGCAGCACATAGGCGCTGCCTGGGGTCGAAACCCCGGCGTAGTTGCCGACAACGGCGTCGAAGGCGAAGGCGCTCTGCACGTAATCGTGCTCGAACCAGCCATCGAGGAAGCTGCGCGCCGACTTGGTGAACATGTCGAGCAGGTCGCGCTGCACGTCGATATCGAGCTGCGCCATCGGCCAGCCCTGCTTGGCCGCGGCGACCAGCGAGCCGAGCCCGCCGCCGACGTTGGGCGGGATCTTGAGGCTGAGATCGCGCAGCACGTTGGCGACCTTTTCCAGCGCCGCATCGTAAGCCGGGTAAGCCGCCGCATCCTTCTTGGAGAAGCGCGCGAACTCCGCTTCGGTCCGGCCGGCACCGCCGCCCAGCTTGATGTAATCGTCGGCGAAGGGGAAGAAGTTGGAAATCGTCCGTTCGATCACGCGGTAGCCGTAATCGTGGAGCTTCATGTCCTGGATGACCTTGGGGCGCAGCAGGCTGACCGTGTAGCTGGCAGTCGAGTTGCGGAAGCCCGGATGGAACTCCTCGGTCACCGCTGCGCCGCCGACCACGTGCCGCCGCTCGAGCACCCGCACCCGCATCCCCGCCTTGGCCAGGTAGAAGGCGCAGACGAGGCCGTTGTGCCCGCCGCCGATAATCAATGCGTCGTAAGTCTTGGTCATAAGCTCGTTTCGCTATTCGTGGACCACATGGACCACTGTCCAATGGAAGGAATCTTGTCTTGCTGTTCGGCCATTCGAGAACCGTGGCAGCAAGCCGTCATGTAGGAAAGCCGGATCACCCTTTGCTCCATCCGGGCGCGGGCGCCTGGGGCAGTCGCGCCTCTGGGATAAGTGTCCGGATCTTGCGGGCGAAGCTGCGCAGGCAGACCTCGCTGGTGGCGAGCGGGCCGGTGCCGTAAGTGCGGCTCGCCATGCCCTGCTGGACCTGCCCGATCAGCCAGGTATCCTCGGCATTGACGACGCGGTTGATCCGCCAGTTGGCATAGCGCACCAGCTTCATTTCGCGGCGCGTGTCGGGCAGGCAGTAAGCCACCTCGCGCAGCAGGCAGGTGGTCGGCGAAAGCGGGATCCACTGCATGAAGTCGATCTGGTCGGCGTAGATGTCGAAGGCCATGTTGGGCCACAGCTTGTAGTAAAGCCAGCGCCCGTGCGCCTCTTCGGTCAGGCCTTCCACCTGCGGCAAGTGTGCGCGGTAGAACCGTTCCCAGAAGTTCTGCTTCTCATTCTTCACCACATCGCCGTGAAGCCGGTCGGCCCAGCCGTGCGCTTCGATCCGGTAAGTCTTGCCGACCAGCCGGGTGAGCCCGTCGTGCGCCAACGGGATGTGGAGGTTATCCGGATAGTTATCGCCGACGTTCTTCCAGTTCACTTCGCGCGGGCGGTGGCGAACCGCACCCATCGGCTCCATCGACTCGAAGCGATATGGTTCGATCTCTTGCTCGAACGGCGCCATCATCTCGCTCGGGCGCGGGAAACCGCGATCGTCGAGGCAGACGAAGGCAAAGCCGCGCCATACCTCGAGCGCAACAGGCTGGAGGCCGTTCTCCTCAAGCTTGAGCGTGGGATATTCGCTGCGCGACGGCACCCCGGTCAGCCGCCCATCGGCCTCATAAGTCCAGGCGTGATATGGGCAGACCAGCTTTTTCGCGCAGCCCGCCGAGCCTTCGACCAGCCGCATCGCGCGGTGGCGGCAGACGTTGGTGAAAGCGCGCACCTCGCCGTCTGAGCCGCGGATCACGATCACGCTTTCGCCGAGGTATTCGATCGTTCGGTAATCGCCCGCGTTCGGGATCTCGTTCACATGGCAGACGATCTGCCACGACGGGCGGATCACCCGCTCCATCTCGAGGTCGAAAAATTCGCGGTCGTGGTAGATCCAGCCGGGCAGCGACCAGTCTGCCAGGGAATCGACTGCAGGGCTGTCGATGGCTTCTCTGGGCGATGGAGCGAGAGATGCGAGGTTCATGATTCCAATCCTTGTTGGACGATCGTATAACAAGTGCTACAGTCCCGCAAGTGAGCACAGTGCCCTCCCTTACTCGTGCCGAACGCGCCTTTTCGCGGGCAGAGCCCGATGTCCGGCGCCAGAGCCTGGTCGAAGCCTGCGCGCGGGCGCTGGCGCGTGAGGGCGCCGCCGGGACTTCGGTGAGAGCAGTGGCGGTCGAGGCCGGAGTCTCTCCGGGGCTCATCGGGCATTACTTCGGCGGGATCGATGCCTTGATCGCGGCGACCTATTCGCACGTCGAGGCCCAGGTCAGCGCCGCGCTGGATGCGGCACTGGCGCGTGCCGGAGCCGATCCACGCGCAAGGCTCGACGCCTACGTCACCGCCAGCTTCGCTCCGCCGGTTGCTTCGGGTGAACTTTTGGCGACGTGGATTGCATTCTGGAGTCTTGTCCGCGCCCGGCCGGCGATCGCCGGCCAGCATGACGAACAATATGCCGCATTCCGGGCCCGCCTTGAAAGCCTGCTGGCGGCGTGCGGCGTCACGGACAGCAAGCTGCGCAGTGCGGCCATTGCCGCCACGGCACTGGTCGACGGACTATGGCTTGAGCTATGCCTTTCGCCGCAGGCTTTCACCGCAGAGGAGGCGAGCGCGATGGCCCGCCAGCACCTCGACGCGCTTATTTCGACAGGTCGGTGAACAAGCTCAGGTAATAGTTGATCCCCGGAGCGATGTTGCTCAGCGGGATGCGTTCATTGAGCCCGTGCGCGAAATCTTCCGAATCCTTCGAGAAGGTCGGGCTCGCGCCATAGCTTGGCACGCCCAGCGCGCGGTACCACATCGAATCCGACGCGCCCGAAGCCTGGCTCGGAAAGATCGGCAGCCCGGGATTGACGAGGTGCATCGCCTTTTCGACCGCGGCGGTGAAATCGGGCCGCATCGGCGAGGCCGGCGCGGCGATCGAATCCTCGCCCGAGGTGGCGGTGACCTTTACCGCCGGATCTCCGATCACGCGCTCAAGTTCCGCCCGCACCTCCTCGCGGCTGTGCCCGGGGAAGATGCGGCAGTTGATGTTGGCGGTGGCGCGCTGCGGCAACGCGTTCTGCGCGTGCCCGCCCGAGATCATTGTCGCTACGCAGGTCGTGCCGATCTTGCCAACGTAGCTGGGGCTGCCACGCAGCGTGGATATTGCGGTCTCGTCCGCCGGATTGGCGGCAAAGGCACGCATGGCCGCAGCAAGCTTGGGATCGCCTTCGAAGGCCGAGGCCTTTTCGAAGTAGGCCTTGGTCAACGGGCTCAGTTCGGGCCTGAAGCGATAGGCACCGACTTTCTCCAGCGCCTGCGCAAGCTGCACGATCGCGTTGACCGGGCGCGGGGCAGAGCTGTGCCCGCCGGGGTTGGTCACCTCGAGCTGGTAATCGTCGTAAGTCTTTTCGGCGCCCTGCCAGGTCCAGTACATCGGCTTGCCGGTCGCCTCGTTCAGCGTGCCGCCGCCGCCATCGATGTTGAGCACCAGTTCCGCGTTCGACAGCTTCTTGGCGATCACGCGTGAGGTGCGCATCGTGGTTTCCTCGTCGCCCGAGAACTGGAGGATGATCGTGCGCTTGGGCTTGTAGCCGGAGCGGCGCAGCTCGATCAGCGAGCTGGTCGCCATCGCCGCATCGAATCTCATGTCGCTTGCCCCGCGGCCGAACAGGTAGCCATTTTCGACCACAGGGGTGAACGGATCGCGCTCCCAGTCGGCCGGCTTGGCCTCGACCACGTCCATGTGCCCCGAAATTACCAGCGGCTTCAATGCGGGATCGCTGCCGGGCCAGGTCGCGATCAGGTAGGCGGTGTCATTCATCGGGGTAATTTCGACCTGGCCGTCCTGCCACCCGCCGGCGACCAGTGCCTGCTTGATCACCTGCAGCGCTTCGCCCGTCTTGTTGCCCGGGCCTTCGACCGAGCGAATGGAGATCAGGCGCTTTGCAAGGTCAAGCGTCTGCGCTTCTGCCGCCGGGTGAGCAGCGACTTTGGCGGTGCGCGCGGCGAGCTGCGGCGCAGCGAGTCCGGCTGCAAGGGCGACAAGGGCAATCATAGGGGCAGTGCGCATCGGCGAATCTCCTGTTTGCGAAGACTTAGGACCATCGGGCAACGGCGGTAAAGCCGCCAACGGCTGGGTAAAGCCCAACACAATCAATCACACACAAAATTAACGGGACCGCGTGTAGGGGGGCATCGCCAAAAACAGGGTCCGGCGAAATGATATGGTGAGCAAGCAGGCGGCGCTCCGCGTCGCCATTCCGGAAGAGCTGCGCGATTGGGTCGATAATCGGCTTATATCCGCGCACATCCGGATGGTTCGCTCGATGGTGCTTGGCACCTTGCTTAACGCCGCGATCATCGTCGTTGCGCTGCTTGCCGACGAACCGCTGCTTCCTCCTGCGATTTTCGCCGCATCGATGTTGGCTGCCTGCCTCCACCGGATGTGGCTCGCCGAAGGAATCGAGCGCGGCCGCCGCCGGCGGCGCAGTGCGAAGATCATCTCAGCGTTCTGGTGGAATTCACTGTGGCTGGGACTCAACCTCGGTATCCTCGCCGCGATCTGGCTACCGCGGGTTTCGGCGCCCGTGCAGCTGCTGCTTTCGGTGGTTGTCATCACCCAGATTGCGTCCGCCGCCTATACCGTGCGCACCCTGCCTGGAGCGGCAAAGGTCTATGTGATCACCCAGTCCATTGGTCTGGCGGCGGGACTCGCCCAGATGCTGAGCCTGATCGCGTTGGCAACTATCGCCGTGTTGATGGTGGCAAGCGCGCTGCTGGTCCGAATGGCCTACACTGCGCACGACATGTTCGTGACGCGGATCCTGTCAGACCGTGACCTTCACAGCGCCGCCAAGACGGTCAAGCTGCTGCTTAACGAATACGAGGAGAACGGCTTCGACTGGCTGTTCGAGCTCGATCGCGACCATCGGCTGATCAATGTCTCGGCGCGCTTTGCCCAGGCTGCCGGCGAGCCCGCCGAGCGACTTGCCGGTCGTCCACTTGCTACGCTGTTCGCCCCGGGACAACGCCAGGATGAGCTGGAACAGGCGCTGATATCGGGTCGCTCGCTGCGGTCGCTGGTGATCGCGCTTGACGGGCTTGGCGAAAGCGGGCCGCGCTGGTGGTCGATCAGCGGCCGGCCCAGCCATTCGGGCGACGGCGTGCATTACCGCGGGGTCATTTCGGATGTCACCGAACTTCGCCGAGCCGAACAGCGCGCCCAGCAGATGGCGCACTATGATGCGCTGACCGGACTGCCCAATCGGACCCAATTCAACCACGCGCTCGCCGGCCTGTTCAACAATCATCAGGACGGCGAACACATTGCGCTGATCCTGCTCGACATCGACCACTTCAAGAGCGTCAACGACATGCACGGCCATCCGGTTGGCGATGCTTACCTGCGGATGTTTGCCGCGCGACTGGTGTCAATGGTGGGGACCAGCGGACTGGGCGGAAGCGAACCGATAGTTGCCCGGCTGGGCAGCGACGAATTCGCGATCGCGGTCAGCGGGGGCGACGCTTGCGACCACGCGGTGCGCCTTGCCGAACTGCTGGTGCTGACGCTGGGCGAGCCGCTCATGGTAGACGGGCTGGAACTGCCCTGCGCGGTCAGCCTTGGCATAGCCCTGGCGCCGTTCCACACCGACAGTCAGGCTCAATTGCAAAGTTATGCCGATATCGCGATGGGCGCCGCCAAGAACGGCGGGCGCGGCAACTGGGAAATGTTCGAAAGCGGCATGGATGCGCGGCTGCACGAACGGCATACGCTGGCGCGCGACTTGCGCCATGCAGTTACGCGCGGTGAACTCAAGCTGTTCCTCCAGCCGCTGGTCGACGTCGCGAGCGAAGCGAAAACCGGCTACGAGGCGCTACTGCGCTGGCAGCACCCGGTGCGCGGCCTGGTCCCGCCCGACGTCTTCATTCCGATCGCCGAGGAAACCGGGCTGATCGTGCCGATCGGCGAATGGGTAATCCGCACCGCCTTTGCCGAAGCCGCGAGCTGGCCGGGCGAGGAGGTGATCGCGATCAACCTTTCGCCAATCCAGTTTGCCAGCCCCAACCTGCTCCCGGTCATCGTAAACGCCCTGGCGGAGAGCGGGATCGCACCGGGGCGGGTGGAATTCGAAATCACCGAAGGCGTGCTGCTTGGCGATACCGAAACCAACATCGACATCCTGTGCCGGATGCAGGCGCTCGGCCTGAAGATCGCGCTCGACGATTTCGGTACGGGCTACGCCTCGCTGAATTATCTGCTGACCTTCCCGTTCGACAAGATCAAGATCGATCGCAGTTTCATCTCCAGCCTGGCAACGCGGCAGGAATCGCGCGCCATCGTCGCCTCGATCATCAGCCTCGCCAACGCGCTGGGCATGTGCACGCTCGCCGAAGGGGTTGAGGATTCAGGCCAGCTCGATCAGCTCAAGGCGCAGGGCTGCCGCATGGTTCAGGGCTGGCTGTTCGGCAAGGCGCTGCCAAGCGAAGAATATCATCCGCGGGTTGCTGCCGCGATGACGGGAGCCGTCGAACCGATCCGCCTGCCCCGGCAGCGCAAGGCGCGCGGCACACAGACGTATTCACAGCGCAAGCGCGCCTGATATGGCCTGCGCCGCACTGGCGTAGCCCCGCCCCTGCTGCTAACTCCCCAGCCTGCCCGGACGCTCGGACGCCCGGTGCGTGGGAGTAACCTGGCATGAGCTTCACTGCAGACCGCTTGCTGCTGTTCGGTGCAACCGGCGACCTGGCCCAGCGCATGCTCTTGCCTTCACTCTGCGCGCTGCACGACGACAAGCTGATCGCGCCCGAACTGGTCATCATCGGCACAGCGCGGTCGGAATACGACGACGACAGCTATCAGGCCTTTGCCCGAGAGGCGCTGAACAAGTACCTGCCCGATTTCCGCAAGCATGCAATCGACAGCTTCCTCCCGCGGCTCAAGTACCAGGTGCTCGACGCGACCCAGGCCGAACACTTCGTCGACCTTGCCGACGAAATCGGCACGGTCGACAAGGGCATGGCAATCTTCCTCTCGACCGCGCCGAGCCTGTTCGAGCCGACGATCATCGGTCTCGAGAAAGCCGGGCTGACCGGCGACAAGGTCAGGATCGGGCTCGAAAAGCCGCTCGGCACCAGCCTCGAAACCAGCCGCGAAATCAACGACGCGGTGGCCAAGGCTTTCCCCGAGGACCGGATCTTCCGGATCGACCACTACCTCGGCAAGGAGACGGTGCAGAACCTGCTGGCGCTGCGCTTTGCCAACATCATGTTCGAACCGCTGTGGAATGCGGCGCACATCGATCACGTCCAGATCACCATCGCGGAAACCGTCGGGCTCGAACAGCGCGCCGGATATTACGACGGTGCGGGGGCGCTGCGCGACATGGTCCAGAACCATATGCTGCAGCTCGTCGCGCTGCTCGCGATGGAGCCGCCGACCAGCTATGACGCTACCCCGATCCAGGACGAAAAGGTCAAGGTACTGCGCGCGCTGCGCCGCGTGGCGCATAACGAAACCGTCACCGGCCAATACCGCAAGGGCGCGATCGACGGCCAGCCGGTCCCCGGATACGATGACGAACTGGGCAAGGATTCCGACACCGAGACCTTCGTCGCAATCAAGGCGCACGTCGACAACTGGCGCTGGCAGGGTGTGCCGTTTTACCTGCGCACCGGCAAGCGCCTGCCGGAGCGCAAGACCGAGATCGTGATCAATTTTCGCTGCATCCCGCATTCGATCTTCGCCTCGCGCGGGGCCAAAGTGCAGCCCAATGCGCTGGTCATCGGGATCCAGCCCGAAGAGAACATCCAGCTGCAGCTGATGGCCAAGGTGCCGGGGCTTGACCGTGACGGGATCCGCCTGCGCCAGGTCCCGCTCGACATCGCGATGCCCGATGCCTTCGCGGGGCCCAAGAAGCGGATCGCCTATGAACGCCTGCTGCTCGACCTGATCGAGGGCGACCAGACGCTGTTCGTGCGCCGCGACGAGGTTGAGGCGCAGTGGACCTGGATCGACCAGATCCGCGCCGACTGGGCCGAACACGGCGTGACGCCCAAGGCCTATTCGGCGGGCAATTGGGGCCCATCCGCGGCCATTGCTCTCGCCGAACGCGATGGCGTGACGTGGCATGACTAAGCTGCATCCGGCAGTCGAACGCGTTACCCAGCGGATCATCGACAGGTCGAAGGACAGCCGTCAGCGCTATCTCGACCTGATGGACCGCGAGGCGGAGAAGTTCCCCGGTCGCGGTGCCCTGTCGTGCTCGAACCTGGCGCATGGCTTTGCCGCGGCGCTTGAGGACAAGCCGGCGATCAAGGCTGGCCGCGGCCCCAACCTCGCCATCGTCACCGCTTACAACGACATGCTTTCGGCGCATCAGCCTTATGCCCGCTATCCCGAGGCGATGAAGCTTTACGCGCGCGAGGTCGGCGCGACGGCACAGGTCGCGGGCGGCGTCCCGGCGATGTGCGACGGGGTGACCCAGGGCCAGGACGGGATGGAACTATCGCTGTTCAGCCGCGACACCATCGCGCTGTCGACCGCGGTGGCGATGAGCCATGCGATGTTCGATGGCATGGCGCTGCTCGGCATTTGCGACAAGATCGTCCCGGGCCTGGTCATCGGCGCGCTGCGCTTCGGACATCTGCCTGCGATTTCGTCCCCTCGGGCCCCATGCCCTCGGGCCTGGCCAACAAGGAGAAGCAGAAAGTCCGCCAGCTCTACGCCGAGGGCAAGGCCAGTCGCGCCGACCTGCTTGAAAGTGAAAGCGCGAGCTATCACTCGCCCGGCACCTGCACCTTCTATGGCACGGCAAATTCGAACCAGATGATGATGGAGATGATGGGGCTCCACGTACCGGGCAGCGCATTTGTGCCGCCCAACACTCCGCTCCGTTCCGCGCTGACCCGCAAGGCCGTCCACCGCTTGGCCGAGATCGGCCGTGAAGGCAGCGATTATCGCCCGATGGGCCGCGTGGTTGACGAAAAAGCCATCGTGAATGCCTGCGTCGGGCTGCTGGCGACCGGCGGCTCGACCAATCACGCGATCCATATTCCCGCCATGGCGCGCGCGGCCGGGATCAGGATCGACTGGCAGGATATCGATGAACTCAGCGCCGCCGTGCCCTTGATTGCGCGGGTCTATCCCAATGGCGGGGCCGACGTGAACCACTTCCATGCCGCGGGCGGGATGGGCTACGTGGTGCGCGAATTGCTCAATGCCGGGCTGGCCCACGGCGACATTCTGACTGTCGCCGAACAGGGCATGCGCTCCTACGCAGAGGAACCGTCGCTTGAAGGTGACGCCCTGATCTGGAAGCCGGCTCCGGCGGAGAGCGGCGATGCGGCCATCCTCGCGCCAGCTTCCGACCCGTTCCATCCCGACGGCGGAATGCGGCTGGTCAAGGGCAACCTCGGCCGTGCGACCTTCAAGACCAGCGCGGTCGACCGCGAACGCTGGACCATCGAGGCGCCGTGCCGGGTCTTCGCGACACAGGAAGGCGTCCAGAACGCTTTCAAGGGGGGCGAACTGAACGGTGACGTGATCGTGGTGGTCCGCTTCCAGGGCCCTCGCGCCAATGGCATGCCCGAGCTGCACAAGCTGACTCCGCCTTTGGGAGTGCTGCAGGACCGCGGGCACAAGGTGGCCCTTGTCACCGACGGTCGCATGTCAGGCGCGAGCGGCAAGGTGCCGGCAGCGATCCACGTTACCCCTGAAGCGCTGGCCGGTGGCGCCATTGGCCTGCTGCGCGATGGGGACCGGGTGCGGCTCTGCGCCGAGACCGGGACGCTTGAAGTGCTTGAAGACATTTCCGACCGCCAGCCCGCCCCGGCACCGCAGGATGAAATGGGCATGGGTCGCGAACTTTTCGCCATGCTGCGCCGTCACGCAGACGGGGCGGAACACGGCGGATCGGCCATGCTGGCGGAGGCCGGGCTGTGAGCACGCAAATCGTCACGGTCGATATCGGCGGCACCCATGCCCGCTTTGCTCTTGCCGAAATTGGCGGCGATTGTTCGGTGACCCTCGGCGAGCCCGAAACGCTCCACACCAAGGATCACGCCAGCTTCCAGACCGCATGGGAGCATTTTGCCGAGATCAAGGGCGGCAAGCTGCCCGACGCCGTGGCCATTGCCATTGCAGGTCCGGTCGGCGGCGAGGTCATCCGGTTCACCAACAACCCCTGGGTAATCCGCCCTGCGCTGATCCCGGAAAAACTCGGCGCGAGCCGCTATACGGTTATCAACGATTTCGGCGCGGTCGGTCATGCCGTGGCCTGCGCCGGGGCCGAACACTTTATCCACCTTGCCGGTCCCGACGAACCGCTGCCGAGCGAGGGCACATTATCCATCGTCGGTCCGGGGACCGGCCTGGGTGTCGCGCATGTCTGGCGCGGGGGCGGACAATACCGGGTACAGGCCACCGAAGGCGGACACATCGAATATGCCCCGCTCGACACCATCGAGGATGCGATCCTCGCGCGGCTGCGTCAGCGCTATCGCCGCGTTTCAGCGGAGCGCGTTGTTTCCGGGCCGGGTCTGGTCGATATCTACGAAGCGCTGGCCCAGATGGAAGGCCGCGCGATCCAGCCGCAGGACGATCGCACGCTGTGGGGCCTTGGCACAAGCGGGGAAGACAGCCTGGCGGCGGCCGCGGTTGACCGCTTCTGCCTCTCGCTCGGCTCGTTCGCGGGCGACATTGCTCTGGCTCAGGGCGCCAGCGGGGTGGTCATAGCCGGTGGCCTCGGCCTCAGGATCAAGGACACGCTGCTGCGCTCGGGCTTTGCCAACCGCTTCACTGCGAAGGGGCGGTTCGAAAGCCTGATGGCCGCGCTTCCGGTCAAACTCATTACCCATCCCCAGCCGGGCCTGTTCGGCGCCGCGGCGGCCTTTGCCAAGGAACATCCATGACGTCCCGGATCGAGCAGATCATGCGTATGGCCCCGGTCATCCCGGTGCTGGTGATCGATGATGCCCGCCATGCGGTACCGATCGCACAGGCGCTGGTGGCAGGCGGGCTGCCGGTGCTTGAGGTGACGCTGCGGACCGCCAGCGCGCTCGAGGTGATCCGCGAGATGAAGCAGGTTTCTGGCGCGGTTGTCGGCGCGGGCACGGTGCTCAATGAACATGCGCTTGAAGACGCGCTCGAAGCGGGCAGCGAATTCATCGTCTCGCCCGGACTTACCGATGCGCTGGCCAAGGCGGCGATCGCGGCGGAAGTGCCGTTCCTGCCCGGCACCGCAACCGCCAGCGATGTCATGCGCGGGCTCGATTACGGCCTCGATCGATTCAAGTTCTTCCCGGCCGAAGCCAACGGCGGCATTCCGGCCTTGAAGGCCATCGCTGCACCATTCGGCATGGCGAAGTTCTGCCCGACCGGTGGGATCACGCAGGCGACCGCCGCTGACTGGCTCGCGCTCGAGGCAGTGCTTTGCTGCGGCGGATCATGGCTCGTGAGCAAGGGCGCGCCCGATGTTGCCGCGATCGAAGAGGCAGCGCGCGCGGCCCGCGCTCTGGCCGGATGAGCCAGCCTTCATGACAATCTTGGGCGAACTCGATGCGCGGCTTCAAGAGCTGCACAAGCGCACCGCGGAAACCCCGCTGTTCAATCCGGTGTTCCAGCTGAGCCACGAATTGTCGCGGCGGATCGAGAGCGGAGAATTGCCACTGGCCCAGGTGGCCAATCTCGTCGCCGAGCTCGAATGCGAAGGCCTTCTGGCACGCGCCGCACGGCTTGAACGCTTGGTGGCGCCCCTTGGTGAAGCCGAAAATCACCAGCACATCGCCGCGCTGACCGATGCACCCGACTTTGAAAGCTTCGCCGCGCGTGTGCGGCATCCGTTCCTCCACGTGGTTTTCACCGCGCACCCGACTTTCCTGCTAACCCGCCGCCAGAGCGAGGCGGTTGCCGGGGCAGCAAGCGCCGGGACCATCGATGCAGGCGCCGCCTGTGTCGCTCCGCACGAGCGCGACACGATCACGCTCGACAGCGAGCACGCCGATGCGATGGCCGCGATCGCCCGCGCCCAGACTGCGCGCGACAGCATCAACCGCCAGCTTCTCGGCGAAGCGCGGCGCCGCTGGCCCGACCAGTGGAAGAGCCTCGCCCCCCTGCCGCTGCGCTTTGCCACCTGGGTTGGCTACGACATGGACGGGCGCACCGACATCTCGTGGGCGACCTCGCTGCGCTATCGCCTGAGCGAGAAGGCAGAGCGACTGGGTGCCTATGCCGTAATGCTGGCCGAGGTTGCGCCGGTCGTTTCCGAGCGCCTCAGCCGCGCGGCTGATTATACCGAAGCCCTGGCCGGGCGCTTTGCCGCAGACCTTTCCGACCCCGCAGCTCTCTCAGACGCCGCCAATGCGCTCACCGCGCCGAATGAGGACAAGCTCACCAGCCTCGATGCCATAATCGCCGACATGCACGAGGCTGTGGCGACGGCCGACGACGCCGCCGCCGAAACCCTGCTCACCACAGTCGCCGCGATGCGCGCCGATGGCCTGGGCATGGGCTGGATCCACTTCCGGGTGAATTCGTCGCAGCTCCAGAACGCGATCCGCCGCCGGATCGATCCCGAAGGCAAGCTCGATCTCGCCAGCCAGGCCGCGCTGGTCCGGATGCGCGAATTGCTCGCCGAAGTGCAGCCGCTCTCATCGAACTTCGCTGCCTTGGCGATCGAAAACAGCACTGCGGTGCGCCAGTTCCTGGCGATGGCGCAGATCCTCCATCACGTCGATGCCGACGCACCGATACGTATGCTGGTCGCCGAATGCGAGCAGCCGACGACGGTGCTCGCCGCGCTCTATTTTGCCAGGCTGTTCGGCATCGCCGACAAGGTCGACGTCTCGCCTCTGTTCGAGACCGAGAGCGCGCTTGAGCACGGCGGCCGGTTTCTCGACGCGCTGCTCGCCGAGGAAGCCTATCGCGACTACGCGAGGACGCGCGGACGCGTGGCGATCCAGACCGGCTTTTCCGATGCCGGGCGGTTCGTCGGGCAAATCCCCGCCGCGCTGGCCATCGAACGCCTTCAGGGCCGACTGAGCGAGGCGATGGTCGCCAACGGACTGTCCGATGTGGCCGCGCTGGTGTTCAATACCCACGGTGAGAGCATGGGACGCGGCGCGCATCCTTCAAGTTTTGCCGATCGCGTGGCCTGGCCGCTTTCCCCCTGGGCGCGGCGGCGCTTCGTCCGCGCCGGGGTGCGGCTGGAACCCGAGGTCAGCTTCCAGGGCGGCGACGGCTACCTGTTCTTCGGCACGCCAGAACTGGCGCTGGCCACCCTCACCCGCTTTGCCGAGGTCGCACCTGCAGTCACCGATCCCGATGCGCCGACCGACCCGTTCTATCGTCGCACCGACCTCAGCCTCGATTTCTACCGCGCAATCCGGCGGATCCAGCAGGACTACCTGCACAGCCGTACCTATCCGCGCGCGGTAACCGCTTTCGGGCTGGGGCTGCTGAACGACACCGGCAGCCGCAAAAGCCGCCGCCAATCGGACCTCGCCGCCGACCGCGAGATGAGTCTGCGCCAGATCCGCGCGATCCCGCACAACGCGGTGCTCCAGCAGCTGGGCTATCCGGTCAACGTGATCGCCGGGTTTGGCACCGCCGCCGAGGGCAATTACGAATCGCTGGCCGAACTGCTCACCACGAGCGAGCGGGGCCGCCAATTGGTCCGACTTGTCCGCGCCGCCAATGCGCTGGCCAGCATCAAGACGGTCGCGGCCTTCGGTGAACTGTTCAATTCGGCCTACTGGGCAAGCCGCCCTTATCGCGGCGATGAGACCGGGGTCTCCGAAGCTTGCCTCGCGCTTGCCGAATATCTTACCACCGATGACCGGACCGGGGTGTTCCGCCGCCTCGCCTCGCGCCTGCGGGTCGATGCCTTGAAGCTGCATCGCCTGCTCGACCTGATCCCCGACGAGGCGCCCCTGCAAGGCCGCGAGCAGACCCGGCGCATGCTCGGCGTGCTTCAGGCGCTGCGGCTCGCGCTGTTCCAGCACATGTTCCTCAAAGCCGTATCGGTCCCAGCCTTCAGCCGCGCCAACGACATTGCCCGCGAAGACGTGCTCGAGATGGTCTTTACCCTGCGGATCGAGGAAGCGCTGGCCCAGCTACGCCGCGCTTTCCCGGTGAGCGAGCCCAGATTGAGCGATTTCGCGGTGAACGAGCCGAGTGATTACCCAGACGAAGCCGCGGTCGGTTACCAGGCGATCCACCGCGACTTTATCGAACCGATTGCCGCAGCGCAGGCGCTGTCGCTGCGAATTACCACCGCAATCGCCAACGTGTTCGGGGCGCACGGTTAACCTTTTTGCGCTAAGGCGTTCCGCAGCGAAACGCCGGCCCGCAGGCGCTGGTCTTTACGCTGGCGATGCGCAATGAAGCGGCTGAAAGGGTAATCTGCGCATGAAGTTCAATCCGCTCTATGCCGGGATCGGCGCCATGGCCCTGGGCGTTGCCGGGCTTGGCGCGCTCGTCCTGCGTCCGCTCGATGGCCCTGCGAAAGTGGCCGCGCCGGTTTCCGCGCCGGCCCAGTTCGCGCAGGCCGACGCGCCCAAGCCGAGCCCCGCCGCTCCGCCCAAGGACGAAGGCTTCGTGGTCAAGCGGATCCTGCCGATCAATGGCCCGATCAAGTACGGCGAATGGCATTGGGACGAAAAGGGCGTGCCCGGCGATGGCCCGCTGGTGATCACCGTCGATCTCGACGCGCGGGTGCTCTCGGTATTTCGCGGCGGCTATGAAATCGGCGCGACCGCGGTGCTGCTGGGCTTTGGCAACACCCCGACCCCGACCGGGATATTCCCGGTCAAATGGAAGGACGCCGATCACCATTCCTCGACTTACGACAATGCGCCGATGCCCTGGACGATGAACCTGACCCCCGACGGCGTGGCGATCCACGGCACGCAGGTCGCCAAGGGCTATGCGAGCCACGGCTGCGTTGGGGTGCCTAACGATTTCGCGAAGAAGATTTTCGCGATCACGCCGGTCGGCACCAAGGTCTACATCACCCGCGGCAAGATGGTGAAAGAGGGCGAGAGCCTGGTCGGCTAGGCCAGACCCCGCTCCACCTTCCGCTGTGTGGCATCGCCGAGCTGGCTGCCGCCGTCGATATCCAGGATCGTCCCGGTGATGTATTTCGCTGCATCCGAAGACAGGAACACAGCTCCCTCGGCGATCTCCTCGATAAAGCCCCAGCGTTTCATCGCTATGCGTTCGAAATGCATCGCCTTGGTGGCCGGATCG
>JBJTMA010000130.1:0-4605 GCA_046063295.1 Novosphingobium sp.
TGGCCATCTGGCGCAAACGCGAGTCGAATTCCAGCTTTCTCTTCAGCAAACGCTGCTGCTCGGCATAAGATCCTTCGGAAAGATCGCGTTCGAACCGTTCGGTCGCCTGCGCCAGCGCCCGTTCGAGCGCCGGTCGTTCGACCAGCAGGCCGACCGCCGAGGCCAGCTCGATGCGGGCCTGATCGTCGGGTGCACCGTCGGTCAGGAATGACAGGCGGAGCGCGGCATATTCCTCTGGAGCCGGGGCAGCCATTCCCCGGGCGGCCAATATGGTGCCAAGATGCGCACTTTCAAGGGCTTCCCCGCCATCAAGCGCATCGATCAACGCGGCAAAGCGCGGGTCGGGCAGATCGGCTCCGGCGATAAGGTCGCCGTGCCGCGCCAGTTCGCCGGGATGCCGCAGCAATCCTGCGAGTACCGCAGCGGAAAGGGCATCGCGCGATGCGGCACGGCGGCGCAGCCGTGCGGTCTGTGCGGGATCGCTTCGGGGCGGGGCGGGCATGCCGCGCTTGCCGGGCGTCCAGGCGCGCTCTTCGGGGCGGGGAAAGGCAAAAGCGGAGAAGCGGTCGCTGAGTTCGCGGCGGTACATTGCCTTGATATCGGGGTCGGCGATGGTCTCCACATGTGCCATCAGCCGCGCCTTGAGCCCAGCCTTGTCTTCGGGGGTGGCGAGCGACTGAGCATCGCGCTCTTGCTCCCAGATCAAATCGAGCAGCGAGATCGGCGCGGCCAGCAACTTTTCGAGCGCGGCAACCCCGTCGCGCTTGATCAGGTCGTCGGGGTCCATGCCTGGGGGCAAACGAACGATCCTGAGAGTATGCGCCGGCCGCAGCATGGGCAGTGCCCGTGCCGCCGCGCGCATCGTGGCGCGCTGGCCGGCGTTGTCGCCGTCGAAGCACAAGATGGGCGCCTCGACCATGCGCCACAACAGTTCGAGCTGGCGTTCGGTCAGCGCGGTGCCCATCGGAGCGACCGCCTCGGCGATACCTGCGGCGGCGAGCGCGATCACATCCATCTGGCCCTCGACCACCACCATCCGCCCGGTCTGGCGGCTGGCTGGCCCGGCGCGGTGAAGGTTGAAAAGCGTCCGGCCTTTGTCGAAGAGCGGGGTGTCGGGCGAGTTGATGTACTTGGGCGCGTCCTTCTTCTCTGCATCGAGAATGCGCGCGGCAAAACCGATGACCCGCCCGCGCGGATCGTGGATCGGCATGGTCAGCCGGTCGCGAAAGCGGTCGTAGGGCTCCTTGTCATCGACCGTGATACGCAGCCCCGCTTCGATCAGCATCTGCTCATCGAACTGCTTCAGCGCGGACTTGAGCGCTTGCCGCCCGCCCGGTGCAAAGCCGAAACCGAACCGCTCCATGGAGTGCGCGTCAAAGCGTCGCGAATTGAGGTAGGCACGGGCCTTCGCCCCATCGGGCGTGTCGAGCTGCGCTCGGTAGAAGTCCTGCGCGGCGCTGAGCACATCGTGCAGTCCGGCCTGCCGCTCGGCCTTCGCCGCCGCGCGGGGATCGGGAGCGGGGACCTCCATTCCGGCTTCGGAAGCCAGTTCCTTGACCGCGTCCATGAAGGCGAGGCCGCGCTGGTCGGTCATCCAGCGGATCGCATCGCCGTGCACGCCGCACCCGAAGCAGTGGTAGAAGCCCTTGCTGTCGTTGACGTAGAAGCTTGGGCTCTTCTCGTTGTGGAATGGGCAGCAAGCCTTGAACTCATGCCCCGCCTTGGTCAGCCGCGTGGTGCGCGAAATCACCGCGGAAAGCGTGATCCTTGCGCGTAATTCATCCAACCACTGCGGTGAAAGTGACATCAGGCCATAGTGTCAGGAAAGCGCGGCTTTGACGAGGCCCGAGGCCTTGCCCATGTCGAGCTGTCCCCCGTGCTTCGCCTTAAGCGCGCCAACGACCTTGCCCATGTCCTTCATTCCATCGGCGCCCAGTTCGGCGATGATCGCGGCGATTGCGGCTTTGGTTTCGTCGTCGCTCATCTGCGTGGGCATGAATTCCTCGATGACCGCCAATTCGCTCTTCTCCACCGCAGCCAGCTCGTCGCGGCCGCCTTGTTCGTAGAGCGTGATCGATTCGCGGCGCTGCTTGGCCATTTTCTGCAGCACGTCGGTGACGACCAGGTCGTCGTCGGGCACCTGGCTGGCCGTGCGCAGTTCGATGTCCTTGTCCTTGAGCTTGGCCAGGATCAGCCGCACAGCGGCAAGGCGCTGCTTGTCGCCAGACTTCATGGACTCGATCTGGGCGGCCTTGATCGTATCGCGGAGCATTCGTGTCATCTTTCTCGCTGAAAAGCTATGCGCTGGGGAAACATCGCTCCTAGCGGGCATTTTCCTGTTTTCAAAGGTTGACGGCTGGCAAGGCGCTCTCTAGCGGCGGTGCCTTAGCAACATCGCTGGAAACCCCGCAACCGGAGCGCCCCATAATGGCCGACGCCGCCTCTTCGCACGCACCTCAACCACAGGGCGCGACTGGCGTATTGGTCATGGCCGATGGCCACGTTGTCTGGGGGCGGGGCTTCGGAGCCGAGGGCGCGGCGGTGGGCGAGGTGTGCTTCAACACCGCGATGACCGGCTACCAGGAAGTGATGACCGATCCTTCTTACGCCGGGCAGATCGTAACCTTCACTTTTCCGCATATTGGCAATGTCGGGGTGAACGACGAGGACCTTGAGGCCAAGGTCGATGGCGCTGTCGGCTGCGTAGTCCGCGAGGATGTGACCGCACCGAGCAACTTCCGCTCCACCGGCACATTCGGCGAATGGCTGGCGGCAAAGGGCAAGATCGGGCTTTCGGGCATCGACACCCGCGCGCTGACCCGCCGAATCCGCTTGTCGGGCGCGCCTAATGCGGTGATCGCACATGCCGCTGACGGGAAGTTCGACATTGCTTCATTGATCAAGCGCGCACAGGAATGGCCGGGCCTCGAAGGCATGGACCTCGCCCGCGTGGTCAGCCGCGCTGGCCGGGAGGAATGGGAAGGCGGGACCTGGACGCTGGGCAAGGGCTATGCCCGCTCACCGCGCACTCCGCGCCCGCATGTGGTTGCGATCGACTACGGCGCCAAGGACAACATCTTCCGCAACCTGGTGAAGGCCGGAGCGCAGGTTACCGTGGTCCCGGCGCAGACCAGCCTCGAAGAGGTACTCGCGCTCGAACCTGCGGGCGTGTTCCTATCGAACGGTCCGGGCGATCCCGCAGCTACAGGTCAATATGCGGTGCCTGTGATCCAGGGTTTGCTCGAACGCGACATACCGATTTTCGGGATTTGCCTCGGCCACCAGATGCTCGGCCTCGCCGCGGGGGCCAAGACCGCCAAGATGCACCAGGGCCACCGCGGCGCGAACCATCCGGTCAAGCGGCTCGAGGACGGCGTGGTCGAGATCACCAGTATGAATCACGGCTTTGCGGTCGATAACACCGCGCTGCCTGAAGGGGTGGAGGAAACGCACGTCTCGCTGTTCGACGGATCGAACTGCGGGATCGCGATCAAGGGCAAGCGAGCGTTTGGCGTGCAGTACCATCCGGAGGCTTCGCCCGGGCCGATGGACAGCTTCTATCTGTTTGAACGTTTTGTGGGGGAACTGTCATGAACAAGCTGATCAAATTCGCGTCTGCATTCGCCATCGCGCTGGCGCCAATCGCCGCCGCGCAACCGGCCGCCGCGCAGATCACCGCGCAGGTCAAGACCACGATGACGATCATCGGGATGCTCGCCACCGGCAGCGAGGCTTCGAAAGCCAAATTCGACGCTGCCGCCAAGGCCGCGGGGTTCTCGACGACACGAAGCAAGAACAATCGCCAGGAAGACGAGGTGATGGTGGTGACCTTCGGATCGAAGGATCCGGTCCCGTTCTGGGCGCTCTACCGCGCCGCGCTGGCGGGCAAATACGGCGCGCTGAAGGTCGAGGTCATCACTGTTCCTCTCGATGCCGATCCGGATGCCAAGGACTATCTCGACAAAGCGCGGATCTTTGGGTCCGAACAGGTTTATGAGCCAAAGAACTGATGCCCAAACGCACTGACATTTCCTCGATCCTCGTCATCGGCGCCGGGCCGATCGTTATCGGCCAGGCCTGCGAGTTCGACTATTCGGGCACGCAGGCGATCAAGGCGCTGAAGGAGGAGGGGTACCGGGTGGTCCTGGTCAACTCCAATCCAGCGACGATCATGACCGATCCCGAGTTCGCCGACGCGACCTATATCGAGCCGATCACCCCCGATGTGGTCGCCGCGATCATCGAGAAGGAGCGGCCCGACGCGGTGCTGCCGACGATGGGCGGGCAGACCGCGCTCAACACCGCGCTGGCGCTGTTCAATGACGGCACGCTGGAGAAGTTCGGGGTCAAGATGATCGGCGCCGATGCCGATGCGATCGACAAGGCCGAGGACCGCCAGCGCTTCCGCGAGGCGATGGACAAGATCGGCCTCGAATCCGCGCGCAGCGGGATCGCCCACACGGTCGACGAGGCCTTTGCGGTGCTCGAACGCACCGGGCTGCCTTCTATCATCCGCCCCAGCTTCACCCTTGGCGGCACCGGCGGCGGGGTGGCCTACAACAAGGCCGAGTTCGAGGCGATTGTCCGCTCCGGCCTCGACGCCAG
>JBJTMA010000131.1:0-21043 GCA_046063295.1 Novosphingobium sp.
CGGATGCCGCGCTGAAAGTCGTCGAGGAAATCAAGGCCGCCGGCGGCGAGGCAATGTCGAACGGGGGCTCAGTCACCGAATTCGCGCAGATGGAAGAAATGGTCGCCAAGGCCAAAGAAGCTTGGGGCGGCGTGCACATCCTGATCAACAACGCCGGGATCCTGCGCGACAAGAGCTTCGCCAAGATGACGATGGACGACTGGAAGCTCGTCGTCGACGTTCACCTCAACGGCAGCGCCAACTGCACCAAGGCGGTGTGGGACCTGATGCGCGAGCAGGCCTATGGCCGGATCCTCAACACCGCGAGCAGCACCGGGCTTTACGGCAATTTCGGCCAGGCCAACTACGGCGCGGCCAAACTGGGTCTTGCAGGCTTCACCAAGACGCTCGCGCTCGAAGGCGCGAAGTACAATGTGCGGGTCAACACGCTGGCCCCGGTCGCGGGTACCCGCATGACTGAAGACCTCGGCATGCCCGAAGCGCTGTTCAACGCGCTCAAGCCCGAGAACGTCGCTCCGATGGCGCTCTACCTGGTCAGCGAAGATGCCCCGACCAACATGATCTGCGGCGCGGGCGCGGGCGCATACCACGCCGCCTATGTCACTCTCACCCCGGGGGTCGCGCTTCCGGCAGACGAACGCACCCCCGAAGGCATCGCCGCGCACTGGGACCAAATCATCGACCGCACCGGCGAAATTGTCCCCCAGTCGGGCAGCGAGCAGTCGGGCGTGGTGATGGCCGCGCTCAGCAAGATCGGCGGGCTGGGCTGATCGCTACGCTGTGTTGACACAGTAATACAGTTAAGGCATTCTCTCCCGATCCAACAGGGAGAGGATGCCATGTATTCCGAAGCAGACCTGCAATCGGCGGTCGGCGCCGGGGCGCTCAGCCATGAGGCGGCAGAAGCGTTTCGCGCGCATGCCGCGGGCTTGCGCACCGCGCCAGTCGCCGATGAAGAGCATTTCCGGCTGATTACCGGCTTCAACGACATCTTTGTAACCATCGCGGCGGTGCTGCTGCTGGTCGCCTGCGCCGGGATTGGCCATGCGATCGCACCAGGCATCGCAGGAGTGCTGGTTGCTGCGGCGGCTTGGGGGCTAGCGCTGTTCTTCACTGCCAAGCGCCGCATGGCGCTGCCCTCGATCGTGCTGCTGCTTGCCTTCGTCGGCGGGGTAGCGGCGACACCGATCAACTATCTCGTCGAAACCAATCCGGACCTGGGCGAGCAACTTGGCGCAGCAATCGCTGCAGGCATTGGCCTGCTCGCGGCTGGCGCCGCATGGCTGCACTGGCGGCGCTTCATGGTTCCGATCACCGTTGCTGCCGGAGCTGCTGCTATTGCTGCCACCCTGATCGCGCTCGTCATGATTGTCGTCATCGGTAATGATGGCCAGCGCGATCCCGAACCGATCCTGTTGCCACTGATCTTCGTCTGTGGGCTCGGCATGTTCGCCTTCGCAATGCGCTGGGACATGAGCGATCCGGCACGTGAAACGCGGCGCAGCGACGTGGCCTTCTGGCTCCATCTGCTCGCCGCGCCGATGATCGCGCACCCGCTGTTCCACTGGCTCGGCGTGACCGAGGGCGAGAATATCGGCGCTGCCGCCGCGCTCGGCGTGCTGGTGATCTATGTGTTGATGGGCATGGTCGCCCTGGCGGTTGACCGCCGCGCACTGCTGGTCTCAGCCCTCGCCTATGTGCTGCTGGCAATGACCTGGCTGTTCCGCCAATTCGGCATGGTCGAACTCAACGTCGCGGTGACCGGGCTGGTAATCGGATCGGCACTGCTGGCGCTGTCGGCATTCTGGACCCCGATCCGTTCGGCCTTGGTCCAGCGTCTTCCGAACGACCTGCGCGGCCGCCTGCCGCAAGGCGCGCTCCTCGCCGCCTGAAAATGACGCGCTCCGGGTGCGCCCGAATAGGGCTTGCCCGGAGCCGCGTTCACGGTAGACCTGTGACCCAGGGGGGACGGGATGCCGAACAAGCAAAGTGAAACACAGTCCGGGCCGCTCAGCGCCTTTTCGCTGATCGCAGTGATCTTTCTGGGCTTGTTCATCTTCATTGCAGTCGTTTTCACGCTGCTTGCGCTCAACGTTCTGGTCCGCGTCGCGTCGACCACCTATTACACCGTCAGCACCGATTTCTACGTGTTCGACAGTGCAGCAATGCTGTTCCTGCTGGGTTCGGGATTGACCGCCGCCGCCGCTGTTTCGCTGTGGACCTGGCGCGCCTCGGCAAACCTCATCGACTGGCACATTCGCGGGTTCAGCTATTCACCGGCCTGGGCTGCGGCATGTTTCTGGGTGCCGGGCGCCAACCTCGTCACGCCGCCGCGGATGATGCGCGAGCTGACCAACCTCAGCGACGGCGAAATTCCCGAACTGGCGCGGCAGACCGTGGGCATGGTCACCGCGTGGTGGACATGTTTTTTCATCGGGGTGCTGGTCCACAGCCTGCTCGCCTTTGTGGTGATCCTGCCGTTCCTGACCGGCATTCACGTCACCAACCTGCCCGGATCGAACTACGCGCTGTTCTGCTTTGGCACCACAATGCTGGCGCTGGCTGCTTTCAACCTGATCAAGCTGCTGCGGCGGATCACGGTGGCGCAGCGCAGCACGACCCAGGTTGGCGATACTTTTGCGTGAATTGCCAAGTCTGATCTGACACACAGCTCATCCGATTTTGTCAAATCTTTCATAAATTTAATGGAACCACCCATGCGTTCCGGGATTGGCTGTGGCGGGCCATAACCGGAGTATCGTCATGAACCCGCGCACACTCACTATCCTTACCGCCGCCACAGTCCTTGGGCTGACCACGGGCGGCTGCAAAAAGCAGGAACCGCCGATGGACGCCGCTTCGGACAGCGCGGTCAACCTGCCCTACACCGAATCCACCGCCAGCGATGCGGGCATGGCGGCAGGCGGCGCGACCCTCGCCGCCGACAGCCATGGCGCGATGTTCCTGGCCGATGCGATGAAAGGCGATAATGGCGAGGTCCGTTTGGGCCAGCTCGCCGTCGATCAGGGCGGCAGTGATGCGGTGAAGAAGTTCGGCCAGATGCTGGTCACCGATCACGGCAAGCACGGCAGCGATGTTGCCGCGCTGGCTTCGACCATGGGCGTTGCAAGAACGGATGCGACTTCAGCCGATTCCGATGCGGCATATGCACGGCTCAAGGAGCTCAAGGGCGGTGCCTTCGACGCCGCTTTCAAGGAGGTGGCGGTGAAGGACCACCAGAAGGACATCAGCAAATACCAAGCCGAGGCATCGAGCAAGGACCCCAAGGCGCTGACCGACATGGCGAACCAGACCCTGCCAACGCTGAAGAAGCATCTGGCAGTAGCGCAGGGGCTTTAGTCGACCACCTTGAGCAAGCGCCGCTCAAGCGGGAACAGCACCCCCGCCAGTTCGTGCCCGCGCTTGAGCACCTGCCCCGCCTCGCCGAACAGGGTCCACATGCCTTGCCTCGCGCGCAGTGCGGGGCGCTTCTCGATTCGGGCCTGGGGGCGTTCGGCCGCGCGGCGATAGGCGCTGAACGCGGCCGCCTCCTTGCCGAAATCCATCGCATAGTCGCGCCATTCGCCGGCGGCGACCATCCGGCCGTATAGATCGAGGATGCGCTGCAATTCTTCGCGCTCGAACCCCACCTGCAGCACACGGCCGGGGTGGGGAAAGGGCGTTATGATCGCGCTCAAGCCCGCTTGGCTCCGGTCCGCTTCTTGGCAGCAGCCTTGGCCGCGGCGGCATCGCGTTCGTCAAGCAGCTGGACCAGCCGTTTCTGCATGGTTTCCATTTCGCACTGCAGCAGTTCCAGCTTCTGCGTCTGCGGATCGAAACGCTCGCTGCACGGCGTGCCATAAGGGACGAAGTTCTGCGTTTCGGGCTTGACCTCCACCAGGGTCGGCTTGGCCGGGATGCCGACCATCGTTGCGCCTTCGGGAACGTCCTTGGTAACCACCGCATTGGCGCCGATGCGTGCGCCCTTGCCCACTTCGATCGGGCCAAGGATCGCCGCGCCAAGGCTGACGATCACATCGTCACCGATGGTCGGATGGCGCTTGCCGCCCACACCGTTGGTCGGGTTGGTGCCCCCCAGGGTGGAGCCTTGGTACATGGTCACGTTATCGCCGATTTCGGCAGTCTCGCCGATCACCACGAAGCCGTGGTCGATAAAGAAATTGCGTCCGATCTTCGCGCCCGGATGGATGTCGATCGCGGTGAAGAAGCGGCTGATCGTGTTGACCATGCGGGCGAGGATGAACAGCTCCGCCTCGAACAGCCAGTGCGCCACGCGGTGCAGGCCGAGCGCAAGCACGCCTGGATAGAGCAGCACTTCCCAGCGCGAACGCGGACTGGGATCGCGCGCGACGATTGAATCAAGATAACGGGTCAGTTCTTCGAACATGATTTCCCCTGTCTCCCACGGGGCCGCGCCTAAAGCAAGCGCGGCTCTGCGGGCCCCTGCTCCGCCTCAAGCGCATCGCGCCAGATCCCCAGTGTGGGGGCGGCCTTGCGCTCAAGGCTCAGCCGGTCGATCGTCTCGACCAGCCGTTCCACCGCAACATGGGTACGCTCCAGCCGCGGCACAAGGTATTCGGCTGCATCGGGGCCGAGCGCCAATGCCCGGTTCTCGGCATGGACCGCGATTAGCTGGGCGAGTTGCTCGTCATCGGGTGTGCCGATCGTCAGCGCCAGAGCCGCGCCTATTCGCGAGGCAAGATCGGGCAGCGCGATGCGCCAGTCGCCCGGTGCGCTCGATCGGACAAGCAGCAGCGGCTTGGCGGCTTCCTGCGCGCGGTTCCAGCGGTGGAACAGCTCGGTTTCATCCATGCGGTCGGCGTCGTCGATCGCTTCGCCGGCACCGCTTTCCGCGAAGAACCGCGCGATCAGCGACTTGCCCGAGCGCGGTGGTCCCGAAAGCACCGCGGTGCGGAACGGCCAGCCGGGCGCAACCTGCAGCGCTTCGAGCACCGCGCGGTTGTCAGTGCCGAGCGCGATATGCCGGGGCCCGCCCTGCCCCGCCTTGAGCGGAAGCGCGATCTGGCTCATCAGCGCTTGATCGAAAGGGCGTTGGCCCCGACCGAAACCTTGAAACCCCGCGCCCTGAGCGCTTCGGCAAGTGTGCCGATATCGCCCTCATAGGTGACCCGCATCAGCGAGGTGCCGCCCATCGCGAGGCTGGTGGTCGATGCGCCCTTGACCCCGGGGGCCGAGCGCACCGCGCCCAGCGCCGCGTCAACCGCGCCGGCATCGGGCGAGGCGAACTGGATGGTGAAGGTGCGCGTTTCTGCTGGCGGCGCCACAGTTGTCGGGCTTGGCGTTGGAGTTGCCCCTTCGCTAGGCGCGGCTCCGGTGATGGCGCCGGTTTCCTGCGCCTGTCCTGCTGCGATCAGCGCAGCAAGACCCGGATCGATCTGCGCCCGGACGTTGAGCGAGCTGTCAGGCTTGAGGCGTCCGTCAGCCAGCGCGGCGCCATACATCTGGTCGATCCGTGCCACACCTTCGGCCAGCATCGCGGGAACCCCGGCCTCGTCGTTGGCGGTCAGCGTCACGCTGCCAAGGAACGTGTTGTCCGGGCCGTAGCGCGCGGTGAACGTGCCGCGGACTGGCCCGCCGGGCCATTGCCGCTCAAGCCGGGCTTCGGGAATTACCACGTCGCTCGCGCCGAACTGGTCGAGCACATTGCGCCACCAGGCGCGGCTGCGGCGTCCTGGCTGGCCCGCGGTGAGCAGCAGCGAATCGCCGCCAGCGCCGATCGGGCGCACATAGTCGAGGCCGCTGGTTCCGGTGCGGAATTCGGCCCAGGCTTTCTGCCATGCGCCCTTGACCTCGAACACTTGCGCGGTTCCGCCCGAATAGAGCACCGGGATCACCAGCATCGGAGCCGAATGCTTGACCCCGGGACCGCCGTTCCCGCCGAGATATTGCCCGGCGCGTGCGCGATCGAACACCACGCTGAGCGTCGCGATATAGCGCCGCGGGCCAACCTGTTCCTTTTCGACCACGATCGCCGAGACCATCGACTGGATCGAACCTTCGTCCATGCTCGGCCCGCCGGCCTTCTTCCAAGCCTCGCGCGCGGCCATGGCCCAGCCCTTGTCGCGAGCATCGAGCCCGTTGTCTCCGGTAGCATCAACCGCGATCCCGCTGATCTGGATGTCGCTCGTACTGGCAAGCGGGACGATCCCCCGGTCCCCTTCGATCTGCGCCCAAAGCCGGGGTCCGCTCAGCGCCAGCAGCGCGGCAAGCGCGACGCCGCCCAGCACGGCAGCGGCTGTCGCGGGGCGTCTTGGCAAGACGTTCAGAAGGGAAGGAGCACTGGCCATCGGGGAAAACAGGGTGCCTTTTGCCCAAACGTGCATGGAAATCCAAGCGCGAAAAGGCTAGTTGCCGGGCCGATGTCGGAAAAGAGCTATACATACGAGCAAGCCGGGGTGTCGATTGCCGCCGGCAATGCGCTGGTCAAGGCCATCGGGCCACTGGTCAAGGCCACCGCACGGCCCGGTGCCGACGCCGAGATCGGAGGATTCGGGGGCTTCTTCGATCCGCGCGCCGCGGGTTACACCGACCCGCTGCTGGTCGCCGCGAACGATGGCGTCGGGACTAAGGTCAAGCTTGCGATCGATCATGACCGGCACGACCGGATCGGTGAGGACCTGGTCGCGATGTGCGTCAATGACCTGATCGTGCAGGGCGCCGAACCGCTGTTTTTTCTTGACTATTTCGCCACCGGCAAGCTCGAGACCGGAGTTGCCGAACGGGTTGTCGCGGGGATCGCTCAAGGTTGCAAGATTGCCGGCTGCGCGCTGATCGGCGGCGAAACAGCAGAGATGCCGGGAATGTACGCTGCAGGCGACTATGACCTCGCCGGCTTTTGCGTAGGCGCGGTCGAACGCGGCGAGCAATTGACCGGCGACCGGGTGGCGGCGGGCGACGTGCTGCTCGGCCTCGCCTC
This sequence comes from Novosphingobium sp., assembly GCA_046063295.1. Taxonomy (GTDB): domain Bacteria; phylum Pseudomonadota; class Alphaproteobacteria; order Sphingomonadales; family Sphingomonadaceae; genus Novosphingobium. Next base: position 6,959 of record JBJTMA010000131.1, read on the forward strand.
GTCGGGAGTGCATTCGAACGGCTACTCGCTGGTCCGGCGGCTTGCTGCGGACAAGGGCTGGAAGCTTGGCCGCCCTGCCCTGTTCGACCCTGATCGGCTGCTGATCGACGCACTGATCGAACCGACCAGGATTTACGTGAAGAGCCTGCTCCCGGCGGTGCGCAGCGGGCGCATTCACGCGCTGGCGCATATCACCGGCGGCGGCCTGCTGGAGAACGTGCCGCGCGTGCTACCCGCAGGGCTCCATGCGCGGATCGATGCCGGTGCATGGGAGCAACCGCGATTGATGGCGTTCCTCCAGGCCCAGGGCAACATCGAGCCCGAGGAAATGGCCCGCACCTTCAACTGCGGGATCGGCATGGTGATCGCGGTTTCGGCAGTCGATGCCGCCGGTATCGAGGCCGAACTGGCAGCGGCGGGTGAAACCGTCCACGTGATCGGCGCGGTCGAACCCGGGGCAAGGGGCTGCACCGTGTTCGGCTCTGACGAGGTATGGTCGGCACGCGGTGCGTGGGAGGCTGTACACCTTGCCTGACCGGGCCAAGGTCGCCGTGCTCATTTCGGGCGGCGGCACCAACATGGCGGCGCTGCTCTATGCCAGCCGGGCGCAGGATTGTCCTTACGAAATCTGCCTGGTCGCCAGCAACACCCCTGATGCCGGAGGGTTGGAACTGGCCGCTGCGGAGGGGGTACCGACCTTCGCGCTGGCGCACAAAGGCATGGACCGGGCTGTGCACGATGCCGCTATCGACGCCGCGATCCGGGCAAGCGGCGCCGAATATGTCGCGCTGGCCGGTTACATGCGGATCCTTTCGCCGGAATTCGTTGCCGGGTGGGATGGCCGGATGGTCAACATCCACCCATCGCTGCTGCCGAAGTACCCGGGCCTGCACACGCATGAGCGGGCGCTGGAGGCCGGGGACAGCCGCGGTGGCTGCTCGGTCCACCTGGTCACCGCCGAACTCGATGCCGGCCCGCTGCTCGGCCAGACCGCGGTTGCAATATTGCCGGACGACACGTCCGAAACCCTTGCCGCGCGCGTTCTCATCGCCGAGCATCAGCTTTATTCGCGCTGCCTGGCCGTGCTGGTCAGCCAGGCCCGTTCACCCGAATGGCTGATCGGCGAGGTGCGGTCCCGCGCGCTCGCCCTGCCCGAAGCGGATGAGGTCACCAGCCACGGCATGCCGTGCTTCGGGATCGTGAAGGGCAAGAAGTTCGCCTATGTCTCGAACGATCATCACAGCGACGGAAAGACCGCACTGCTAGTCAAGATTTCGGGCGCCGACGAACAGGCCCAGCTGATCGAGGCCGATCCTGACCGCTATTACCGCCCAGCCTATTTCTGCGACGGGTGGATCGCCATTCGCCTCGACTTGGGCGATACCGACTGGGATGCCGTGGCCGGCTGGCTGCAACGCAGCTGGTTGAGCGTGGCCCCCAGGAAGCTTTCCGGACTGCTTAGTGTTGCGGACGAGTTCTGATCAGATCTCCGCGCCGTCCACCATCGGGCGGCTTTCGCGGGTACCCTTGTAACGCGCATCGGGTTCGGCCGGACCGGGCGAAATGATCACATGGTCGGAATGCACTTCAAGCAGGGTCCCCACGAATGGCCAGTCCTCCATCGTGCTGACGCGGTAGCTTACCGTATCGCCCGGCTTGAAGCTGGCCGGATCGAAATTGAATTCGAACGGACAGTCCTCGCCGCCTTCCCCGCCCATTCCTCGCATTTGCCTTCTCCTCGTCCCGGCATGCTAACGCTTTGCCACGGATTGTCGAATTCTGACAGGTGAGGTTCAGCTTGGCGATCCCAAATCCGCCGCGGGTTCACGACCAAACTGCACGCTGTGCAGCAGGAGAACCCTATGCTGAAATCCCTCCCAAAGTCCGTGGCTGTCATTGCGATCGCCACCGTTCCCTTCCTGGCCACGGCGGCCAGGGCCCAGGACAGCGATGACCTGAGCGGCTTCTATGCCGGGGTATCGGCCGGATATGGCTGGTCCAAGGACGATGTGAAGACCACGACCACCTACGATCCCGCCGGCTACTTTGCCAGCACCAGCGTCGACGCGGTGAATGCCTCGGGCGCGCAGCAGGTGAAGCCGCGCGGCTTCAGCGCCGGAGCGCAGATCGGGTACGACATCAATTCGGGTAAGTTCCTGCTCGGCGCGGTAGCCGACATTTCCTCGCTTGGTAATGCGCGGACCAGCACGGTGACGGCGGGTTATCCGGGTTTTGCCCCGGCAACATATACGATCACCCAGTCGGTCGATCCCAAGTGGATGGCCACCGCACGCGCCAAGATCGGCATCGGCTTCGGCCAGGGCAGCAATGTCTATGCAACCGGCGGCTGGGCGGGCGAAAAGGCGCGCTATGACGCCCAGTTCACCGACACCTTCGGCAACGCGAACGAGGTTGCGACCAGCAGCAAGTTCCGCTCGGGCTGGGTCGTCGGCGGCGGCGCGAGCATCCGGATGGGACGCAACTGGTCGCTCAACCCCGAATACCTCCACGCCGAATTCGGCACCGAGACTATTCCTGGCGGGACGCTGACGGCGAACACGCCGGCGGTGTCATTCCCGCAGAACGACTTCACGCATACGATGAAGCTGCGCACCGATCTGGCGCGCGTTGCGATCAACTACCACTTCTGAGTTCGGGCCTGGTCCGGCGGAGCGATTCCGCCGGACCTTTCCGTTCAGGCCGGTGCGCGGGCCTTGGCGATGATTTGCGAAATCTCATCGATCAGCGCCAGCCGCTGCTTCTTGAGGTCTTCAACATAGCTGTCCGAACGGGTTTCGACCCCGGCCTCGATGCGGTGAATCTCGCCGTTCACAGCCTGATAGCGGTCAGCCAGAGTGACGAAGTGCGGGTTGCGCAGCTTCAGTTCGTGCAGCAGCCAATGATCGTGCGGAAACTCGTCGGCGAGTTGGTGCGGGGTATGCGACATTGAGGCTCCCTTTCATGGAACGAAGCCAGCATGCGCATCCGCAGCGCCATTGCCTTGCGCTGAATCAAAAAGGCCGCCGGATCGTTCCAGCGGCCTGATTGAATCGATGTGGCGTCGCTTTAGCCGACGATTTCTTCAGGCTTGAAGAAGTAGGCGATTTCGATTGCCGCGTTCTCATCCGAATCCGAACCGTGGACGGTGTTTTCACCGATCGACAGCGCGTGGGTCTTGCGGATCGTGCCCTCGGCCGCGTCGGCCGGGTTGGTCGCACCCATCACGTCGCGGTTGCGGGTAACGGCGTCTTCGCCTTCAAGCACCTGCACGACCACCGGTTCGCTCATCATGAAATCGCACAGTTCACCGAAGAAGGGGCGCTCCTTGTGCACCGCGTAAAATCCCTCAGCCTGCTCACGGCTCATGTGGATGCGCTTCGAGGCAACGACGCGCAGGCCGGCTTCCTCAAGCATTTTGGTGACCGCGCCGGTCAGGTTGCGGCGGGTGGCGTCAGGCTTGATGATCGAAAAGGTGCGGGTAACCGCCATGGGAGGATCCTTGCGAACTGTTATGGTTGGAAAAGGTGGCGCGCCCCTAGCCGGGATAGCGCGGCGCTGCAAGATCAGGCTGCCTTGGTCCAGCTCGCGCCCTTCTGCTGCCAATAGTTGCGCTCGCCCCCATCAAGACTGCGCCAGGTCTGTCTGGCCTGCTCGATGCTGCTCTCGTCGAACAGCAGGAATACCCGCTCGAACTGCTCGGCGCCTTCGCGCCAGGCGCCATCGGCAAGCGCCACGAAGGTTGCGCCATTGGCCGGCTCGATACGGTCCGAAAGCAGGATCGGCTGGCGTGCATCATCCGGCCCGCCGGCCATACCGTGGGCCAGAAAGGTGCCTTTGGGTGCCCACAGCGCATCGCTGATCCGCGCCAGCTGCGCGTCGTCGGCCGAGACGACCAGGACCTTCGCCCCCGCCTCACGCATTTTCGCGGCAAGTGCGGGGAGCGCTGCTTCGACGGAGCTTTCGCTCAGCTGGTAGAAATCGACGCGCATTCAGTTGGCACTTCCCCGCGCCGAGCGGCAACGATCCGAACAATAGCGCACGCTATCCCAGTCGCGCTCCCATTTCTTGCGCCAGGAGAACGGCCGCCCGCAAGCCGCACAGGGCTTGCTGGGCAGGTCCGCCTTCTGCCGCATCCGCGCCAAGGATCAGCCTTCCAAAGTGTCCCGCACGAACCGGTCGAGCACCCGCACCCCGTAGCCGGTCGCGCCCTTGTCCCAGGTGGCGCCGGGCTTGCCGGCCCAGGCCATGCCGGCGATGTCGAGGTGCGCCCAGGGGGTGCCCTTTTCGACGAAGCGCTGGATGAACTGTGCCGCGGTGATCGACCCGCCTTCGCGCGGGCCGACGTTCTTCATGTCGGCGATCGGGCTGTCGATCAGCTTGTCGTAAGCCGGGCCCAGCGGCATGCGCCACAACTTGTCACCCGAAACATCGCCCGCAGCGACCAGCTGCCCGGCGAGCGTATCGTCGTTCGAGAAAATGCCGGCCTGCTCATGCCCCAGCGTGATGACCATCGCCCCGGTCAGGGTGGCCAGGTCGACGATCCGGGTCGGGGCATATTCCTTCTGCACCCAGGTCACGCAATCGCAGAGCACCAGCCGCCCTTCGGCGTCGGTATTGATCACCTCGATCGTCTGGCCCGACATCGAGGTTACGACGTCACCCGGGCGCTGCGCATTGCCGTCGGGCATGTTCTCGACGAGGCCGCACACGCCGACCACGTTGGCCTTGGCCTTGCGCCCGGCGATCGCCAGCATCGCGCCGGCGACCGCGCCCGCGCCGCCCATATCCCATTTCATGTCTTCCATGCCGGCAGCGGGCTTGATCGAGATGCCGCCAGTATCGAAGGTGACACCTTTGCCGACGAAGGCGGTCGGCTTTTCGCCCGCCTTGCCGCCGTTCCATTCCAGCACCAGGATCCGCGCCGGACGGACCGATCCCTGCGCCACGCCAAGCAGCGCGCCCATACCGAGTGCGGCCATTTCCTTATCGTCGAGCACGCGGACCTTGAGGCCTACTGCTTCGGCCCGTGGACGGACCCGCTCAACGAAGCTTTCGGGATAAATGATGTTTGCAGGTTCGGTAACCAGCTCGCGGGTCAGCTCGACCCCATCGGCAAGCGCCGCTTCGGACGCCCATACCGCCTCGGTCCCTTCGGGCGCGCCGGCGATGCGGATGGTCTTGAGGCTGGCCTGCTGATCCGCCGGAAGCTTGGTCCGGTACTTGTCATAGCGCCACCCGCGCAGCCGTGCACCCAGCAACACCGCGGCGGCTTCCTGCGCCGAAAGCCCCGAATCACTCAGGTCGATCGTCACGGCCTCTTCGCCCGAGGCAATGTACTTCGCGGTCACTGCCGCCCCGGCGCGTTCGAGTGCCGCCGTGCGATCCTTAGCCTTGGCTTCGCCTGCGCCAGCCAGCGCCATGCGTACCACCGCGCCGTCCTTGCTGACGAAGCTTTCGTGAAGCTGGCCCACCTTGCCGGTAAAGCGGTTCGCCTTGGCAGCTTCGGTCACCACCGGATCAAGTCCGGCAGGCAGCTTATCCTGATCGGCAAGTATGGCGATTGGTCCGGTCGAAGCGGAAAGCGATGCAGTAACGAATTCGATTTTCATGGTTTCTCCCAGGGGAAAATTCGTCGAGCCGCGCCAATCGGATGCGCGGGAGTGATAGCGTGGATTGCAGTTAGGCGCGGGCGGTGCGATAGGCAAGCGCATGGTCCCTGTCTCGCGGTCTCCCTCGCCGCACGTTCTGCTGCCTGCAACCCGCGCGACCTTGACCGGCGTAGCCTTGGCGTGTGCGCTGTTCGCGGGCCCGGCGCTGGCGCAGGATCAGTCCCCTCCCGACCCGCTCATGGCGCACCCGCCGTCCGAGGTCGGCACCAATCCGCAACCACAGGGCGCCGAACCTGCGAGCGACAGCCAGGTCACCTTCGAAGCCAGCGCCGCGAGCTACGACGACAAGGCCAATACAGTCACGGTCAGCGGCAATGTCATCCTGCGCCGGGGTGACCAGTCGGTTCGAGCCGATAACATCATCTGGAACCGCAATACCGGTGAAATCGTGGCGACCGGCAACATCCGTTTCGTCGATGCCGACGGCAACCAGCTGTTCACCGAACGGCTTGAACTGACTGACGAGTTCAAGGCCGGGGCGATGGAAAACATGCTCTACGTCTTGCGCGAAGGCGGGCGGCTTGCCGCGATGCGCGGGACACGGGGCGAAAACGGGCAGGTGGTGCTGACCAACGCCGCCTATTCGGCCTGCGCGGTTGAGGACAGCGAGGGCTGTCCCCACCAGCCGAGCTGGCGGATCACCGCCAAGCGCGTGGTGTTCGATCCCGACAAGAAGACCGTGAAGTTTTATGGATCAAGGGTCGAGCTGTTCGGGGTATCGCTGCTCCCGCTGCCGCCGATCACCATCGCCACGGACGGACGGCCGATCTCGGGCCTGCTGATTCCCGATATTCAGCTCAACGCATCGAACGGGGTGCAGCTGTCAGACACCTGGTATCAGCGACTGGGCAATTCAGGTGACCTCGCAGTCACCGGTTATGTCTTTACCAAGGCCCTGCCGATGGTTTCGGCGCAGTACCGCCAATTGCTGTCGGACGGCGCGTTCCAGATAACTGGCTATGCCACCCGCAGCTCGCGTATTCCGATCGGCGGTGCCCCGGCCACGAACCAGACCGATTTCCGCGGTTACCTCTACGCCAATGGCAAATTTCAGTTCTCCCCGAACTGGAGCGCGAGTTTCAGCGTGCGCGCCGCATCGGACCGCACGTTCCTGCGCCGCTACGATATCAGCCGCGACGACCGGCTCCGCTCGAACGTTACGCTGGAGCACATCGACGACAATTCGTACTTCTCGCTCGCCGGCTGGGCGACGCAGACGCTGCGGGTGGGCGACAGCCAAGGGCAGGTACCTTTCGCGATTCCCGAGATCGACTATCGCCGCCGCCTGACTGATCCGCTTCTGGGCGGCAGGATCACGCTACAGGCCAACAGCCTGGCGATAACCCGGACGAGCGGCCAGGACACCCAGCGGGCCTTTGCCAGCGCGCAGTGGGACATGCGGCGGCTGACCAGCTGGGGACAGGAGCTGACCCTCACCGCGCTGGTCCGCGGGGATGTGTACCATTCGGATGAAAACGCGCTGACATCGACGGTGATCTACCGCGGCAATCCGGGCTGGCAGACCCGCGGCGTTGCCACCTTGGCGCTTGACGCCAAATGGCCGCTGGTCGGCAGCTTCATGGGCGGGACGCAGGTGTTCACCCCGCGCTTCCAGATCGTCGCCAGTCCGACGCTGCGTAACCTGGCGGTGCCCAACGAGGATGCCCGCGCGATCGACCTTGAGGATTCGAACCTCTTCGCACTGAACCGCTTTCCGGGGTACGACCGGATCGAGGACGGGGTGCGCTTCACCTATGGCTTCGACTGGCAATTCGAGCGGCCCGGCTGGCGGATCAACACAACGATCGGGCAAAGCTACCGGCTGACCAACCTGCCCACCCTGCTGCCCGATGGCACCGGCCTGAGCTCGCGAACGTCGGACATCGTTGGGCGCACCGAGGTGCGGTTCCGCGACGTGGTCAAGTTCACGCACCGCTTCCGGCTGGACAAGGACAACTTCGCGGTTCGCCGTAACGAGTTCGACGCCGCGGTCGGCACGCAGCGGACCTATCTGGAAGTCGGCTACCTGCGGCTCAACCGCGACATCAGCGGCGGGATCGAGGACCTCAAGGACCGCGAAGAGCTGCGCGTGGCGGGCCGGGTCGGGTTCGCCCGGTACTGGTCGATCTTCGGTTCGGGCGTGTTCGACCTCACCGGGATCAGCGACGATCCTACGCTTACCAATGTCGATGGCTTCCAGCCGATCCGCACCCGGCTCGGCGTTGCCTATCAGGACGATTGCCTTGAGTTCGACCTGACCTGGCGCCGCGACTACGTGGCGACCGGGGACGCGCGCAAGGGCAACACGTTCCAGATCCACATCGCGGTGCGCAATCTTGGCTTTCGGTGATACTGGCCAGCATACGATTGGCAGGTCCGGGCAAACGCGCTATCGGCGCTTGCTCAGCCACGGTTAAGCCAGCGCGCGGCAATGGCCCGGCAACTTCGGTGCGGTTTTTCCCGCGCGGCAAATGGGATTTTTAGACCAGTGACTACCGCTTCTCGCTTGCGTTCTCCGATCCGTCTGGCCCTGACCTCGATCGCGCTTGGCGCGCTGGTCTTTGCCGGAACCGCCCCCGCGCAGGATGCTCCCGCGGGCGGCACCCTCTCACTGCCGGAAAATCCCCAGATCTTCGGCAAGATCGATGCCAATCACCGCAGCGCGGCGGTTATCATCAACGGCGAAGTGATCACCGCGACCGATGTCGACCAGCGCGTGGCGCTGATCGTTGCGGCCAGCGGCGGCAAGATCGCTCCCGAAGAGGTCGAACGCCTGCGCCTGCAGGTGCTGCGCAACCTGATGGACGAAACCCTCCAGATTCAGGAGGCCAAGGCGCAGGATATGGTCGTGGGCGACGATGAGGTTGACGAAACCTACAACCGCATCGCCCGCCAGAACTTCGGGCAGGATCCCAAAGGGTTGGACACTTACCTCGCCAAGATCGGTTCGTCGCCCGCTTCGCTGCGCCGCCAGATCCGCGGCGAGCTTTCGTGGCAGCGGCTGCTGCGGCGCAACGTCAATCCGTTCGTCAACGTCTCGGACGACGAAGTGCGCGAAACGATCAAGCGCCAGGAAGAAGCCAAGGGCACCGACGAATTCCACGTCGGTGAAATCTTCCTTTACGCCAATAGCGAAAACCATGACGCCGTGGGCCAGAATGCGCTCAAGATCGTTGACCAGATCAAGCAGGGCGGAAGCTTCGTGGCCTATGCCCGCCAGTATTCGGAAGCATCGACCGCTTCGGTCGGCGGTGACCTGGGCTGGGTGCGATTGGGCATGTTGCCCACCGAAATGCAGACTGCGGTTGCGCAACTTGAGCCGGGCCAGCTGGTCGGCCCCGTAGAAGTTCGCGGCGGCTTCTCAATCCTGGTGCTGATCGACAAGCGCAAGGTGCTGACGGCCGATCCGCGCGATGCGGTGCTCAGCCTCAAGCAGATTTCGATCAACTTCCCTGCCGGCACAAGCGAAGCGCAGGCCACTGAAAAGGCGAAGCAATTTGCCGAGGCGATGAAGGGCGCGCACGGCTGTGCCGCGGTCGATCCGATCGCCCAGGGGCTTGGCGCCGACGTGGTGGCGAACGAACAGATCAAGGCGCGCGAGCTGCCCGGCGCGCTGCAGACAATGGTGCTGGGCTTGAGCCTTGGTGAAACCACCCCGCCGTTCGGTTCGATCAAGGACGGTGTCCGCGTGCTGATGCTGTGCGGGCGTGACGATCCGGCAGTGGGCGGCGAACCCAGCTTCGATCAGGTGGAAAACCAGCTGCTTGACGAACGCATCAACAAGCGCGCGCAGACCTACCTGCGCGACCTGCGCCGCGACGCGGTTATCGACTACGGCAACTAAGCCGCAATGGACTTGCCGCCCCTCGCCCTTTCGCTTGGCGATCCGGCGGGGGTCGGCCCTGAACTGATCGTCGCGGCCTGGGCGGCGCGCGAAGAGCAGGGACTTGCGCCCTTCTTCGTGGCGGGCGGCGCCGATGTGCTGCGCGCCGCGGCGGCGCAGCGCGGACTGGCGGTACCGGTGGCCGAGCTGTTCCATCCGCAGGAAGCCTTCGAGCATTTCGATTATGCCTTGCCGGTGCTGGCCGGGGCCGACGGTCACTACGCCCCCGGACAGCCCGACCGGGCCGGAGCCCAACTTGCCCTGGCCTCGCTCTGCGAAGCGACCGAACTGGTTCGTGGGGGCGAAGCAGCAGCGCTGATCACCGCGCCGATCGCCAAGGCCTTGCTTGCCGAGGTCGGTTTCGATCATCCCGGCCAGACCGAATTTGTCGCAGCCGCCTGCTCTTATGCTCCGGGCGACGCGGTGATGATGCTCGCCAGTCCGCAGCTGCGCACGGTTCCGCTGACCGTGCACGTCGCACTCAGCGCGGTGCCCGGCTTGATCACCCAAGCGCTGATCGAGCGCAAGGCGCGGATCGTCGCCATGGCGCTGGCGCGGGATTTCGGCATCGCCAATCCGCGCATTGCGGTTGCAGCGCTTAACCCGCACGCGGGCGAGCAAGGCCGCATGGGTAACGAAGATCACCAGGTCGTGGCGCCCGCCATCGCCACGCTGGCCGCCGAAGGCATCACCATCACCGGCCCGCACAGCGCCGACGGCCTGTTCACCGCGCATGCCCGCGGCAGCTACGACGTTGCCCTGTGCATGTACCATGATCAGGCGCTGATCCCGCTCAAGACGCTCGATTTCGATGCCGGGGTCAACGTGACGCTGGGCCTGCCGGTCATTCGCACCAGTCCCGATCACGGCACCGCCTTCGGCATTGCCGGTACGGGCACGGCCGATCCCGGAGCAATGATCGCCGCGATCCGCATGGCCGGCGAATGTGCCGAACGGCGCTACGATGGCTGAACTGCCACCACTGCGCGAGGTTATCGCGCGCTACGGTCTAAATGCCAGCAAAGCGCTGGGGCAGAACTTCCTGTTCGACGAGCAGTTGCTAGACCGGATCGCCCGGGTGCCCGGAAGGCTGGATGGCCAGCAGGTGCTTGAAGTCGGCCCCGGTCCCGGCGGATTGACCCGGGCCCTGCTGCGCGCCGGTGCCCAGGTCACCGCGATCGAGATGGATCGCCGCTGCCTTCCCGCACTGGCCGAACTGGCCGAAGCCTTCCCCGGTCAGCTCCGCGTGATCGAGGGTGATGCGACCAAGGTAGCGCACGGGATCGAAGGCCCCTTCCACGTGATCGCCAACCTGCCGTACAATGTCGGAACCGCGCTGCTTGTCGGCTGGCTCGGCGGTGAGACCTGGCCGCCGCAATGGATCAGCCTGACGCTGATGTTCCAGCTTGAAGTGGCCGAACGTATTGTCGCGGCGCCCGGATCCTCCGCCTACGGCCGCCTCGCCATTCTGGCCCAGTGGCGCAGCACGGCCAAGCTGGCGATGAAGGTCCACCGCAGCGCCTTTACTCCCCCGCCCAAGGTGATGAGCGCGGTGGTCCACCTGGCTCCCGCCGACATGCCAGAGGGCGTTTCGGCCCGGATGTTGGAACGCTTGACCGAAGCGGCGTTCGGGCAGCGGAGGAAGATGCTGCGGCAAAGCTTGAAAGGGATACCGGGCGCTCTCGACGCTCTCGATGCTCTGGGCATCGATGCCCAACGCCGCGCGGAAACCCTGAGCGTGGCCGAATTCGTCGAAGTCGCCAGAATTCTCAGCTTTCCTGCGGCATAAAGACCCTTAGGCGCGACCAATCGGGCAACTTGAGTGCCTTGCGCGCGTTTGTGCGACACGCGTCGCACTGATCCCTGGATGAAAACGCCATTCCCGTTCGTTCTCTTGCCAGCGTTACGCGCGCCGCGATCTTGATGAATTCGGCTTTACCGCAACGCTTCAGCCGGCGTGCACCATTCGGGCGACACCGAGAACACAACATGGGACCGATCGCGTCAGCGATTCGTACCGCAAGAACAAGGGTTTCAGGATGAACTATCTCAAATTCGCGGCATTGGGACTTGTCGCGGTGAGCTCGAGCGCTTTCGCGGCAAGCGGGACCGACCAACCCGACGGAGCGCAGGCCGCCAACAACACCACCGCCGCGCAGCAGGACGTCAACAGCTTCGAACTTTCGACCGGCTTCGACTATTCGGTCGGCAAATATGGTGCGGCGGTCGATACCACCGTTTGGGACGTACCGGTTGAAGCCAAGGCCCAGCTTGGCCGACTTCGGCTTCAGGCCTCGCTACCCTATGTGTGGATCAAGGGTCCGGGTCAGATCGTGGGCGGGGTCGTAGTCGGATCGACCAATCCTACCGCGATCGCCCAACGGAGTGGTGTCGGCGATCTGGCCGTGTCCGGTGCATACCGCCTGACCGATGACCGCGGCGGCGTGCCGATGATCGAGCTGGGCGGAAACGTGAAGTTTCCCACCGCCGACCAGACGATCGGCACCGGCAAGACCGACTACGGTGTGAACGTCGCCATGTACAAGTCGCTGGGCCAGACGGTCACGCTGTTTGGCTCGGTCGGCTATTCGTGGCTCGGCAGTCCGGCGGCCTATCAGCTCAAGGATGGGATCACTGCGTATGGCGGGTTCAACCTGCGCCCCGATCCCGCGGTCAATCTTGGCGCCAGCCTTTCCTATCGCGAGCCGGTTGCCACCGGCCTGTCTGGCCAGGCGGTCGTCTCGCCGTATCTGACATGGCGGTTCAGCAGGAATCTTGGTCTCACCGCCTATGGGCTTGCCGGACTCAACGATGCCAGCCCGCGGATCGGTGCCGGTCTGCGCCTGACGCTATTCCAATAATTCCCGGCCGCAAGGCCAAGGTCGCAACAGGGAAAAACGAGGAGTGAAAACCATGAAGACCGTACTTACCAGCCTTGGCGCCGCTTCGGCGCTCGCGCTGATGGCCGGCGCTGCCTATGCCGGCCCGCCCACCGGCGTTCCCGTGGGTCCGCCTGCCGGGATCCCGCGCGGCGCGCCCGCCGGCGTTCCCCATGGTCCGCCACCGGTTGCAACTGCGCATATCCCGACGTCAGTAACGACCGGGGTGAACACAAACGCTTCCACCCGCGCATCGGCCGGCGCGGCCAATGCATCGGTCAATGCCAAGGCATCGACCCGGACATCCACCGCGGCAACACCGGGTTCGGCCGATTTCACCGCCGCTGCCAAGGCACGGGGTGACGCTTCGCTGGCCAATGGCGCGGCCATGCTGGGCAAGCTCAACGCCGCGCATGCTTCGGACAAGGCGTTCGAACACGCGTCGGCCAAGTCGACCGTCGGCGCCTTGGCGACTTACAAGAGCGCCACCCTGGCCGCGAATGCCGATGTTTCGAATTTCACCCAGCTGATCAGCCAAACCCAGGCCAAGATCACCACCGATACCCAGGCGGTAGCCGATGCCCAGGCCGCGCTGACGGCAGCTCAGGCGCTGACCCCGGCTGACCCGTCCAAGGTCACCGCGGCACAGGATGCCCTGACCGCGGCGCAGAACGCGCTGACCGCCGACCAGACCTTGCTGGCCCAGCAGCAGGCCAGCCTGGCTGCGGCGCAGCAAGCACAGGTCGATGCTCTGGCGACCCTGTCGGCCAGCACCAACCGCACGATCTCGGCCGATGCGGCCGCCAAGTTGAACGCGCTGCTCGGTATCTAACCACCGAACCGGGTCGCAGAAAGAAGGGCAGCGGGCCTCGGCTCGCTGCCCTTTTGCCTGTCAGGCATTCGCCTTCTTGCGCAGCCGCCAGGCATGCAACAGTGGTTCGGTATAGCCGCTGGGCTGTTCGACGCCCTTGAATACCAGATCACATGCGGCCCTGAAGGCAGTGCTTTCCGGGGTGAGCTTTTGATAGAGCGGATCGCCCGCGTTCTGGGCATCGACCTAGGCGGCCATGCGGGTCAGCGCGTCCATCACCTGATCCGTGCTGCAAACTCCGTGAAGGAGCCAATTGGCCATGTGCTGCGATGAGATGCGCAGAGTTGCGCGGTCTTCCATCAGGCCGACATCGTTGATGTCCGGCACCTTGGAACATCCGACGCCCTGGTCGATCCAGCGTACGACATAGCCGAGCAGGCCTTGCGCGTTGTTGTCGAGCTCCTCGCGCACCTCGGCATCGGACCAGTTGGTCCCACCGGCGAGCGGCACGGTGAGAAGGTCACCCAGGCCCGGTGTGGGCTTGCTCGCCAGGTCCTTCTGCACGTCGAACACATGGACCTGGTGGTAATGCATCGCGTGGAGCGTCGCCGCGGTTGGTGAAGGGACCCAGGCCGTGTTCGCGCCCGCCTTGGGATGGCCGATCTTCTGGACCATCATGTCATGCATCATGTCGGGCGCGGCCCACATGCCCTTGCCGATCTGCGCCTTGCCCGACAGCCCGCAAGCGAGCCCGATCTGGACGTTGCGCGCCTCATAGGCGGCGATCCATGCGCTCTGCTTCATCGCGCCCTTGCGGATCATCGGCCCGGCCCGCATCGAGGT
>JBJTMA010000132.1:0-15092 GCA_046063295.1 Novosphingobium sp.
ATGCCCCGCCCTCGACCGGCGATGCCCGTGATATTTCGCGCGCGATAGAACTGATTGCCAATGCCAAGGCACCGATTTTCTACACCGGCGGCGGGGTGATTAATTCAGGGCCGCGTGCGGCGGAATTGCTGCGGCAACTGCAGGCGCTGACCGGGGCGCCGGTCACCTCGACCCTGATGGGACTGGGCGCCTTCCCCGCCGATCATGCCGACTGGCTTGGCATGCTGGGCATGCACGGCACTTACGAAGCCAACATGGCGATGAACCGTGCTGACCTGATGGTGTGTGTGGGCGCGCGTTTCGACGATCGGGTGACCGGGCGGCTTGACGCCTTTTCGCCCAATTCAACCAAGATCCACATCGATATCGATCGCGCCTCGATCAACAAGACCGTGCCGGTCGACCTGCCGATCCTGGGCGATTGCGCCGCGGTGCTCGGCCAGCTGATCGAGGCCTGGGGCAGCCGCAAGGCGCAGGACCTGACCGAGTGGAAAGCCCGGATCAACGGCTGGCGCGCGCGTGAAAGCCTCGCCTATCCGGCCAATACCGAGGCGATCATGCCGCAGCGCGCGGTCGAACGGCTGTTCGAACTGACCAGGGCCAAGGACCCGATCATCGCAACGGAAGTGGGCCAGCACCAGATGTGGGCCGCGCAGTATTTCCATTTCTACGGCCCCAACCGCTGGCTGACCTCGGGCGGGCTCGGGACGATGGGCTATGGCTTGCCCGCCGCGATCGGCGCGCAGCTCGGCAATCCGGACAAGCTGGTGGTCGATATCGCGGGCGATGCCTCGATCCAGATGAACATCCAGGAACTCGGCACCGCGACCCAGTTCCGCCTGCCGGTCAAGGTCTTCGTGCTCAACAACGAATGGATGGGCATGGTCCGCCAATGGCAGGAGCTGACTTACGAAAGCCGCTATTCGAGCAGCTATTCTGACAGCTTGCCAGATTTCGTGAAGCTTGCCGAAGCCTACGGTTGGAAGGGCATCCGCATCGAAAACGAAGGCCAGCTTGACGCCGGCATCCAGGCGATGATCGACCATCCCGGCCCGGTCATCGTCGATTGCCTCGTCGCCAAGGAAGCCAACTGCTATCCGATGATCCCGTCAGGCGCGGCGCATACCGAGATGATACTCTACGGCGACCGCGTTGCCGGGACGATGGACGACGCCGCCAAGGCGCTGGTTTAGGACCATGATGAAAATCAAGCAGCAGGCGGCCGAGCGCCATGTCCTGACCGTGACGGTCGACAACGAAGCGGGGATCCTCGCCAAGATCGCCGGGCTGTTCACCGCGCGCGGCTACAACATCGACAGCCTGACCGTGGCCGACATTACCGAGAACCACGCGGTCAGCCGGATCACCATCGTCACCCACGGGCCGCCGGCGGTGATCGACCAGATCCACGCCCAGCTTGAACGGCTGGTCCCGGTGCACAAGGTGGTCGACCTTACCGAGTCCGGCCCGCACGTCGAACGTGAACTCGCGCTGGTCAAGGTCAAGGGCACTGGCGATGCGCGGGTCGAGGCGCTGCGCCTCGCCGAAGTGTTCCGCGCCAGCGTGATCGATACCACGACCAGCAGCTTCGTATTCGAACTAACCGGCGCGCCGGACAAGATCGACCGCTTCGTCGGCCTGATGCGCGAGCTGGGGCTGGTCGAAGTCGGCCGCACCGGGGTGGTCGGCATGATGCGCGGCGCCGAAGGCGCCTGATTTCTCCCATTTGAATTGAGCAAGGAACTACGATGAAGGTTTATTACGACGCCGACGCCGATCTGAACCTGATCACCGGCAAGAAGATCGCGGTCCTCGGTTATGGCTCGCAGGGCCACGCCCACGCCCAGAACCTGCGCGATAGCGGGATCAAGGAAGTGGCGATCGCGCTGCGTCCGGGTTCGGCCAGCGCCAAGAAGGCCGAAGCAGCCGGCTTCAAGGTGATGAGCAACAGCGAAGCGGCCAAGTGGGCTGATATCATCATGATCCTTGCCCCCGACGAGCATCAGGCGGCGATCTGGGAACAGGACCTCAAGGGCAACATGAAGGCCGGCAGCGCGCTCGCTTTCGCTCACGGCCTCAACGTGCACTTCGGCCTGATCGAAGCTCCGGCGGACATCGACGTGATCATGATTGCGCCCAAGGGCCCGGGCCACACCGTGCGCAGCGAATATGTGCGCGGCGGCGGGGTGCCGTGCCTGATCGCGGTGCACCAGGACGCCAGCGGCAATGCGCACGACGTCGCGCTTGCCTATGCCTCGGGCGTTGGCGGCGGCCGTTCGGGCATCATCGAAACCAACTTCAAGGAAGAATGCGAAACCGACCTGTTCGGTGAACAGGCGGTGCTGTGCGGCGGGATCACTCATCTGATCCAGGCCGGGTTCGAAACGCTGGTCGAGGCGGGCTACGCGCCTGAAATGGCCTATTTCGAATGCCTCCACGAAACCAAGCTGATCGTCGACCTGCTCTATGAAGGCGGGATCGCCAACATGCGCTATTCGATTTCGAACACTGCCGAATACGGCGACATCACGACCGGCCCGCGGATCATCACCGCCGAAACCAAGGCCGAGATGAAGCGCGTGCTGGCCGACATCCAGTCGGGCCGGTTCGTCAAGAACTTCGTGCTCGACAACCGCGCCGGCCAGCCCGAGCTCAAGGCCGCACGCAAGGCTGCCGAGGCGCACCCGATCGAAAAGACCGGGGCGCAGCTGCGCGCCATGATGCCGTGGATCGGCGCCAACAAGCTGGTCGATCAAGAGAAGAACTGAAGCCGCGACAAGAAGATTTTGATCGACGCTGGGTGATCTCCGGGGCAGAAAGCGATGACTGAAGTCGCACTTCCCCGGAGAACCCCATGAACAAGCTCGCCCTCGCCGCCGCTCTTGGCGTTGCCGCCACCATTGCCCTGCCGCTCACCGCTCAGCCGATGCAGAAGCCCGGCTCGGCCAACCCGGCGCTGGTCAAGGCCGGAACCTATCAGGCCGATCCCGGGCATACGCTGGTTGAATGGTCGGTCGATCACATGGGCTACACCCCGTATTTCGGGCTGTTCGGCGATATTGCCGGCAGCCTGGTTATCGATCCCAAGGATCCGGCCGCGGCCAAGGTCGATGTGACCATTCCGGTCGCCAAGATCACCACGGTCAATGCCGCCCTCACCGCTCACCTCCTGAAACCCGCGGCAGCGGGCGGCAAGGCCGAGTTCTTTGGCGCCAATCCCGCAGCCGCACACTTCGTCTCGACCAAGGTCGAGCCGCTCGACGGAAACCGCGCCCGGATTACCGGAGATCTTACGCTTAACGGCGTGACCAAGCCCGTCACGCTCGACGCGGCATTCTATGGCGCGGGCAATACCGGGCCGATGATGGGCAACAAGGAAGGCCTGGGCTTTACCGCCACCGGCACCCTGCGGCGGAGCGATTTCGACTTAAGCTATGGAGTCCCGATCGTTTCGGACGAAGTTGCGCTGAAGATTTCGGCAGCGTTCCTGAAATAGGAAACTCGGGAGAGGCCCGATGCGCGTTCTCGCCTGCACGGTTCTGGCAGCGGCGCTGTTCGGCACTGCGGTCAGCGGCGTTGAAAAGCCCCCGCCCGGCCGGCCCGATCCTTCGCGTGTCATCGCGGGAACCTATGCCGCCGATCCAGCGCACACGATGGTCGGCTTCCGGATCAATCACATGGGGTTTGCCGATACTTTCGGCTTGTTCGGGTCGATCACCGGCACGCTGACGATCGACCCGGCGCATCTCGACCAGGCACAGGTCGCCGTGCGCATTCCCGTGCGCAAGATCATCACGACGAGCGAGGGCCTGACCGGGCATTTGCTGATGCCCGGCGGCAGCGACGGCAAACCGGATTACTTCGGGCCAAAACCAGCGGACGCGCTTTTCGTCTCAACCAAGGTCACCCCGGCCGCGGACGGGATGAGCGCGGCGGTGACCGGCAATCTCACTCTCAATGGCGCGACGCGGCCTGTGACCATCGCAGCCCGCTTTACCGGCGCCGGCAAGGGTCTGCTGGGCAGTGCGGTAAACGTCGGCTTCGAAGGCGCGGCAGAAATCAAGCGCAGCGATTTCGGCCTTGTCGCCGACATGGGCCTGGTTGGCGACACGGTCGAACTGGAAATCAGCGCGACCTTCGTTCGCAAGTGATCAGGCCATCAGCGCAAACGCGGTCCGAAGCTCCCTCGTAAAGGCTTCGGGTTGCTCCCACGCGGCAAAGTGTCCGCCCTTCTTCATATCGCCCCAATGGACGATGTTGCGGTACGTCCGCTCAGCCCACTTACGCGGGGTGGGGAGGATTTCCTTGGGGAATGCGCTGACGGCGGTCGGCACTTCGACAGTGATCTCGCCGGTGGCGTTGAAACTTTCCCAATAGAGCCGCGCGGCTGAAGCGCCGGTAGCGGGCAGCCAGTAAAGCATGATGTTGTCGAGGATCTGGTCCATCGCCAGCGCGTCAAGCGGCGAGCCGTCATTATCCGTCCAGGCCCACATCTTCTCGTAAATCCATCCGGCGAGCCCAGCCGGGCTATCGACCAGACCATAACCGAGCGACTGCGGCCTGGTGCTCTGCTGCTTGGAATAGCCTGAATCCCAGTCCTGGTAGTGCTTAAGCGCGGCGAGCGCCCGCTGCTCGTCAGGCGCCGGTTCCGCCAGATCTTCGGGCAAGGGCCGGGCAAACGGCATGTTGAGGTGGATACCCACGCATCCTGGCGGCTTGATCATTCCGATCGCGGTGGTGACAATCGCGCCCCAATCTCCTCCCTGCGCGACCCACCTTTCATAGCCCAGCCGCACCATCAGTTCGATCCAGCAGAAGGCGATCTTGGGCACGCCCCAGCCGATCTCCGCCGGCTTGCCGGAAAAGCCGAACCCCGGAAGTGACGGCGCGACAACGTGGAACGCCATCTCGCCAGCGGGCGGGTTTGCCAGCTGGTCGATCACCCCCATGAATTCGATCACCGACCCTGGCCAGCCGTGGGTGAGCAGCAGCGGCACCGCATCGGCACGCGGCGAACGGACGTGAAGGAAGTGGATGTCGAGGCCCTGGATCTCGGTCTTGAACTGACCGAGCGAATTCAGCCGCGCCTCGCAGCGCCGCCAATCATAGCCATCGCGCCAATAGGCGCACAGCGCCTGCAGCTCAGCGAGCGGCGTGCCCTGCGACCAGTCCGAAACAGGTTCCTTGTTGGGCCAGCGCGTTTCATCGAGGCGGCGGTATAGGTCATCGATCTCGGCCTGCGGCACGTCGAGCACGAAGGGCCGAACCTGGCTCATTGCACCTGCTCCAGCGCCGCCTTCGACGCGGCTTCGACCTTGGCGCGGCTCGCCAGCGTTATAGTCGAGCTGGCCTTGGCGAGCAGCGTTCCGGCACTGTCCTTGAGCGTTCCCTCGACGAAGGCGGTGCGGCGACCGCCCTGCACTACCCAGGCCTCGGCCAGGACGATGCCGGGCCGCGTGGGGGCGAAAAAGCTCACTTTGATCTCCAGCGTCATCGGCACCGCGTCGAGCTCTGGGATCGCCATTACCGCATGCGCCATCGCCGCGTCGATCCAGCCGGTAACGAAGCCGCCCTGCACCACCCCGCCCGAATGGCATTGTGCTGGGGTGGCGCGGTACTCAAGACACGCACGGCCCGCCGGATCGACCTCGACGATCCGTTCCAGCCCCATAGTTTCATAGAGATCGACCGGTGGCGCGTTCATACCAGCGCCGCGTAGATCATGGTCTTGAGCTCGCGGCGGATCGCATAGGTGCTGCTCGGCGAGAGCTGGGTCATGAAGACCATTGTCACCTCCTCGACCGGATCGACGAAGAAGTAGGTCGAGAACAGCCCGCCCCAGTTGTATTCGCCGACCGAACCCGCGAGCATCGATCGCGCAGGGCTGAGCTGGACAGAGAAGCCGAGCCCGAAGCCCGAGCCGCTAAACGCTTCCTCGCTGAACATCGAGCGCGACATCGAGGCGATGTCGGCATCTCCCGGCAGGTGGTTGCTGGTCATCAGTTCGAGCGTCTTGCGCCCGATGATACGCACCCCGTCGAGCTCACCCTTGTTCAGCAGCATCTTGCAGAACTTGTGATAGTCGAGCGCGGTGGAGACCAGCCCGCCGCCGCCTGAGAGCAGCTTGGGCCGCACCGACCACGCGCTCTCGGCGCCGCGGTCGTACATCACCTTCCCCTTGCCAGGAACGAAGGTGTAGCAGTCGGTCAGCCGGTCGATCTTGTTCGCCGGCACGTTGAAGAAAGTGTCATTCATGCCGAGCGGCTTGAACAACCGCTCCGCGAACACCTCGTCTAGCGGCTTGCCCTCAAGTCGCTGGATCACCGCGCCGAGAACGTCAGTCGAGACCGAATAGTTCCACGCATCTCCCGGCGAAAACTCCAGCGGTAGCTTGCCCAGCGCAGCGATGAAGCCATCGAGGTCGAGATTGCCGTGCCAATTCTCTAACTTCCCCTCGCGCATCGCGAGGTCGACGTTGCTGCGGTTCTGGAACCCGTAGGTCAGCCCCGAGGTGTGGCGCAGCAGGTCGAGCATCAGCATCGGCCGGTCGAGCGGCTTGGTCATGAACGGCACGCCGCCCCCGCCGCCGTTGTAGACGCACAGCTCGCGAAACTCGGGCAGCACCCGGTGCACCGGAGTATCGAGCGCGACCTTGCCCTCCTCAAGCAGCATCATGAAGGCGATTGAGGTGACCGGCTTGGTCATGCTGGCGATGCGGAACAGCGAGCCTTCGTCGATCGCCTTGCCGCCTTCGCGAGCAAGACCCTGCGAGGAGAAGTGCGCGATCTCGCCGTGGTGCGCCACCAGCACCTGGGCACAAGGCAGCTTGCCGTTGTCGAGGTAATTATCTTTCACGAACGAATCGATCCGCGCAAGCCGCGCCGTGTCAAAGCCCGTCATCGTTGGTGAATAGTCTGCCATGATCTGGATCCCGCAATTTAACCGGTTGGTTGAACCGACTTGTGGCGCGCCGCGCCGCGCGGTGCAAGTGGCGCTTTACAAGCCGCGTCCGTCTCGCCATAGGCTGGGGCCATGAAGTCCCTGCTTGGCCTTACCCTGCGACTTATCCGCCCTTGGGCGTGAGCCGGTGTGCACTTGGGCGGCACCTGGCGGCACCCAAGGGAGACTGAACTCCACCGCTAAGTCGCAATGCCAAGCCAGAGAACCAAGTCATGACCATGCTGAAGAACCCGGGCGTCAAGTATCGCCCCTTCCCGCCGATCAACCTGCCCGACCGCCAGTGGCCGTCGAAAGTGATTACCGAGGCCCCGCGCTGGCTCTCGACCGACCTGCGCGACGGCAACCAGGCGCTGATCGATCCGATGGGCGCGGAAAAAAAGATGCGCTTCTTCGACCTGCTGCTCAAGGTTGGTTGCAAGGAGATCGAGGTCGGCTTCCCCGCATCTGGCGCGACCGACTTCGATTTCATCTCGGGTCTGGTCAAGGACGGCAAGGTTCCCGACGATGTGGTGATCCAGGTCCTCACCCAGTCGCGCCGCGATCTGATCGAAACCTCGTTCGCCAGCCTTGAAGGATCGAGCAAGGCGATCGTCCACCTCTACAACGCGGTCTCGCCGGCCTGGCGCCGGATCGTGTTCGGGATGAGCAAGGACGAGATCAAGGCAATAGCGATCGAAGGTGCCAAGGTGCTGCGCGATCAGGCCGCCAAGTATCACCAGACCGACTGGACCTTCGAATACAGCCCCGAAACCTTCTCCACCGCCGAAGTCGAATACTCGGTCGAGGTTTGCGCGGCGGTGATGGACGTGCTGCAGCCGACCGCGGAAAAGCCGATCATCTTCAACCTGCCGGCAACGGTCGAGTGCGCGACGGCGAACGTCTACGCCGACCAGATCGAGCTGTTCGGCCGTCTGATCCCCAACCGCGAGGCAGTTGTGATCTCGCTCCACACCCACAACGACCGCGGCACCGGCATCGCGGCCTGCGAGCTGGGCCTGATGGCTGGCGCGGACCGCGTCGAAGGCTGCCTGTTCGGCAACGGCGAGCGTACCGGCAACTGCGACATCGTTACAGTCGCCCTGAACATGTATACCCAAGGTGTTGATCCGGGTCTCGATTTCTCGAACATTGACGAGATCGCGGCAACTGTCGCCTATTGCAACCAGCTGCCGATCCATCCGCGCCATCCCTATGTGGGCGAGCTGGTCTACACTTCGTTCTCGGGCAGCCACCAAGACGCGATCAAGAAAGGCTTCGCCGCGCGCGAGAAGCAGAACGACGAGACCTGGGAGATGCCCTATCTCCCGATCGACCCCGCCGACCTGGGCCGCGATTACGAAGCGGTGATCCGGGTCAATTCGCAGAGCGGAAAGGGCGGATTTGCTTGGGTGCTCGAGCAGGACCAGGGGCTCAAGCTGCCCAAGAAGATGCAGGCGCACTTTTCAGGCCACGTGCAGGAACTCGCCGACCAGGTTGGCCGCGAGCTCTTTGCCGAGGATATCTGGGACGTGTTCCAGCGGGTGTACCATGTGAACACCCCGCAGCATTTCCAGCTGGTTGATTACGAAGAGACCCGCGCGGCCGACGGCACCCGGGTGTTCGCCGGCAAGATCGCGGTGGACGACAAGGAACAGTCGGTCTCGGGCCGCGGCAATGGCCTGATCAGCTCGGTCGTCGCCACGCTGGCTGAAACCTTCGGGGTCAAGCTCGACGTCAAGGATTACACCGAACACGCGATGACTGCCGGTTCGGATGCCCGCGCGGCAGCTTACGTTGAATGTATCGGGCCGAACGGCAAGACCGTGTGGGGCGTGGGGATCGACGAGGATATCGCGACCGCCTCGGTCCGCGCGGTACTCAGCGCTGCGAACGAGGTAGCCTGACAGAACTCGCCGGCGAACGAGGGGGAACCAGTCGCCGGCGAGGCCGTGACGCGCGCGGCGGCAAGGCCACGCGCGTTGGCGGTTAGGGCAACAGCACGCTGTCGATCACATGGATCACGCCGTTCGATTGCATGACATTGGCCTGGGTAACTTTGGCCACACCGCCCTTGGCGTCGGTAAGGGTGATGCTGCTGCCCATCTTGCGCGCGGTCAGCGTTTCACCGTTGACGGTGGTGAGCACGGCTTTGCCGCCGCCCGCATTGATCATCTTGATCAGCTGCCCGCTGTTAACCCGGCCAGCAACGACGTGATAGGTCAGCACTGCGGTCAGCGTGCCCTTGTTCTCGGGCTTTAGCAGCGTGTCCACAGTACCGGCGGGGAGCTTGGCGAATGCGGCGTTGGTTGGCGCAAAGACGGTGAACGGACCCGCGCTGTTCAGCGTGTCCACCAGCCCGGCAGCCTTGACCGCCGCGACGAGCGTGGTGTGGTCCTTCGAATTGACCGCGTTTTCGACGATGGTCTTGGTCGGGTACATCGCTGCGCCGCCGACCATCGGGTAATGCATATTGCCGGCAATGGCCGGGGCGACGGCCAGCGCGAGGGTTGCGGCAGCCAGGGTGAGCTTGAGCTTCATCGGGTAATCCTCCTTGAGTGCCGGGCGTCTAGTCGCTCCAGCACTCAAGTTACGGCGCGGCATCCCAAGCGGATGCATTCCCGATCAAAAAATTACGTCTCGACCAGCTTACCCGTCGCCACGATCGGGCCGAGATGCTGTCCGGTCGGCGAACCGCCGCGCTGCTCGAGCGAGACTGCAAAGGTCGCCCCCGCTCCGACCAGTCGCGCCTGCGCCGGGCTCAACTGGTGCGATGTGGGATTGCGCGCGTCGAACACCCCGAGCGAGGTGGCATGATCGGACCCCGCCGGAATCACCCACAATTCGGCATCGCCCTTGCCCGGATCCAGCTTCAGCGGTGCGATCGTCAGGCGGCGCGCAGTGCTGTCGTAAGCAATCGTCACCGCGCTGCCGGTTTCACCCGACACGCTCGCGACCGCAGGTGCGCCGGGTTGCGGCGGCAATTCGATCTGCGGACGCTGTGCCAGCATGAACAGCGAAATCGCCGCGACCGCCGCCAAGGCCCCGCTGGTCAGCTTCCACCACAGCACGTTGCTGCCGTTGTCGTTCAAAGGAAGTCGCGCAGCGATGCGCGGCCATAGTTCGGCTGACGGTTCATGCCCGATTGGCGCGGAGAGTCCCGAAAAGTGCGCTTCCCACCAGGCAACACGCTTGGCGAATTGCGCGTCAGTTGCACGGCGTTCGGCAGCGGCTGTATCGTCGGTCAGCCCCAAGGCGAGTTCGGCGGCGAGCAGGTCGTCGTCATCGGTCATGACAGGCACTCCCGAAGCTTGAGCAGCGCGCGGCGGATCCGGCTCTTGACCGTGCCGAGCGGCATGGCAACCCGCGCGGCGAGATCAGCGTAGGTCGAGCCTTCGAAAAAGGCGGTGCGGATCATCGTCGCGTCGCTCTTGGCGAGCGCCTGGATGCAATGCTCGATCCGCGCATCTTCGCCCGCTTCGACCAGCCGGTCTTCCGCAGTCGGATTGTCGTCTGCTACATCGGCCGCAAGTTCTATCGGATCGGTCCGACGCCGGCCCGAGCTACGCAGGATGTCGATCGCACGGTTGCGGGTGAGCGTCGCGAGCCAGGTGATCGGATTGCCGCGCGCGGGATCGAAGCTCCCGGCACGGTTCCAGATCGTAAGATAGACGTCCTGCATCGCGTCCTCGGCATCGGCCCTTTCGCCGAAGATACGAAGGCAGATGCCGAATAGTTTCCGCGAGGTGCGCCGATAGACTTCCTGCAGCGCTGCGCGGTCCTGCCGTGCCACGCGCACCAGCGCGCGCGACAGTGCGGCGCGTTCGAGCGATGCAGGATCTTCCGTGGATTCGCTTCCCATGCGGAAGCCGAAATAGCAGCGAGTGCTAGTCAGGCGCCAGCACCATCTTGAGCGCGCCGGCTTCGCGCGCTTCGAAGAGGCGGTAAGCTTCCGCACCTTCGCTCAGCGGCAGGCGGTGGCTGATGTACTTGTCCGGCCGCAGCCGCCCGGATTGAACCAGCGGGAACAGAGCGGGGAGCTCTTCTGGCACCGAGCAAGTCCCAGCGCGGAAGGTCAGCCCGGCAGCGAAGGCACGTTCGAGCGGGAAGGCGTAACGGCGCGATTGCTGCACGCCGATCACGGACACAGTCCCGCGACGCGCCACCAGCCGCAGCGCCAGATCGACCGTCGCATCGCTGCCGACCACTTCGACCACACATTCGAGCTTGTGACCATGGGTGTCTTCCTTGATACGGTCGAGCGCTTCGTCGGGATGAAGCACGATTGCCCCCGCCTCGGCTGCGAGTTTGCGCCGTTCGGGGATCGGATCAATGGCGTAGACCACGTGTGCGCCCATGACGTAGGCGCTCTCCACCGCCATCAGCCCGATCGGACCGAGCCCGATGATTGCGACGCTGCTGCCCGGCTTGATGTCAGCGCGGCGGGCGCCGTACCATGCAGTGGCCATCGCGTCTGTCATCATCAGCGCTTGGTCCATCGAAATGCCTTCGGGCACCGGCACCGCGTTCATGTCCGCCGCAGGCACCCGAACCGCTTCGGCCTGCGAACCCTGCAGGCGGGCAGACAGGCCGTAGCACGCCCCAGCGCCGAATTCGCAGTTGGCGACGTTTCCGGACAGGCACGAGCGACACGCGCCGCAGCCGACGGCGGCGGGAAGCATGACCTTGTCGCCTACCTTGACCCGGCTCACCGCCTTGCCGACCTCAACCACCTCGCCAACGGCTTCATGGCCGACGCAGAAGCCCACATCCTCAGAGAAGCCGTGGCCGTGATAAATGTGCAGGTCAGAGCCGCAGATCGAACAGGCGGTCACCTTAACGACCGCGTCGCGGTTCGACTGCGGAACGGGATCATCCATGCTCTCGAAGCGCACGTCGCGCGCGCCGTAGTATCGCAGGGCCTTCATTCTACTGCCTTCCCAATCCAGTCGTCATTGCGAGGAGCGCAGCGACGAAGCAATCCAGAGCCTCACGTGCAATCGCTCTGGATTGCTTCGCTTTGCTCGCAATGACGAACCGCCCGGGATCACCTCTCGTTCATCGCGACATATTCCTTGATCTTGGCCTTGCCGAGCTGGCTCATGTGGACTTCGTCCGGCCCGTCGGCAATGCGCACGAAGCGGTTCAAGGTGAAGAACCGGGCTACGGGCGTGTCATCCGAAACGCCCATCCCGCCGTGCACTTGAATCGCGCGGTCGCACACGGTCTGCGCCATTTGCGGGGCGACCACCTTGATCGCCGCGATCAGGTCCTTGGCGACCTTGTTGCCATAGCGGTCCATCGCATCGGCGGCTTTCAAAGTGAGCAGCCGTGCCATCTCGATCTCGCAGAAGCTGCGCGCGATGTCCTGACGGATGCTCGACTGGTCGGCGAGCTTCTTGCCGAAGGCGGTGCGGCTGTCGGCGCGGCGGCTCATGATCTCGAGCGCGCGCTGGGCCTGGCCGATCGAGCGCATGCAGTGGTGGATGCGGCCCGGCCCAAGGCGGCCCTGCGCGATCTCGAACCCGCGGCCCTCGCCGAGGATCAGGTTTTCCTTTGGAACGCGCACATTTTCGAAGCGCAGTTCGCACTCGCCGCCGGGCGAATTGTGGCTGCCGAATACGGTCAGGTGGCGGACAATGGTGATCCCCGGCGTGTTGGGTTCGACCAGGATTTGCGAATGCTGGGCGTGCCGCGGGGCGTTGAAATCGGTCTTGCCCATCACGATCCAGATGTCGCAGCGCGGGTGCATCGCGTTCGAGATCCACCACTTGCGACCGTTGAGCACATATTCGTCCCCATCGGGCGTGATCGACAGCTCAAGGTTGGTCGCGTCCGAGCTTGCAACCTGCGGCTCGGTCATCACGTAGGCCGAGCGGATGGTGCCATCGAGCAAAGGCTTCAGCCACTTCTCCTGCTGCTCGGGGCTGCCGTACTTGGCCAGCACTTCCATGTTGCCGGTATCGGGCGCGGAGCAGTTGAGCACCTGGCTCGCCCACGGCACCCGGCCGAGCAGTTCTGCGAGCGGAGCGTATTCAAGGTTGGTCAGCCCGGGCGAGAATGCGCCGTATTCGTGCGGCAGGAACAAGTTCCACAAGCCTTCGGCGCGGGCCTTGGCCTTGAGGTCTTCCATCCCTGGCCATTCCTGCCACATGTTGGCCGGATCGGTGACGAAGTCATGGTAAGACTGCTCGTTGGGATAGATGTGCGCGTCCATGAAAGCGCCGACCTTGGCCAGCAGGCCCTTCACTTTGTCGCTATGCTCGAAGTCCATCAGCCAAGTCCTTGTTAAAGTGAGAGACCGCCATCGACCACCACGGTGTGGCCGGTGACGTAAGAAGCGAGCGGGCTCGCCAGGAAAATTGCGGTGCCGGCCATGTCCTCCGGCGTGCCCATCCGCCCGTCGGGGATACGCGCGAGCGCCCCGGCGAGGCGTTCGGGATTGTCAGTGGTGACCTTGGTCAGCTTGGTGTCGACCAGCCCCGGCGCGAGCCCATTGACCCGGATGCCCAGCGGCGCCCAAGCCTGCCCGAGCGTCTTGGTCAGGCTGATTGCCCCAGCCTTGCTCGCGGCATAGGCGGGGTTGCCGATGTTGGCCTTATAGCCCGAGATCGAGCTGACGATGATCACGCTGCCACGGGCCGTGGCGAGTTGTTCGCGGAACTTGTTCGCGCAGTGCATCAGGCTGTCGAGATTGACCGCCATTACGCGGTCCCAGCCTTCGCGCGCGAACTCGCCGCGCTTGTACACCACGGTGCCTTGGCAGAGCACCAAAACGTCGAGGCCGTCGAACGGCAAGGGCGCGGCTTCGATCGCGTCGGGATCGCCGACGTCGACGCAGGTGTAGCCCAGGCCGTTCAGATCCGAACCGTCCGCGGGATCGTAATCGGAGGCATTGGCGCGCGTGCCCCACACATGAGCATCAGCCCCGCGCAGGCGAAAACCGTGGGCGATGCCGTTGCCGATCCCACTTGATCCGCCCACCACCAGCACGCGCTTTCCGGTGAAATCGGTATCGCCCGCCATTTGCCTCTCCACATTTTTAATCGAGCGATTAATGTGCCGTGGAACCCGGCTTGTCAAACGCCAAGGCGGCAATAAGCTGACGGCAAACGAGAGGACCCGAAATGAGCGAAGCGATCCTGGAACCCGACCTGCCGATCATCGATCCGCACCACCACCTGTGGGACTTGCGCCCTCTGATGGGCGCCTTCCCCGAACCGCAGCACCCGTTCGTCGCTTCGATCGCGCTGTCGCCCTATTACACGTTCAACGAAATCAATGCCGAGATTGGCTGCGGCCACAATGTAGTCGGCACCGTGTTCATGGAGTGCGGGGCGTTCTACAATTCCGCCGCCTCGGACGAACTCAAGGTCGTCGGCGAAGTCGAATATGTGAACGGCGTTGCGGCGCAGAGCGCGAGCGGGCTCTATGGCCCGGCGCGGCTGTGCGAGGCGATCATCGGGCACGCCGACCTTACCCGCGGAAGTGCGGCTGGTGCGGTGCTCGATGCGCTTTCTGCCGCCAGCCCGCGCTTCAAGGGCATCCGCCATGCCGCCGCATGGGATGCCAATCCGGAAGTGCTCGGCCCGCCGTTCCACGCGCCGCAGGGGCTCTATCTCGACGCAAAGTTCCGCGAAGGTTTTGCCGAGCTGGGCAAGCGCGGGCTGACCTTCGACGCCTGGCTGCTCGAACCGCAACTGGGTGACGTGCTGGACCTCGCGCGCGCTTTTCCGGACCAGCCGATCTGTCTTGACCATTGCGGCACGCCGCTGGGCATGGCGAGCTATCACGGCAAGCTGCCCGAACGCTTCGATACCTGGCGCGCGGCGATCAAGGAACTGGGTCAGTGCCCCAACGTGATGGTCAAGCTGGGCGGCCTCGCGATGTCGTTCGCAGGGATGCCCGACCATGGCCCAGCTGCAGGGCTGGGTTCGGAAACGCTGGCGGCGATGTGGCGGCCTTATATCGAAACCTGCATCGAAGCCTTCGGGACGAAGCGCGCGATGTTCGAAAGCAACTACCCGGTCGACAAGTGGGGCGCGAGCTATCCCGTTCTCTGGAACGCCTTCAAGGTGCTGACCCGCAGCGCTTCGGCCGAAGACAAGGCCGCGCTCTATGCCGGAAACGCAGCACGGTTCTATGGCATCGAACAC
>JBJTMA010000133.1:0-14171 GCA_046063295.1 Novosphingobium sp.
CCTTCGATCCGCTCCAGCCGCTGCCGGGCAGCTGCCACTTCAGCCTCGGCGACGCGCCACTCGGCTTCGACCCCGGCCTGATCCGCCGTTGCTTGGGCGAGCGCCAGCTCGGCGCCGCGCAAGTTGCGGTCAGCGTCATCGAGCGCGGCGGCGACGCGCGGGCGGCGCTCCTCGTCCTGACGCAGCGCGGTCTGACCGGCGGCCAGATCCTTCTCCAGCCGGGCCAGCGCTTCCGCCGCATCGCGGGTGAGACGGTCAGCCTCGCCGCGATCTTCCTCGAGCCGCTTGTGTTGGCGGTCAAGGTCGGCGAGCCGTTGTTCGGCGGCTTCGAGTTGACTGGTCAGTGTCGCCATGCGGTGACCGTGGGCGCTGGCATCGTCGCGGCGGTCGGCGAGTTCGTCCCGCGCCGCAGCGAGGGCTTCGGCGGCCTTGTGCTGGGCGTCCTGTGCCGCCTTGGCCGCGGCCTGAGCCTCGGCAACCCTCGCATCTGCGCCTTGCGCTTCGTCCCGCGCTGCCTCGGCTGCGGCAGCGGCATCGCGCCAGCGGGCGAAGACCAGCCGCGCTTCGGCGAGCTTGATCTTGTCGGACAGCGCCTTGTAGCGCTCTGCAGCCCGGGCTTGCCGGCGCAACGTACCGATCTGCTGGTCGAGCTGGCCCATGATGTCTTCGAGCCGGGCAAGGTTGGCCTCGGTTGCGCGCAGCTTCTGCTCGGCATCCTTCCGGCGCACATGCAACCCCGCGATCCCCGCCGCCTCTTCGAGCATCATCCGACGTTCGGCCGGCTTGGCTGCGATTACTGCGGCGATCCGGCCCTGGCTGACGAGGGCGGGGGAGTGCGCACCGGTCGCCGCATCGGCAAAAACCAGCGCCACGTCCTTGGCGCGCACATCGCGGCCGTTGACGCGGTAGGCGCTGCCCGCGCCGCGCTCGATCCGGCGGACAACTTCGAGCGCGGCGTCGTTGTCCGCCCCGCCTAACGAGGCGGCCTCGGCGTGAAGGACGACTTCGGCGAAATCGCGCGGCGGGCGCTGCGCGGTGCCGGCGAAGATCACGTCTTCCATCCCGCCCGAGCGCATCGACTTGGGCGAATTTTCGCCCATCACCCAGCGGATCGCCTCAAGCAGGTTGGACTTGCCGCAGCCGTTCGGGCCGACGACCCCAGTCAGCCCGGGTTCAATGCGCAGTTCAGCCGGCTCGACGAAGCTCTTGAAGCCGCTGAGCTTGAGCCGCGTGATCCGCATCTGGTTAGTGCCGGCCCCCGCCCCTGACCCGCCCTAGCGGGCTCCGGCGGCGCGAAGTGCCTCTGCGACCTTGGGCCATTCGGCTTGCTCGGGCGGAAGCTGGAAGCCGTTGACCACAAGGGTCGGCGTCTGGGTCACCCCGGATTCGGCAAAGGTCTTGAACGTGTTCGAGATAGCCGTGGCGTTGGCAGTGTTTGACAGGCAGGCATTGACCTGATCGGCCGACATGCCGCGCGCGGTAAAGAAGCTGGTGAAACCGAGCGCCTGCGACAGCGCAGGCAGGCGCTGGCCCGGGGGCAGCTTGGCTGCGGCTTCCGCCGACGCTTGCACCGCCGGATCGTCAAGCAATTTGATGAAGTTATCGTAGTTTGCGTAGACCGCTTCAACCAGCGGGAAGAAGTTTTCCTTGGGAGCGCAGCGAACCAGCATGGTCAGCGGCAAATCCTGCTGGTGAATGTAGAAGCTGCGATATTCGTAGGAGACACGGCCTGAGGCGACGAAATCGTTCATCAGCGGGGTCATCGCCTCGGACGCGAAACGCGCGCAGTGCGGACAGGTCAGCGAACCATATTCGATCAGTTTGATGGGCGCCGCAGGGTTCCCCGCCATCATCCCGCCGACCGCGGTCTGGGTGATCGTCTGCTCCCACTTCTGTCCGGCGGGTGGCGCGATCTTGGCGATCTGTGCCCCGGTTGGAGCCTCACCGGCCTTGTCATCCTTCTTGCACGCGGCGAGCCCAAGCGCGAGCGGCGCGGCGGCGAATGCAAGCATCAGGTGGCGCGAATTGAGAGCTGTCATGGCGCGTCTGGTTCCTTTGGTCTTCGAGTCGGCGAATTTAGTCCGGATTGCAGGTGGACAGAAGGATTGCCCTGCCTGCCGCGATGCTTCTCCACAAGTGTTTGGCGCTATCTAGGTGCCGGTGCGGCGACTTTCCGGGATTTCTGGCAGACCCGATGTTGCCGGAGCCGAAGATCCGCTGGCCAGTGCGGCACCGATCAGCGGTTTGAGGGGATCCCAGGCATAGACCTGCTGCAGCGCGCCGTTGATCATGAAGCTGGGCGTACCTTCCACTCCAAGGTTGGTGCTGGCGTAGTTGGTCTGGGCGGTCAGCCAGTCGAGCTTTTCGGTGTCGGCCAGGCAGGCATCGAGCTGTTGCACGGTATATCCGCGAGCGAGCATGATCCTGTAAAGGCCAAGGTCCTGGGCGATCACCTTGCGCTGCTTGGCCTTGTCGCCTTCCAGCGCCTGCCACCGCGCTTCGTACCCAGGGTCGGCAGGCTTCTTGAACCAGGTCTTCTGCGTGCCAAGCAAGGCGGCCTCATTCGGGAAATACCTGCTCTTGTCCCCGCACATCGCGAGCAGTGAAGGAATTTCGTCGATCGAGACGCGGATGAAGGGCCTCAGTTCAAGCGACACCTTGCCCTGACGCACCAGTCCCGACTGCAGCGGCACCTTCGATTCCGCAGCAAAATCTGCGCAGTGCGGACAAGTGAAGGATATGAATTCGACAACCTTCACCTGGGCGGCCGGGTTGCCCATGAGCGGAAATCCCTGGTCGGTGATGGTTATTGTTTGGTCCCAGCGGGGCCCGGCCTGCGCAGCGGGTGCCGCAGCGCGCGCGCGCGGTCCTGGTTTGGCAAGGCCTGCTGGCGAAAGCGCGGTTACGGCAAGCGCGGCTGCAAGGGCGGCAATGGTTCGCTTCATAGTTCAGAGTCTCGCGTCGATTTCGGGGCGCAGCGCTGCCCAGTCATGGGCATTGTCGAGCAGGTCGCCGTTGAGCATGAATGTGGGTGCCGATTTGACGCCGGCGGCATACCCGGCTTTGCTCTGCTCGCCAATCCGCTTTGCAAGCGCTGCATCGCCCAAACAGCTATCGGTGGCCGAGCGATCGAAACCGCGGCTTTCCATCACCCGATAGAGCCCCAGATCTTCAGCCACGGCACGTCCGCGGGCCAGCAATGCGCCGCTGGTCCAGCGCAGCTTCTGGGCTGCCCCGGCGCGCTCGAAGGTTTGGCGCCAACGATCCTGGCTGCGCATCAGTGCGGCATGGTTGAGCTGGAATTTGTCCGGCGAACCGCAGTTCGCCAGCATCGCGGCAACGTGGTCGACCGGGTTCCGCACCAGATACCGGATTTCTACGTTGACCTTGCCCGGCGCAACATAGCCGATCTGCATTGCGCCGTCGGACTGAACCATGAACGCTTTGCACTCCGCGCATGTGAAGCTGACATATTCGATCAGCTTTACGGGCGCCTGGGGATTGCCCAGCAAATGTCCGCCATCTGGCATGATGGCGACGGTGTTGGTCCACACGAGTGAGCGCGGGGCGGCGGCGGATAGCAGGAGTGCCGCCACGGTCAGGGTCAGCACTCGGGCAAGGGGCTTCACTGCTTCTCGTCCTCCGCGGTGCTGCCAAGGCTGCGCGCCAGCGATTCAAGCACCGTGCGCAGTTCCGGATCGCCGATATCGCGCAAACTTTCCCCCAATTCGAGCGGAATGGGCCTGAGCGAAGGCGGCGAACCGGGCCGATCTTTGGGCTGCGGCGGCTGAACCGCACCTTGCCGAAGCTTGACTTTGCTCACCGCGCTATAGCCGAAGAAGCGGTTTACCCGTTCGATGATCTCGGGGATCACGTGGCTGATCATCGGCGCATGCGCGGGCATGACCAGCAGTTGCAAGATGCCATCGCTTTTCTCACCCGGGGGAAAGCGGATCGCTTCGGGCATGCAGACCCTGGCGTGGCGCTCGCCGACGATTTCGGGCCAGCGCGTGACCACGCTCGACTGGACGAAGCCGAACTTGCGGAATGCGGTGCGGCCTACCTCGGGCATCAGTTCGGAGATAGCTCGCGCGCCGCTGCCCCGCGGCCGCTCAAAGCGGCGCGCCGCCGGCTTCACTGGTTTTCCATCCCGATCCATTGTCCGCTTTCCAATCCTTGGCGGCAAATGCCATAGCGCCGCTATGGATGCCAGCGCCGACACGATTCCTGCTCTTTTGCTGGACTGGTACGATAGGCACCACCGCACACTTCCATGGCGCAGCCCGCCCGGATCGCCTGCGCCCGATCCGTATGGCGTATGGCTGTCCGAGGTGATGCTGCAGCAGACGACCACTGCGGCGGTAGCGCCGTATTTTGCGAAGTTCCGCGCGAAATGGCCGTCGATCGAAGCGCTCGCGGCGGCCGATGAGGCCGAGGTCATGGCAGCGTGGGCAGGGCTGGGTTACTATGCCCGTGCCCGTAACATGGTGGCCTGCGCCCGCGAAGTGGCGGCCCGTGGGGGCCAGTTTCCCGGCACCGAAGCCGAATTGCGCAAACTGCCGGGCCTTGGCGCATATACCGCTGCAGCGATTGCGGCGATCGCCTTTGGCGAGCGTGCGGCGGTGGTCGACGCGAACGTCGAGCGGGTGGTTGCGCGGCTCCATGCGATAGCCACGCCATTGCCCCGGGCCCGGGCTGAAATTCGCGCCGCAGTCCTCGGTTTGACCCCGGCTGACCGTCCCGGTGACTTTGCGCAGGCAATGATGGACCTTGGGGCAACCGTTTGCACTCCCCGGGCGCCGCGGTGCCTTCTGTGCCCGCTGGCCCGGCAGTGTGCAGGGCGAGAGGCCGGGCCGGATCGCTTTCCCGTAAAGCCTCCCAAAACTGCAAAGCCGCAGCGTACAGGCCGGGCGTTCTGGATCGCGTGCGAGGGCAAGGTCTGGCTGGTCAGGCGCACCGGCAAGGGCATGCTCGGCGGCATGCGGGCGCTTCCCGACGATGGATGGTCAGCGCGCTGCGATGGCGATGGCGTCTTACCGTTGCCGGGAAACTGGGCCACAGCGGGCAGCGTGCGCCATGGCTTCACCCATTTCGATCTCGATTTGCAATTGATGGTTTATTCGGGTCGCGATTTCACTACGCTGGAAAGCCGCGATGGCGAATGGTGGCCGCTCGAATGTTTGGGGGAGGCCGGATTGCCGACCTTGTTTGCCAAGGCCGCGCGGTTGGCCCAGGCCAGCGGGTGAACGGGAGGTAACCCGGTGGCGAATTGCGAATTTTCACGGCAGCACGCGCTGCCGCGCAGAAGGAAAGTAGAATGATCGCCTTTGCCGGTGCCGGCCTCGACCGTGCCGACCACATCCGCTCCGATCCCGCTGCGCTCGAAGGGCTGATGGATTGGCGCGCGCGGCTGCTGAGGCTCGATGGGCTCGACCCGGTGATCGACCCCGAAGGACGGATAAGCTGGGGAACCTTGGGCGATGCTGGGCAGGACAGCGAACTTGTCTTCTTGGGGCTGGACGACGGCGCCAAGGCCTGTTTTGCCGAAGTACCCCCCGGCCTTGACGGAAGTGTGGCGCCCGCCAACCCACGCCTTTGGGCGGCCATGTCGGCGCTGGATAGCTCGGAACTGGCGACCTACGGTGGGGCGCGCGCCCTGGTGGACTGGCACGCGCGGCACCGCTTCTGTGCGCGCTGCGGATCGCCGACCACGCTAACCAAGGGTGGCTGGCAGCGCAATTGCACCGCATGCGATGCGCAGCATTTCCCGCGCGTGGACCCGGTGACGATCATGCTGGTGGAGCACGAGGGCAAGGTTCTGCTCGGCCGCCAGCCGCGCTTTCCGCCGCGTCGCTTTTCCGCGCTCGCCGGTTTCGTCGAGCCGGGCGAGACGATCGAGGAAGCGGTCGCGCGCGAGATTCATGAGGAGGCCGGGGTGCGGGTGCGCGATGTCATCTACGTCGCCAGCCAGCCGTGGCCGTTCCCATCGAGCCTGATGATCGCCTGCCATTCGCACACCGACGATCCGGCGCTGACTATCGATACGACCGAACTCGACGAGGCCGACTGGTTTACCCGTGGCGAGGTGGTCCAGGCGATGTCCGGAGACGAAAGCGCACGCTTCATCGCCCCGCCGCCCTTCGCGGTGGCGCATCACTTGCTCAAATGGTGGCTCGAAAATGGCTGATCCCAAGAAACTGACGATCGACATCTACTCCGACGTGATGTGCCCGTGGTGCATCATCGGCTATTCGCAGCTGCAGAAGGGTCTTGCCGAGCTCAAGGGCGAGATCGAGGCCGAAGTGCGCTGGCTGCCGTTCGAGCTCAATCCCGACATGCCGCCCGAGGGTGAGGAGAGCGTGGCACATATCGCGCGCAAGTATGGCCGCACCCCCGAACAGGCCAAGGCCGGGCGCGACCAGATGCTGGCAGTGGGCGAACGCGCCGGCTACTCGTTTGCGTACAGCGGGGAAGGCGAAGCTCCGCCGTCGATGCTGCGCAACACCTTTGCTGCGCACAAGCTGCTCAAATGGGCGCTGATCGAGGGCGGGGCGAAGGTGCAGAACCGTCTCAAGCTCGCCTTGTTCGATGCCCATTTCCAACAGCGCCGCGACGTGTCCGATCCCGAAATCCTTGTCGAGATTGCAGCCGCCCAAGGGCTCGATCCGGTGGGCGCGCGAGCTGCGTTGGACGATGCGGCACTCGGCGCGATCGTCCGGCAAGAGCAGTCGCAAGCCTACGACATGAACATCTCGGGCGTGCCGGCGATGATCGTGCAGGGCAAATACCTGATCCCAGGTGCGCAAGAACCCGAGGTCTACGTCAACGCGCTGCGCCGGGTAGCCATGAAAGAAGCGCAGGCCCCGGTGTAACTTCCTTCGGCCTGGAGGCGAATTGCCCGCGATGATCGCCGACGATGCCACCATGACGCGTCTCGCCGCCCTGTCGCAGCAGGGGGACAAGGCCGCCTATGCCGCGCTGCTCGGCACGGCGCGTGACTGGCTTGCACGATATTACCGTCGCCGAGTGATGCCGGGCGATCTCGACGACCTGGTGCAGGACACACTGCTTTCGGTCCACCGCAAGCTGGCGAGCTATGATCCGGCGCGTTCGTTCATGCCGTGGCTGGCGGCGATTGCGCGCTACCGGTTCGTCGATCACCTGCGGCTGGTCTATCGCCAGGCCGAACAGGAACTCGATAACGATCTTCATGCCGACGACAGTCAGGACCCTGCCATCACCGCGCGGATCAGCCTCGATCGGCTGTTCGAGGCTCTGCCGCCAGCACAGCAACGCGCGATCGAACTGGTCAAGATTGAAGGCCGTTCGGTCAGCGAAGCCTCGGCTGCGACCGGGCAGAGCGAATCGCTGGTCAAGGTCAATGTTCACCGAGGCCTCAAGCGCCTCGCCGCGCTGGTCGAAAAAGGTTGATGCCGATGCCCCGCAATACCGACATCCTGATTGCCGGATTGGTCGACGAATTGAAGCCGGTCGCACCGTTGCGACCGCGCCGCGGAATGACCCTTGCACTCGCCGGGCTGCTGGCCGGGTGCCTGGCTACGCTATGGATAATCGGAATGCGCCCGGACTTTCGCGCGATGGAGCCCGAAGCCCTGCCGCTGACCGGTGCGCTGTTGTTCCTGGTGCTGGCGCTCGCCTCTGCCTGGGGCGCGGTAGACATGGCCCGGCCTTACGTGGGGCTGAGGCGCGAAGGCTGGGGTTGGACAGCATCGATGGCCGGCGTGCTGCCCTTGGCGGCGCTGGTGGTGCTGCTGGGTGAATGGCTGCGCGGCGGGAATGTCGGCGCGCTGGTCAACGGGTCGGTGTGCATGGCCTGCGGGCTGCTTCTATCGCTGATTACCGGCGCTGCGCTGACACTGTGGCTGCGCCGCGGCGCGCCGCCCAACCCGGCCCGCGCAGGTCTGCTGGTGGGCGTTGCCGCTGGGGCGAGCGGCATCTTTGCGGTGTCGCTGGCCTGCCCGCACAATGACTTGGTCCACATCGGACTGTGGCATGGCATGACCGTGGTACTCGCCGGGATTGCCGGACGCCTGGTTGTACCCCGGCTGATTGCCTGGTAAGTTAGACGAGGCCGAGCCGGGCGAGGTCGCTCGCCAGTTTGCCCGGCATCGCATCGCCTGCAGTTTCGCCCTCGGCAAGATCACGCGGGGCACTGTCATCTTCGAGGTAGCGCCAGCCCTGATGCGCGCGCTTGGGCTGCGGATAGACATCGATCAGCCGGGTCGAAATCACGATGTGCGTCTTGCCGCCCTCGGCTTCCTCGAAGCGCAGGATCGGACTGCGCATCACCAACTGGTGCTTGTAGATCCAGAACAGCGATCCGCCCGGAACGATTTCCTCGGCACGCTTGGGCAGGTAGCGGGTTGTCAGTCTGGCTTCCTCGCCGCGGGTGGCGAACCAGGTCCGCATGTCTTCGAGCGATGTCGCGCCATAGGCGACCTTGGTCAGGTGCAGCGGCATGACGTTAGCCCGCGATCCCGGCCAGCTGGGCGAGGCCGAGAAAGCTGAAAAAGCCCATGCAATCGGTAAAGGTGGTGACGAACACCGCCGAACTTGTCGCCGGGTCGATCTTGAAGCGCTCAAGCGTCACCGGGACCAGCACTCCCGCCGCACCCGCGACCAGATTGTTGATCAGGATCGCGCTGCCGAATACCACCGCCAGCGGCAATTTTCCCCAGATGAAGAAGGCGCCGATCCCGATCAGAAGGCCCAGCGCAATTCCGTTGGCAGCGGCGATACGGAATTCGCGGCCGATCACGCGCATTGTGTTGCTGCTGGTCAGCTGGTTGGTGGCGATAGCACGCACCGTGACCGCGAGCGTCTGGGTTCCGGCATTGCCGCCCATGCCCGAGACGATCCCCATCAGGTTGGCGAGCAGCGCGTAGCGCGCGATCTCGCCGTTGAAGAGCCCGACCACGCTGGCGGCCAGCATCGCGGTGGGGAGGTTGATCAAGAGCCACAGCAGGCGCGTGCGTACAGTAAGGTGGATCGGCTCGTTGATGTCGCCGTCGCCCGCGCCGGACAGGCGCAGCACGTCTTCGCCGGCTTCTTCCTGGATGATGTGGACCACGTCGTCGACCGTGATCTGGCCGACAAGCCGCCCGTCCTCATCAACCACCGCGGCCGAAATCAGCGCGTATTTCTGGAACCTTAGCGCGACTTCTTCCTGATCCATCGTAACCGGGATCAAGGTCTGTTCGCGCGCCATCACGTCGGTCAGCGCGATTCCGCGCGGCGCCCGCAAGATCCATGACAGCGCGCAGGTCCCGACCGGATGGAACCGCGCGTCGACGATAAACACTTCCCAGAACTCGTTGGCGAGATCGTGATCCTCGCGCAGGAAATCGATCAGACCGCCCACGGTCATATGCTCGGGCACCGCGACGAAATCGCGGCTCATCAGGCGTCCGGCGGACTCTTCCGGATAGGACAGCGCGGTTTCGATCGCGGCGCGGTCCTCGGGCTCCATCTCGGCGAGCACGGCCTGCTGGTCGTCCTCGTCCAGATCCTCGAGCATCGCCACCGCGTCATCGGTGTCGAGCTGTTCGGCAATGTCGGCGACCTCACCCGCGGGGAGAGATTCGACCAGCAGTTCGCGGACGTGATCGTTGAGCTCTGCGAAAACCTCGCCGCTCATCAGGTCGCTGATCGCCTTCGCAAGGGCCGGGCGTTCGTCAGCTTCGAACAGTTCGAACAGGTCGGCGACGTCGGCCGGGTGCAGCGGTTCGACAAGGTCATAGACCTGCCCGGTCTCGCCCGCCTCAAGCGCATCGCGGACCTTGCGGACGAAGTCCTTCTTCAGCGTGTTTTCTTCGTCGAGCCGTTCATCCACCACGACCTCGCTCGCGGCGTCATCGGCTGCGGCGCTGGTCAGGGGAAGGAGATCGTCGGCGGACATGCGCGCCGGTCTAGGCCGGTGAACGGCAAAAGCAACCGCAGCCGCGCGCGGGAGGTGACTTTGTCGGTCCGCGCCCTATATCGGCGCCCAGAGTTCGCGAAGGAGTTAGCGAAAATGGCCGACGAATACCTCACCCTCAGCCTCAGCACCGGCGGCGACGTCAAGATCAAGCTGCGCCCGGACCTGGCCCCCGGTCACGTTGAGCGGATCAAGGAACTGGCGAATGAAGGGTTCTACGACGGGGTGAAGTTCCACCGCGTGATCCCCGGCTTCATGGCCCAGGGCGGCTGCCCCGATGGCACCGGCATGGGCGGCTCGAAGAAGCCCGACCTGCAGGCCGAATTCAACAGCGAGCCGCACGTGCGCGGCGCGGTTTCGATGGCGCGCACCAACTATCCACACAGCGCCAACAGCCAGTTCTTCATCGTGTTTGACGATGCGACCTTCCTCGACCGTCAGTACACAGTCTGGGGCAATGTCGTCGAAGGAATGGAAAACGTTGACAACCTGCCCAAGGGCGAACCGCCGCGCGAACCCGGCGTGATCACCAAGGCAGTCGTTACCGAAGAATAATCAGGCCGCGGGTGCTGTCGGCGTTGTCGG
The DNA here is from genome assembly GCA_046063295.1 of Novosphingobium sp. Classification (GTDB taxonomy): domain Bacteria; phylum Pseudomonadota; class Alphaproteobacteria; order Sphingomonadales; family Sphingomonadaceae; genus Novosphingobium. The sequence goes on from JBJTMA010000133.1 coordinate 10,523, forward strand.
CGGCACCCGCCGCACCTTGAGCACCTTGACCGGCGGTTCAAGCATCTGGCCCTTCATGTAGCCTTCGCCCTTGGTCGGCGAGCGTGGCGCATCGAAAATTTTGCGCACCACATCCATCCCAGAAACCACGTGGCCGAACGCGGCATAGCCGGCGCGCTTCTCGGGATCGTTGGAGGTTGGGTCGGCATCGAACGAGGTCAGGTCCGATAGCAGGATCGAGAAGTCGGCATTGGCCGTTCCCGGGGCGAGCCGCGCCATCGACAGCGTTCCGGCCTTGTGGCTGATCCCGGTCACATTGGTCGGTTCATGCGCCACCGGCTTCATCAGCCGGGCCGGGAACTGGTTGAGTCCGCCCTGCAGCACGCCGTTGGGCTGGGTGCCCCAGTCAAGATGCATCGCACGGTAGAAGGTCATGCCGTTGTAGCGCCCGCTATCGACATAGCGCATGAAGTTCTCGACCGTCAGCGGCGCATGCTTGTGATCGAGTTCGAGCACGATCGTGCCTGCCTCGGTCACCATCTCGACCTGCACCGTATCGCCGAGAGGGGGTGGGGGCGGCGGCGCCTTCTTCCCTTTGGTCGCAGCCGTAAGCGCGAGGAGTGTTGCGGGAAGGGCGGCAAGGACGAATCGGCGCTTCATTGACGAATGATGCCGCAACTACTGCCGCTCCGCTACAGCCCAGCCGCGGCGATCCAATCATGAAAGATGCGCACGCTGCGGATTTCAAGCGCATGCGGCCGGCAGATGAACCAGTACGAATAGGGGCTTTCAACCTCGACATCGAACAGGGTCGCCAGCCGGCTATCATGGCTGCGGCGGAAGTGATCGTCGTGCATGATTGCGATGCCAAGGCCGTTTGCCGCGGCTTCGAGGATCATCTGCCCCGAATCCATATGGTCGATCGCCGCCGAAGCCAGGCCGGGCATGCCCAGCGCCCGCTTCCAGGCGACGAAGCTGTCGGGCAGCTCGGTGTGGATCAGGAAGGTTTGCCTGGAAAGGACCTCTTCGTCAGGAGCGCTGCCGATCTCGGCCGCGAGCGCCTTCGAGGTGAAAGCATAGACCTGGTTGTGATCGAGCCGCACCGAATGGAATGCGGGATCGGGCTGCTTCGACAGGATGATCGCCGCGTCGAGCGTATCGCCGACCCGCGCCTCGAGATGCGGGCTGGTGTCGATATCGATGTGCAGGCGGGGGTGCGCCTTCCTGAGTTCGGGCAGGCGCGGGAACAGCCGCTGCGTGCCGAACAGTGGCAGCACACCAAGGTGAAGACGCAGCACTTTGGAATCCTCGACCTGACCTTCGACCGCGGCGGCCAATTCGTCGAATCGAGGGCTGACCGCATCGTAGAAGGCCTGGCCTTCGTCGGTCAGCTTCATCGCCTGGTGCTGGCGGGTGAACAGCCGCTTGCCGATGAAGTCCTCCAGCGCGGCAACACGGCGCGACAGGGCGGAAGGGCTGAGGCCAAGCTCGTCGGCCGCGGCGCGGGCGGTGCCGAGCCGAACGATACGGATAAACGCTTCGATCGCGCGGAGCGGAGGGAGGCGGCGAATGGCCATGCGGCTACTCTTCCTCTTCCGCCCTGGGTGGTGGAGGATGGAGCCGCAGGCGCGTCACGCGTTTCTCGTCGCCGGCGATGACTTCCAGCTTCCAGCCGCTGTCGTGGTGGAGCATCGCGCCGGGGCTGGGCACGGCTTCGGCCAGAAGGAAGGCAAGGCCGCCCAGAGTATCGACATCGCCCTCTATTTCGCCAAGCCGCGGGTCGATCGTTTCGCCCACCTCGTCGAGTTCGGCGCGGGCGTCGGCGTCCCACATCCCGCCATCAAGCGGCACGAGCAGGGCCTCGGGGGCATCGTCATGCTCGTCCTCGATCGCCCCGGTGATCTCCTCGACCAGGTCTTCGAAGGTAATAATCCCGTCGGTACCCGAATATTCGTCGACCACTACCGCGAGATGGACCCGGCTGGCGCGCATGTCGTTGAGCACGTCGAGCGCGCCGCGCGCGGTGGGAACGAACAGCGGCTGGCGCAGCAGCGTGGTCCAGTCCTTCGGCACCTTGCTTGTCGCGAGCAGCGGGAAGACATCCTTGATCAGCACCATGCCGACAATTTCGTCGAGCGTTTCGCCATGCACCGGAAGGCGAGAATGGCCGTGCTCGGCGAAGGCCGCGACCACTTCTTCCCAGCTCGCACTGGCTGGAATTGCGATGATCTCGCCGCGCGGGATCGCCACGTCGTCGGCATCGTGTTCGCTGAAGTGGAGCAGGTTGCGCAGCATCTGCCGCTCAAGCGGAGAGAGGTCGCCCTCGGCCTCGCCATCCGCGCCGGCATCTTCCTCGTGTTCGTCGATCGCTTCTTCAAGCTGCGCGCGGAGCGACTGGTCATTTTCGCCCATGCTGAGCGCGCGGCGCAGCATCCGGCTCAGCCAGGTCCTACTATCGCCGTCTCCAGAAGCGCCTTCAGCCATCGTGGTCGCCATATGGGTCAGCGATTGCAAGAAGTGCAAGAGACTTTATTTCAAGCTCCTCCATTTCGCGCGCGTCCTCCGGCGAGGTTTCGTGATCGTAGCCGGCGAGGTGGAGCAGGCCGTGGATCAGCAGGTGGGTCACGTGGTGTTCGAGGCTGATGCCCTTTTCAGCGGCTTCGCGCTGGCAAGTCTCCAACGCCATGGCAATGTCGCCAAGCATTTCGGGCGCACCTTCGGGCGTCAGGGCGAGCAAATCCTCGCGTTCGAGCATCGGGAAGGACAGCACGTTGGTCGGCTTGTCCTTGCCGCGCCAATCGCGGTTTAGCGACTGCACTTCGGCATCGTCTGCAAAGACCAGGCTGGCGCTCAAACGCACATTGCTAAGCTCGGGAGCGACCTGTGCCGTGGCGTTCGCCGCAGTTTCGGCTAGGTCGGCCCAGTCGGTCCCGGCGGGCCATGGCGCTTCAATCGAAATGTCCAGATTCACCCCCCCGCAATTCGCAGGACGCGGCGATTCAGTCAAAGGTTTCGATCTCACTCTTTTTCTCGGCGCGGTCGCGGCGTCCGCGCAGGCCGCCGCGGATCAGCGCGGCAGTCAGCGCGATCGGGATGGTATACAGGCCGAGCGCGACCACCAGCGACAGGATCGCGATGAGCAACGTCAATCGGTCTTGCCTTCGTAGGCCTCCACGATCCGCCCGACGATCGGGTGGCGCACCACATCGCCCACGGTGAAGCGGGTCACGGCGATGCCTTCCACCCCCTCAAGCCGCCCTACCGCATCATTCAGCCCGCTCATCGGCGGGCCGCCGGGGATGTCGACCTGTTTGGGATCGCCGCACACCACCATTCGGCTGTTCTGGCCGAAGCGGGTGAGGAACATCTTCATCTGTTCCCGCGTGGTGTTTTGCGCCTCATCGAGAATGATGAAGCTATCGGCCAGGGTGCGACCGCGCATGAAGGCGATCGGGGCGATCTCGATCTCGCCCGAGGCCAGCCGCCGCTCGACCTGTTCGGGCGGCATGCAATCGTACAGCGCGTCGTAAAGCGGGCGCAGGTAGGGATCGACCTTTTCTTTCATGTCGCCGGGGAGGAAGCCGAGCCGTTCGCCGGCCTCCACCGCCGGGCGCGAGAGGATCAGCCGCTGTACGCTGCCAGTGATCAGCTGTGAAACCGCCTGCGCCAC
>JBJTMA010000134.1:0-9087 GCA_046063295.1 Novosphingobium sp.
GCCGCTGAATGCGTCTTGCCCTCACGCCGCTTTGCCGTGCGTCACATCCATGCTGACCGCGCGGCCTGCCTCAATCTCTGCTGCCTTGGCTTCGACCAGCCGGACGATGTGGCTCACCATGTCGGCGTCCTGCACATGATGGTCGGTCACACCGGATAGGTAGACCATATGCTTGCCGTTGCCGCCGCCGGTGATGCCAATGTCGGTCTCGCGCGCCTCGCCAGGGCCGTTTACCACGCAGCCGAGCACCGACAGGCTCATAGGGGTCTTGATGTGGCTGAGCGCATCCTCGAGCGCCTGGACGGTGCGGATCACATCGAATCCCTGCCGTGCGCAGCTGGGGCACGAAACGACACGCACACCGCGGGTACGCAGGCCCAGCGCCTTGAGGATTTCGTAGCCGACGCGGACTTCTTCCTCAGGCTCGGCCGAAAGCGAGACGCGGATCGTGTCGCCGATCCCTGCCCACAGCAGGTTCCCCATGCCGATGCTCGACTTGACTGTGCCGCCGATGAGCCCGCCCGCCTCGGTTATGCCGAGGTGCAGCGGGCAGTCGACCGCTTCGGCAAGGCTCATGTAAGCGGCAACCGCCAGGAACACGTCGCTGGCTTTCACCGCGACCTTGTATTCGTGGAAATCGTGATCCTGCAGCAGCTTGATATGGTCGAGAGCGCTTTCCACCAATGCTTCGGGGCACGGCTCGCCGTATTTTTCGAGCAGGTCCTTCTCGAGGCTCCCGGCGTTGACCCCGATGCGGATCGCGCAGCCGTTGGCCTTAGCCGCGCGAACCACTTCGCCAACGCGCTCGCTTGAGCCGATATTGCCTGGATTGATGCGCAGGCAGGCCGCGCCGGCGTCTGCGGCTTCGAGCGCGCGCTTGTAATGGAAATGGATGTCGGCGATCACCGGAATCCGTGCCGCGCGGACGATCTGCTTCAGCGCGGCGGTGCTGGCTTCGTCGGGACAGGACACACGGATCAGGTCGGCCCCGGCCTCCTCGCAGCGGCGAATCTGGTGGATCGTCGCCTTGGCATCGCTGGTCAGGGTGTTGGTCATGGTCTGGACGGTAATCGGCGCGCCGCCTCCGACAGGCACAGTGCCGACCATGATCTGGCGCGAATCGCGGCGCGCAATGTCGCGCCAGGGACGGATCGATGACATGCCCGCGCATATAGGGCGCCCGCTGCGCTGCGGCAAATGGTCTTGCCGTGCAGGGATCAGAGCAATTTGGAGAACAGATATTCCTCATCGATCTGTTCGCCGACCTTGAAGGTGACGTCGGCAACCTTTTTGAAGCCGTAGCGGGCATAGAAGCGCTGCGCACCGTGGTTGCCCGAATAGACCGAGAGCTGGACCTCATCCGCTCCGGCCGAATTGAAGGCATCCAGCGCCCAGTCCATCAACGCGGTGCCCACGCCGCTGCCGGTGGCCGAGGCTGCTGCATAAAGCTGCTTCAGTTCCATCGCCCGGTTCCCGCGCGCCTGTTCGGGCCAGCCGCACTTGTAGCCGATCTTGCAGAAGGCGATCGGCGTGCCGTCGCGCTCCGCGACCTGCATCGCGCCGTGCGGATCGGCGATCAGCGCCGCTGTCGCCTCCTGTGACTTCGCCTCGCGCAGGAATGCGCTGAGGTCTGCTTCGGAGTAAAGGTGCGCGAAGGCGTCCACAAAGCTGTCCTGGGCGAGCTTGGTCAAAACAGCGACATCGGCTGTAACCGCCGGGCGAAGGGTAAGCAGGGTCATAGTTCTCTCGTCATGCACACACTGAACGGATCTTCGGTATAGTCGCCGAATGGAGGGCATTCCGCAAAGCCGTGGCTTTCGTAAAGCCGCCGGGCTGGCAGGAAGGCATCGGGCCGCCCGGTTTCGAGGCTGACGCGGGTGTAGCCGCGCGCCCTTGCTTCACCCATCAAGTGGGCCAGCACGGCCTTGCCCGCACCGCGTCCGCGATAATCCGGATGCGCACGCATCGACTTGAGCTCGCCGTGATGGTCGTCGAGATGCTTGAGCGCGCCGCATGCAGCGAGCCGTTCGCCGTCCCATGCCGCATAGAATGTCACGTCCGGCGCGCGCAGCCGTTCGATCGGCATGGCGTGAACGCTTTCGGGCGGTGACCACTGGTGCATTTGTTCAAGGTGCAACCGCAGGAGATCGGCGATCGCGCTGCCAGTCAGGTCATCTTCGATAATCCGGTAGCGCACAATCTCACCCATTCTTGTCTACCTTGCGTTTGCCCATGCGCATCCCGCCTTCCAGCCGCGCGCGCAGTTGGGTGTAGTAAGCCTCAAGAAATGCACGCTCGTCGCCCGCGCCGGGATTCCAGCCGATTTTGCGGCAGATCGCTTCATGGACCGCGGCCATTGCTTCGCTGCGGTTTTCGCGCAGCACGCGTTCAAGCGTCTGCAATTCGTATTCCCCGTAAACCGCCAGCTCCTCGTCCCCGAACTTGTACGATGCGCCGGTGGTCTCACTGGTCCCGCTAAGCGCGGCGCTTCCGGTGCTGAGTGCATCGGCAAGCTTGAGCCGCCGCGCTTCGACCACCCACGATCCCGCGACCAGATCTCCCGCGCGCAGGCGATCGCGGTTGAACAGCGGGAAGAAGGCAAAAACCGCAAACCAGGCGAAGGCCAGCCATTCGGCTATCCCGCCGCCCGAAAGCGAGAACATGGCAATCAGCGGCAGGGTCAATTCGACATCGCGCAGCAGGTTGCGGGCCAGCACCATTTCGGTGGTCAATCGCCCGCCATCGCGCGCGGCAACGCGGATCCCGGTCATCCGCTTCCCCGGGGTCGCCCCGCGCGGGCCAAGCTCGAAGAACAGGAAATAGCCGTGCCTGATCAGGAACAGGAAGGCGATATATACGATCAGCACGAATTGGACCGCAGGCGGCATCTGCAAGCCGCCCTTGCCGAACTTGATCGGGCTGTCTGTCAATACCTTGCCGCCGACATAGGCCAAGGCAAAGCCGCTCACGATCATTGTCAGCATGATGATGCCAAGATCGATCAGCAGTGCCCCGAACCGCGTGCCACGGCTGGCCAGCGTCACTGGAAGCGCGATGCCTTCGGGCGTCACCAGGATCCGGCGCCGGTCGCTACGCTTCGGTTTGGCGAAGCTGTCGCTCATTCGCTCTCGCTTCCCGCCGGGGTGCGGTGGAAGAGAAAGAAGTAGACGAGCCAGAAGGCCAGCATGCCGTATCCGACCGCAAGCCTTGCGGTAGTGTTATCGATCAGCTGGCGGCCCAGCCCTTCAAGCATGCCCGCGACCACCAGCATCATCACTACGCCCGCCATGACCGTGGCGGTACGTTGCCCGGCCTCGGCTGCCGCTTCGAGCACCGAACGGGTTCCGGGGAAGGCCATGGATCGCCCGATGTGCAGCCCCGCCCCGCCTGCCAGCAGGATCGCAAAAAGTTCGGTGGTGCCGTGAATCGAAAGCCAGCCGACCGCATCCAGCGTCAAGCCCTGACCATGATAGAGCCACAACAGTGCACCGAGCATGGTGGTGTTCTGGATCAGCATGAGAAGCGGCGGCACCCCGAAGGCGAAGCCCAGCGCAAAGCACAGGATCGCGATCCCGGCGTTGTGGCTGAACAGCGATGCGGCAAAGACACTAAGCCCGTTCTGGTCCTGATTGCCGAACAGCGTTCCCTTCAGCACATCGTGGCTGGCCCCGGGCATGCGCAGGTCGCCGGGTCCGAGCGGCATCATTGCATAGTACCAGTCGGGATCGGAGGCGCACAGCTTCCAGCCAATCACCGTGCCGGCGACCATGAGCACCAGCGCAACCAGCAGTTCCGGCCAGATCGAACGGACCGCGCGGCTCCACTCGCCGCCGAAGAAACGTCCCAGCCAGGACCAAAGCGTGGTCCGCGGCCCGTAAACGAGGAACCAGGCGCGCTGCACCAGGCTTTCGAGGTAAGCCAGCGTCGCCGCGTCGAGCGAGGTTTCGCGCGCCACCGACAGACTTGAGGCGACGGTGCGATACAGCACCGGCAGTTCGAGCACATCTTCGTCGGAGATCCGCCGCAGCCGGCCCGATTCCATCCGGCTGACGATGGCTTCAAGCCGTCTCCAGTCGCCTTCGCGTTCTTGCCGGAACAGATCGGAGCGCAGCGCAGCGGCCTCGATCGCGGCCTGGTCGCGGCTGCCGCGGCCCGACAGGAGGGAAAAGATTGCCATCAGCCGATTGCCCCCTTGCGCTTGATCGCGAGGTACGCGTCGATCAGGCGTGTTCCGATCGCCTGGTAAGGCGCCTCGATTACGTCGATCCCGCGTGCACGCAGCTGCGAGAGCACCAGTGCCCGCTGGCGCAACAACGCATCGGCGCTGACCGCCATGGCAAGATGCTGCATGTCCGACGGCTCGGCCGCGGAGATACCGGTCAGCTCCTCGTCGTGCATGGTCACGAACAAGACCAGATGCCGCTTTGTCAGCCGCCCGACGCTTTCGATCATCAGCTGCGCACTGGTCGGGTCGGTGAAGTCCGAGAAGACCACGATCAGGCTGCGGCGCTGCAGCCGCGCCGCAAGCGTAGCCAGTGCAAGCGTGAAGTTGGGCTCCTGCGCGTGGTAGTCGAGCCCCGCCGCGGCCGATTGCAGCCGCCTGAAATCGCGCGGGTCCGAGATGAACGGTGTCGACAGCTCGGGCCGCGCGGCAAAGCCGAACAGGCTGACCCGGTCGCCCCCCTTGAGCGCAACATAGGCGGTGGTCAGCGCGGCGGTAACGGCGCGGTCGATCCGCGGCAGGCCGGGGTCTTCGCTGCCTGCTGGCCCACCCACAGGTTCGCACATCGCCTGTCCGCAATCGAAGGCGAAGACGATCTGGTTGTTGCGTTCGGCCTCGTATTCCTTGGCATAGAGGTGGGCGTGGCGTGCACTTGCCTTCCAGTCGATCCGGCGCTTGTCCATGCCCGGCTGGAACTCGCTCAATGCCTCGAACATCGTGCCCTCGCCGCGGATCCGCCGGGCGATCAGGCCAAACTGGGCATCGCGCAGGAAAGCCTGGAGCGCAGGCGAACGGACCGGCGCGATGTTCGGCCAGATCCGCACCGTCTCGCTGAGCTCGCGGCGCATCTGGCGTGCACCAAGGCCAAGCGGTCCGGTCCAGCGCAGCCACATTTCCTCAACCGCCGCCGACCCGCGGCGACTGGCACGAAATTCGATCCGGGCCCGCCAGTCATTGCCCTGCGCGGGAAAGAGCCTTGCCGCTGCCGCACCACCGGGAAACAGCCGGGCATCGCTCGCCAGCGCGCAATCGACCCGGCTGCGCCAGCCTCCGCCGAATTTCGCCACCACATCGAGCCAGCCCGCCTCACCCACTTCGGCATCGGCGAGCGCGGCCAGTTCGACATCCCGCATCCGCCCGGCCAGCATCGCATCGAGCGCGACGAGCGCCAGCACCAGGGTGCCGAGCAGCGGCGCAACCGCCCAGCTTCCCGGCACCATGACCGCGATCAGCAGCGCCACCGGCGCCGCGGCGGCGACCAGCAGCGCGGCGCGCGCGGTGGGTACGGGAAAGGCGCGGACCTTGGTCATGCGAAATGCGCTCAGCGCGGTGCCTCGGTCGATTCGACCAGCGCGGCGACCAGCGCTTCAACCTGCTTGCCTTCGATCTCGGCAGCCGGGGAGAGCAGCAGGCGGTGGCGCAGAACCGGCGCGGCGAGGGCCTTGACGTCGTCGGGCAGCACATAGTCGCGCCCATCGAGGGCGGCGCGCGCGCGGGCCGCATTGGCGAGCAGCACTGCTGCGCGCGGGCTCGCCCCGGCAGCCAGGTCGGCGCTTTCGCGGGTCGCGCGGATCAGGCGAACGACATAATCGGTAACGCTTTCCGACAGGGTGATGGTCTTCACCGCAGCCGCGGCCGAAGCGATCGTCGCGGCGTCGGCCACAGCGGTTACGCCAAGGTCTGCGGCGCGCGCCGGGCCCGAACGTTCGCCAAAGGTGGCAACGATCTTCGCTTCCTCAGCAGCGCTGGGATAGGGCACCAGCAGCTTGAACAGGAACCGGTCAAGCTGCGCTTCGGGAAGCGGATAGACCCCCTGGCTTTCGATCGGGTTCTGCGTTGCCACCACCAGGAAGTTCTGCGGCAGCGGATGCGCGGTACCGTCCAGCGTAACCCGGCGTTCCTGCATCGCCTCCAGAAGCGCGGCCTGCGTCTTGGGCGGAGTGCGGTTGATCTCATCGCCCAGCAGCAGTTCGCAGAAGATCGGCCCGCGGGTCAGGGTGAACTGGCTGGTCTGGAAGTTGAACAGGTTGGACCCCAGAATATCGCCCGGCATCAGGTCGGGGGTGAACTGGATCCGCCCGAACTGCAGCCCGAGGCTGGCCGCGAAGCACTGCGCCATGAAGGTCTTGGCGGTGCCCGGCGGGCCTTCGAGCAGCACGTGGCCCTGCGCCAGCAGCGCGACCAGCAGGGCATCGATCGTTTCAGCCTGGCCAACCACGGCCTTGCCGATTTCCCCCCGGATTTTCGCCGCGAGATGGCTGACTTCGGGCAAAGTCATCGCTGGAACGGTCATTGCAGCAGGGTCCTTTCAAGTGAATTCAGGGTCTGCGCCGCGCGCAGCATCTCGCGCGGGCGGCTGGCTTCACGCAACGCGGCCGAAGCGGTGGAGAAGGCATCGCTGGTACCGGTCCGGGCCAGCAGCGCGCGATCGATCGCCGCCTCTGCGGCCTGGCGATCGAGCCGCGGGGGAAGCGCCAGCGCCTTGACCAGCCGTTCGCGCACCGCATCGGTATAAGGCGCGCCGACCAGGTGAAGGCGCTTCGCCCGGCGCAGCAATCCGGCCGCGTTGCCGACCAATGCACGCTTGCCGAAAGCGATCGACCGCGCGGCGATCAGCGGGGGGCCAAACCGGTGGTACGCCCGCCACAATGCGATGGCGGCGGCAAGCAGGAGGCACAGTGTGGCGGCGAGGAACGGCGGGGTGAAGGCAAGTTCGAGCAGGCTTTCCGATCGACCGTAGCCGGCAAGCGTGAGATCGAACACGATCTGCTTGCTGTCACCGCGCAGCGCGAGCCTGACCAGCTCTTCCGCGGCGAACGCGTTTTCCTGATGCGCCAGGCCGAAGTTGTTGAGGAAATCGGGGTCGAACACCACGATTACGGGGTAGCGCTGCCGGGCGCCTGCCGCCGCAACCACGATCGGGACATCGGGAGCGCCGTCGAGCGCGTTATCGGGCGCCGCTGCATCGGGATCGACTTCATCCGCAGGCGCATCGCCGGCAGGATCGATCACCGCCGGCGCCGCATCCTCGGTCGGCGCTTCGTCCCCGCCTGCCGTGTCGTTGCGCTCGGAAGGCGGGGCCAGCGCCTTCGCCGCAAGGTCCGGGAAATCGCCATCATCGAAATAGGCGACGATGGTGCGGCCCCCTCTGCCAGCCGACACAAGCGGAACCAGCGACCGTCCGCGAGCTGACACCACAGCATCGGGATTGGCCACCGGTCCGCTCTGATCGAAGCCGGACCAGTTCTTGTCATCTGCTTTCGCAAGCGGCGACAGATCGACCGCCACTTCATCGTGAAAGCCCTCCCACTTGGGCGCGGCCGGACCGATCAGCTGTACGAATCCGGGCTTTATCTTGGGATTGAGTGCGCCTGCCTCGGCCGGCAATGGCATCGCGAGCCATTTGGGCATGATCAGCAGGGTGGGCCCGAATTGGCGATGATCGCGGATTGCGCGGTTCAGCGCATCGGCCTTGGTCTGGTGCAGCGGGGTCAGGACCAGGAGGCCGCCTTGCTGCAGCTTGCCGCGCGTGCGGGTTTCCGAAACGTCGAACCCACGGGCCTTGAGGTAGTCCGACAAGGCGGCATAGCCTGCCAGACCCTTGCCTTCGACGTGCGCCCCGCTGGGTTGGGGTTCGGGATCGGCCATGCCGCTGCCCACCGCCCACAACAGCGCCACGAACGCCAGGGCTCCGCCCAGTACCAGGGCCAGCGCCACACGGGGCGAAAACGGACTGCCGCGCGATCCCCTCATCGCGTGGCTCCGATGCGTTCGAGCGCGAATTCGGCGTAAGCGGCACGCGCCTGCTGCCAGTCCTCGGCGGAAAGGCTGCGCAGCGCGAACAGGCTGCGTTCGACGAGTGCCGAAATCTGCGCGAAAGTGCCCCGCGCCTTGTCCGGCAGAGCCTCGATCCGTCCGATCTCGCGCGCAGTGCTGGCGCGGCCAATCCAGTCAGGGCGAGCATCGGCAATCTGCTGGACCGAGCGGCGCAGCAGCAGATGGGTCGCTTCATCGAACCGCCCCTCCCGCGCCAGCGCATCGGCATCGTCAAGCAGGGCCAGCGCCTGGGCCCGGTCCGGGGTCCATTCCTGGTCGGCAACAGGTTCTGCCCTCTTGCGGCTCCAGCCAAGCCTGAACGGTTCGCTGAAGCGCCAGATGACATAGCCGACAAGAAGGACGGCAAGCGCCACAAGAACCCACTGCAGCACCGGCCAGGACAGCCCGAGCGCGCGCCCGATCGGTTCGAAGATCGCCTTGAAGAATTTTTCCAGCGCGAACAGCCAGGCGGGCGGCTGCGTCTCCGGAACGGTCACCTGCAGCGGGGCATACTGGATCGTAGGATCGGCGTGGACCTTTTGCCACGCCGCCGCCGCGTCCTGCGCTGCCTGCGCCCCCTGAATTTGCTGCTCCGCCACTGCGCGTGTGGTGGCACGGCGCAAGGGACGGAGCAAGCAGGAGAAATGAGTATTCGCCCCGAACTGGGAGCGTTATTTTCAGGGAGCGTCGTAGGACTACTTGGCGCGATGCTTAACCGCGCGCGCGTTCCTGCGGATAGGTGCCGAGCACGCGCAGTTCCTTGCAGTGGAACGCCAGTTCCTCAAGCGCGCGGTCGACCGCGGGATCGCCCGGAGCGCCGACGATATCGGCGTAGAAGGTGGTCGCGGCAAAGCTTGCGCCCTTCTGATAGCTTTCAAGCTTGGTCATGTTGACGCCGTTGGTGGCAAAGCCGCCCATCGCCTTGTAGAGCGCAGCCGGCACGTTGCGCACGCGGAACACGAAGGTTGTCATCATGACCTCATCCGGCGTTTTCCTTGCCATCCACTTCTTTTCCTTGGACAAAACGACGAAACGGGTAACGTTGTTGT
>JBJTMA010000018.1:0-26760 GCA_046063295.1 Novosphingobium sp.
CCAGCGCATCGACCTGCGCCTGGCTCAGATCCTGGCGCGCCAGGAAAGTATGCTCGTAGAGCGGCATACCATGCCTTTCTTGTCTTCTAACCGATCGCTGGCTGATCCGCGGTATTGCGGGGCCCCTCCGGCTTTCTTCAGCTCCCCGTCAAGGCAGGGAAGGCGCGCGCATAGCGGTTTTGCGGGAGAATGCAAGCCTTCAGCTAAACAGGGTGGTCGGCGAACTGGCTTTCGAACTTGTTGCCATCACGGGTCCCGAAGAGATCGCCCGAGAGCACCCAGTGCCCGCTGTTGCCGCTTTCGGTGTAGAGCCGCAGGTTTCCGGTCAGACCCTGCCAGAAGAGGTTTGAGGGGAGGTCATCCCCGCTCTCGAAGGTCGCGCTTTCGATCACAACGAAGATCGCAGGTTCATCCGTATTGGTCACGTAGCCCCGGATCCGGTAGCGTGCCGAATAGGTCCCGGTATCCCACCGGCTGGTCATGCTCAGGGTTCCGCCAATCGTGTAATCGGCGTTTGCCTGGATCGACAGGCCAAGCTGGAGCGTCAGCTTTCCGCCTTCGGTGCCGGCGGAATGGGTGATTCCGCCGCCATGCCAGCTCTTGCCGAGGATCTCGGTGAGGCCTTGCCAATTATCGGAAACCAGGCTGGCTTGCGCCGTCCGTGACTGCCCGAAGATAGCCAGTGCCGCCCCGCCTGCGATCAAGTTACGTCTGCTGATTTGCACGATATGCTCCCTCATTCGTTCGGGAGCTAGCGTGCCGGTGGTGCCTTGCCCTTGTGAATTTGCGACAGCCGTCGCTAGTTTTCGCCGTCACCCCATTCGCTGCCGTCATGCTTGCCCCCGCCAAAGCCGTCATTGGCTGGACGATAAGAGCTGCCGTGGGCGAGTTTCGCATTCTCCTTCAGCTGCGGATAGATGAAGTTGGCTTCGGCAATTTCGGAACGGGTCAGCGTTATGCTGCCACCGGGAATTTCAAAGGTAGCGCTCGGCCCGGTTCCCGGTGACTTGCTCCATGGGTTGCCTTTGCCGGCGACCGGCATTTGCGCGATCCGGATGGCTTCTGCCATCTGCGGGTCGCCGGCTGGGGCAACAAGCTTCATTGGATCGGCAGCCGGTGCCCTGTGGCGAGGGGGCTCATAGCCGCCTCGCAGGACAACGCCGAACAACGCCAGGATCGGGATCAGGAACACCTTGATGGCAGCGGAATCCCGCACGTCGCTTGGCGGCCTGAATTCGCCACTCTCAGCCATTGGGGCAGCCCGAACCGGCGCAGAAGGTTCCGGTGGGAGTTGCCAGCACCTGGCTGAAGAATGCAGGGCTGAAACGGTTGGCGAATTTCTGCCAGTCGCCGTCGGCAGGCCAGTAGAGCACTGTCAGGAAGGCGGTCGCTGCCATGACCGGGATCCGCATCTCCGGCTTGAGGCCAAGGAAGTTGCGGTTGTCGCTCTCGCGCCATTCGTAATAGTTGTTACAGGCGGAGATGTATTCCTTGTACGTCTTCCAGTCGGTCAGCATCAGTTTCAGAAGCTCTTCCTGATTGAGCTGGCGCGGCTTGCGCGGCTTTTCAGCGGGCGGAATGGGTGCGGCAACAAATGCTTCGGGATCGAGCTTGCGGCCGAAGGTCGGGCGGGGGGCATCGCCGCGAAGTTCCTGCAGGCGCGTGTCCTGGCGCGGGCGGCCGGGCTGCATCAGGTCGCGGCCCATGCGCGAGATCGTCTGGAGCCGTTCGACCACCGCCGGGTGCGTGCCGCCATCGCTGTCGCTGCGTCCGTCGAACAGCAGGTCGTCAAAGGCTTCGCTTCCGGCAAACGCGCCTTTGCCGCCGATCTTGACCAGCGCCGAATAGAGCGCGTCGGGCCGGTGCGTTACGCGGACTGCATCCGCATCAGCGATATGGAAGCGCGACAGCTTGACCGAACGCCGCGCCATGCGGGCTATGCCCATGGAGGCCTTGGTGATCATCCCCGATAACAGCATGAGTAGCAGCATCGGTGGGAGCAGGATCGGGATCAGCATCTGGCGCCAATCTTCAAACCGAAGCGGGTTGTTGACCTGCAACAGCACTGCGGTGCGCATCAGTGCATAATTCGCCGCGAGCGCCTGGGTATCGCCGTTTCGGATGTGTGCCGCCTGTTGCGCAATGACGACGGCCAGTTCCTCGTCGTCAAGCTGGTCGAGCAGTCCGCGTGTCACCGCGATCAATCCGCGCGAAGGGCCTTCGCCGACTGCCAGTGCGTTGGGCTGGGGCACGTCGATGATCCCGAAGCGCGGCAGGCGGATGCCCAAGGCAATGCATTCGCGTTCGGCGATCGTCACGAAGCGCGGCTCGTCGATACGCGAGGGATTGACGATCGCCAGCTTCTTTTCGACCGCTGCCGCGTGACCCTGGTAGATCCAGGTGAACAGGGCCGCCGCAATCAGCGCCATCGGCAGGCCATAGCGGACAAAATAGCCGATCGGATCGACCAGCATGATGTGCGCGGGATCGATCGCAATCAGGAAAAAGGTGGCTGCAAGGCCGCCGATCATCTGGAAGGCAAGGACATAGAGCCCAAGCACCTGGATCAGGCGCTTGCGGTTTTCTGCCGCAAGCGTGACGTAACCGATCGCCGCCATTGTTCCCCCCGGCTCAGATCAAGGTCAGAAGCTGACCTTGACCGGCTCGTCGAACTGCGCGCGGCGATCGCCCAGGGTGTACTTCTCGTGATCCTCGGTCTTGGCGATCGAATCGAGCAGGTTGTACGGGAACGCGCGGCGCACGCCGTTCAGTTCCTCGACCGAGAGGTTGTAGAACTTGCGCGCGGCATTGATGCGGTCTTCCATCCGGACCAGTTCGCTGCGCAGCTCGCGAAAGTGGGTCGAGCTGGCCAGCTCCGGATAGTTCTCGGTGATCGACCACAGGTTGGCGAGCGAAGCGCTGACTGCCGCCTCAGCGTCGGCCTTGGAATTGCCCGTGGCGGATGTAGCGCGGGCGCGGGCATCGATCACGTCCTTGAGCACCTTGTGCTCTTGCCCGGCGAAGCCCTTCACCGTCTCGGCGAGGTTGCCGATCAGTGCGTGGCGTTCGTTGAGCAGCGCGTCGATATCACCGTTGGCGGCGCTGCACCGCTCATCAAGCTCACCCAGCAGCTGGTGTTGTGCGCGGGCTTTCAGAAACAGCCAGAGTACGAAAGCGAGGACCAGCCAGACCCACCAGTGGTCAAGCACGTAATTCGTCGCATTGACTGCGCGGTCCCAAAGACCGGTGGCTTCGGCGAAGCTTTGTGCTGGTGCAGTATTTGCCGACATTGCTGAATCCCCTCGAAATACATGCGCTTTATCGCAAATTGCAGTTGCGAAACTGTTAAGTGGCGACACTTGCGCAACGAATGCCGACATTTGGCGGTTTGCGGAGGTTGCGCTACACTCCGTTCAGTCAACCGGGGAGGTGGGCATGCGGATCAGGCGTTTCGGACGTGGCAGCATGGGGCTTGTTGCCGCCCTTGCGCTTTCAAGCATTACTATCGGTGAAAAAGCGGCGCTGGCACAGCCCGGACTTTGCGCCATGCCGAAAGATGGTGAAGGTCCTATCGGTCCGTCGCTCTCAACGCTTCGGCTCATGGGAACTTGGACCGAAGTCGAAAATGGCTGGAACGGGCGCTGGACTCCGGTTCGAGATCGGCCCGGTCACTTTACGGCACTGTGGACCAAGAACGGTGAGCGGGTAACCGCAGATCTTCAGATCACGCCGATTGATTCCCAGCGCGTCCAGATTGTTCGCACGCAGCCGCAGGGAACCTGCACTTACAATGGCACCTTCTGGTCCGACGCGATGCACGTATCCGGATCCTACACCTGCACCTGGGTCAGTGGCCGGCCGATGCGATGGAGCGCATCCGTAGCGCGCGGGTACGTACCGGCACCCCGCGGGTGCGATGATGGTACGGCCCCAGCGCCCGATCCGCGTCTCGGTGTGATCTGGCACGAGCACGAAGGTGAATGGGCAGGCGAATGGACTCCCGTTTCACCGCCGGGAGACTTCCGCGCCGGTTGGCACAAAGGCCGGGAGTGGACCAACGCCGACCTGCACATGACGATCGAAGGCGACGAGGTAAGGATACTGCGCAGCCAGGGGCAGGGTATCTGCCACTATGAGGGGCACTTTGTGGGGAATGGCTGGATGGTCGGCGGGACATTCAACTGCTCGTGGAACCACGATCGCATGCATTGGAGCGCGCGCGTGGGCGACGGGGCCCCGCCTCCCTAGTCGAGCTGGTTCAGCAGATCGCGCGCGAACAGCGATAATGTATCGTCGCGTGCGCCCATGATCACCACGCGGTCGCCGGGCCGGGCGAGGTCGGCAATGCGCGCAGAACAGTCGTCGCGCGAGGGGATGTATTCGGCCTTGCCGCCTGCCGCTTCGATCAGGCCGATGATCCGCTCACTGCCCTGCGATCGATCGACGGTGCCGCCGAAATAGACCGGATCGCACAGGATCGTCAGGTCATCGCGGCCGAGCTCGCGGGCAAATGTCTCCGCCAGCTCCGCGCCCATCTGGCGCAGCGGACCGTAACCGTGCGGCTGGAAGAAGGCGATTACCCGGCCCGGATGCGACTTGAGCGTGCGCAGGGTCGCTGCAACCTTGTCCGGGTTGTGGCCGAAATCGTCGATCACCGAAATACCAGACGGACTTGTGCCGACAATGTCGAACCGCCGGGCCAGTCCGGAAAACGAAGCGAGGGCGGCCACCGCGCGGTCAACCGGCACGCCGGCAGCCGCCGCGGCGGCGAGCGCGGCAAGCGCATTGGCCAGGTTGTGCCGCCCGGGCACCTTGAGTGTGAGTTGGTGTTGTGCACCATCGCGGGCATCGGCGATGGTTGCTGCGATACTTGTTGGCGTCTCCAAGATCGAGCCGGGCAGGGCGCGGATCGTAGCCTCTGCAGTCTCGGTCCCGAAGCTGATCACCGCCCTTGCCCGCGGCGCAAGCGCGGCGGTTTCCGCGTCGTCTAGGTTGATCGCCGCAATATCGGCGCGGGCAAGGAAATCGCCAAACAGCTCGCGCAGTTCCTCCAAGCTCTTGTGATCGAGACTGACGTTGCCGAGCACCGCGACCGTCGGATCATACAGCGCGATCGATCCATCGCTCTCGTCAACTTCAGATACGAACACGCCGCCTTGCCCCACGCGCGCGCTGGCAAAGGGGGCATCGTCGCGGACGTAGTTCTTCATCACCGCGCCGTTCATGATCGTCGGATCGCGCCCGGACTGGTCCATGATCCAGCCGGTCATCCCGGTAACCGTGCTCTTGCCGCTGGTCCCGCCAATCGCGATGCGGATTTCACTCGCATTGAACAGCGCGGCGAGCAGCTCGGCGCGGGTCATGCGCGGGCAGCCCAACTCCTTGGCGCGGACCATTTCAGGTACGGTGTTCTCGACTGCGGCCGAGGCGATCAAGGTTTGGTTCGCCGAGACAATCCCGCTCCCGTCCTGCGGGTGGAGCGTGAAGCCCAGGTTTTCGAGCCAGGC
The DNA here is from genome assembly GCA_046063295.1 of Novosphingobium sp. GTDB lineage: Bacteria > Pseudomonadota > Alphaproteobacteria > Sphingomonadales > Sphingomonadaceae > Novosphingobium. The sequence continues at coordinate 5,508 of JBJTMA010000018.1, forward strand.
GAACTTTTCCGGCGTGCGGCCCTGATCGCGGCTGCGATCCGAACCGGCGGCCTCGGCCCCTTGGCCGCGCAGGATCAGCGCTAACGGCAACATGCCCGAACCGCCGATGCCGCAAAAGAACCAGGGATGTGAGGTGAGATCGGTCATGCCGTTCCGGTATGCGGCCTTGTCAGCCAGCGCAACAGGGTTAGGAAGCTGCGATGCCTTCGATTGCCATCTGCGCGCCCTCGCGGTCGCTTACCCAGGACGATGCCGACAGGGTGATCGCCCTGGCCGCCGGATTTCCAGACCTGCAACTGCATTTCCATGACCAGTGCTTTTTGAACGACGGTCATTTCGCAGGCAGCGACGCGCTGCGGCTCGCGGCCTTGCTCGATTGTGCCAACGATCCCGCGTTCGACGCGGTGTGGTTCGCGCGCGGCGGTTACGGCGCGGCGCGGATTGCTGAGGATGCGATTGCCCGGATGGACGGCACGGCCGAGTACAAGACATATCTCGGCTACTCCGATGGCGGGATGCTGCTGGGCGGGCTCTATGCGCGCGATATCGGCAAGCAGGTGCATGCCCCGATGCCGACCGATATCCGGCGTGACGGCGGCGAGGCGGCAGTGCGGCGGACGCTGGCCTATCTGGCGGGGGACAAGGCAGGTGTTGAACCCGGCCTCGACCACCGTCCGCAGGCGGCCTTCAACCTGATGACGCTCGCCATGCTCACCGGAACGCCGTTGATGCCGGACCTGTCTGGGCATGTGGTGCTGATCGAGGAGGTGGCCGAGTACGACTACGCAGTAGATCGGCTGCTTTTTCACGTCACGTCGGCGCTGCCCGCCATTGCCGGACTGCGGCTCGGACGGGTAAGCGCGGTGCCTGAGAACGAGGTCGAATTCGGCCACACTCCTGAACAGATTGTCGAGCATTGGTGCAAGCGCGCCGGTGTCGCTTACCTGGGCCGGGCAGACATCGGTCATGATATCGACAACAAGATTGTGCCGTTCGGGACTTGAGCCCCCGCGTCGCTGCGATTAACCGCCGCGCCGAACAGGAGTTTTGAAAATGCGAGCATTTGTTTTCCCGGGACAGGGCAGCCAGAAGGTCGGCATGGGGGCAGACCTTGCCGCCGCCAGCCCGATCGCGCGCGCGGTGTTCGAAGAGGTTGACGATGCGCTCGGCCAGAAGCTTTCAGCGATCATGCGCGAAGGGCCGGAAGAAACGCTTACCCTGACCGAGAATGCCCAGCCGGCGATCATGGCCAATGCCATCGCGGTGCTCAGGGTGCTGCAGGAAGAAGGGGGCATCTCGCTGGCGGACAAGGCGGATTACGTCGCCGGGCACAGCCTGGGCGAATACACCGCCTTGTGCGCCGCAGGGGCATTCAGCCTTGCCGACACTGCCCGGCTGCTCAAGCTGCGCGGGCAGGCGATGCAGGCAGCGGTACCCGTCGGCGTCGGTGCCATGTGCGCGTTGCTGGGCGCCGATGTGGATAAGGCACAGGCACTGGCCGACGCGGCTGCAGAAGGAGAAGTCTGCACCGTCGCCAACGACAATGACCCTTCGCAGGTTGTGCTCTCAGGGCACAAGGCAGCGATCGAGCGCGCGGTGGCAATGGTCAAGGACTTCGAAATCAAGCGCGGCGTGCTTCTGCCGGTCTCCGCCCCGTTCCACTGTCCGCTGATGCAGCCTGCGGCGGACCGCATGGCCGAAGCGCTGGCGGCGACTCCGCCGGGGTCGCTTATCGTGCCGGTGTTTGCCAATGTGACCGCTGCTGTCGCCAGCGATCCGGCCGAAATCCAGCGCCTGCTGGTCGAACAGGTTACCGGCCGGGTGCGTTGGCGTGAAAGCGTTATTGCGATGAAGGATGCGGGCGTCGAACGCTTTGTCGAATTCGGTGGCAAGGTCCTGGGTCCTATGATCGGACGCTGCGTTACGGATGTCGCGGTTGCCAGCGTGGTGACCATGGACGACATCGAAGCCTTGGCTAAGGAGCTTTGAGAATGGAAAACCGGTTGTTCGACCTTTCTGGCAAGACTGCTTTGGTAACCGGCGCTGCCGGAGGCATCGGCTCGGCAATTTGCCATGCTCTGGCCAAGCAGGGCGCGCGCCTTGCACTTTCTGGCACCAACCCCGGGAAGCTGCGCGCATTCCGTGAAGAGCTGAACGCCGCCTATGGGCACGATCATGTTGAAATAACCTGTGATCTTTCGAACACTGATCAGGTCGAGAACCTGGTGCCGGCCACGGTCGATACGTTGGGCAAGATCGATATCCTGGTGAACAACGCGGGGATCACGCGCGATAATCTCGCGATGCGGATGAAGGACGAGGAATGGGATGCGGTTATCCGCGTGAACCTTGAAGCGGCGTTTCGTCTGATGCGCGCTGCGTGCAAGCCGATGATGAAGGCTCGCCATGGCCGCATCATCACGATCACCAGCGTGGTCGGGGCGACCGGCAATCCGGGGCAGGTGAACTATGCCGCAGCGAAGGCGGGCCTGGTCGGCATGTCGAAGTCGCTGGGGCAGGAAGTGGCGAGCCGCGGGATTACCGTCAACTGCGTCGCCCCGGGCTTCATCCGTACCGCGATGACCGATGTTCTCCCGGATACACAGAAGGATGCGCTTAATGCGCGTATCCCCATGGGGCGCATGGGTGAGGGCGAGGATATCGGTGCGGCGGTTGCATACCTGGCCAGCAATGAAGCCGGCTATGTTACCGGCCAGACACTACACGTTAATGGCGGCATGGCTATGCTTGGCTGACATGCACTTCCGGGGGCTTAATCAGATGCGGAAAATTATTTTGTTTGCGGCAGTTATTGCCGGTTTTGCAGCAGGACCTGCAGCGGCAATGACCGCGGGGCAAGCCAATTGCCCGGCACAACTTGCGCCCAAGGATCTTGGCGCAAAGCTAGTCTACGAAATGATGAATTTCAAGGAAGGCCAGGATACCGATCCGGCGCTGACCAGCGCGATCAAGAAGGTCAACGACGCGTGTGTAGCGCGTGAGAAGGTACCCGATTCGCAGCAGGATCTCTATGCGCGCTACGTCATCGCACGGGTCAGCCATGATGAACTCGTGCGTCGGTTGTCCGCGCTCAAGGTTCCTATTCCTGTCCTGGACCGCGTGTTCGACATCGGGCCGGGACGCACGAATCCCGAGCCGGACAAGGTGTCCGAGGCGATGTTCAACGCTCTTGTCGAGGAACTCTCGAAGGCGGGCGTCGACATCGACAAGCTGCCCGACGAGGGGCTTGGCTTGATGGGCGCCTATGTGACTGTCTCAGGTGAGATGTACCGCGATCAGGCCCTGATCCGCTAACCATCTGCTCTGGCAAAGCGGACGGGCAATTTGCCCGCATTTATCCCCAGTTAGTGCCGCTTCCGGCACCACCGGCCTTGCCGCAAATTCCCCCGGCGCTAGAGAAGGTAGTCCGCAATTTGACGGTGCCTGGCCGATTCCGGCCAGCGATCCGGCGACCAGGGGACGAGACCGACCATGAAGGCCACAATCGAACGTGCGACGCTGCTTAAATGCCTGTCGCACGTCCAGTCTGTCGTTGAACGCCGCAATACGATCCCGATCCTGTCCAACGTGCTGATCGAGGCCTCGGCTGACGGCACGCTCAAGGTGATGGCAACCGACCTCGACCTGCAGGTGGTCGAAAGCCTCGGCGCGGTTTCGGTCGAAGTGCCCGGCGCGATCACGGTTTCGGCGCACCTGCTGTTCGACATTGCGCGCAAGTTGCCCGATGGCAGCCAGGTCAGCCTTGAAACCGCGGACAACCGGATGGCGGTAAAGGCCGGACGCAGCCGCTTCAGTCTGCCGACGCTGCCGCGCGACGATTTCCCGATGATCGTCGAAGGCGATCTGCCGACCAGCTTTGAGCTGCCCGCCGCCACGCTGGCGCAGATGATCGACCGCACCCGCTTCGCGATCAGCACCGAGGAAACGCGGTATTATCTCAACGGCATTTTCCTGCATGTGACTGACGACGAACTGCGCGCGGCGGCCACCGATGGCCACCGGCTCGCGCGGTTCACCATCGCCAAGCCCGATGGCGCTGACGGCATGCCCGACGTGATCGTGCCACGCAAATGCGTCGCCGAGCTGCGCAAGCTGCTGGATGAGGCGCAGGATGCCAACGTCCTGGTCGACCTGTCCGCCAGCAAGGTGCGCTTTACGCTTGGCGGCGAAAACGGCGTGGTGCTCACCAGCAAGCTGATCGACGGCACCTTCCCCGATTACAGCCGCGTGATCCCGACCGGAAACGACAAGCTGCTGAAGCTTGATCCGAAAAGCTTCTGGGAAGGCGTCGATCGCGTGGCCACGATCGCCACCGAAAAGACCCGCGCGGTCAAGATGGCGCTGGAGCCCGACAAGGTAACCCTCTCGGTCACCAGCCCCGACAATGGCACCGCCGCCGAGGAAGTTCCGGCGGACTACAAGTCGAGCGGATTCGAGATTGGTTTCAACGCCAATTACCTCAAGGATATCCTCGGCCAGATCGATGGCGATACGGTTGAACTGCATCTTGCCGATGCCGGGGCACCGACCCTGATTCGGCAGGATGACAAGAGCCCCGCGCTCTATGTTTTGATGCCGATGCGGGTTTGATCCGGTGAGCCGCACGGCCCAGGTCAGGCGCGGCGCGATCGATCAGGCACGGATCGCATCCGACACCTTGCCGCCGCTCGGCGATGGCGAAGTACGCCTGCGGATCGAGAGCTTTTCGGTCACCGCGAACAATGTGACCTATGCCGTTGCGGGCGATGCCTTTGGCTACTGGAATTTCTTCCCCGGTCAGGGGGATTGGGGCGTCGTTCCGATGTGGGGCCACGCCGTGGTCGAGCAATCGCGGCATCCGGAAATCGCAGCCGGTGAGCGGGTCTATGGATACCTGCCGATGGGCGAATGGCTCGATGTCCTGCCCGCGCAGGTGAGCGCTGGCGGCTTCACCGATGCTGCGGCGCATCGCCAGCCGATGAGCCCGATCTACAACCAGTACAGCCGCCTTGCCGCCGATCCGGAACACGACCCGGCCCGCGAGGGCGAGCGAATGATCTTCGGTCCGCTGTTCAAGACCGGGTTCCTGATCGAAAGCTTCATGCGCGGCGAACACTGGTTTGGCGCCGAAACGCTAATCTGCACCAGCGCTTCTTCGAAGACCGCGATGGCGCTGGCCAGTGTTGCGCGCGCCAAGTCGCCCGGGATCCGGCGCATCGGCCTGACTTCGGCTAGCAATGTCGACTTCGTGCGGCACGGCGGCTTCTACGATGAGGTGTTGTCGTACGAGGCGATCGCCGAGTTGCCGCAGGTTGCTTCGGTTCTGGTCGACTTCGCCGGGAATGCGGGCGTGATCCATGCGGTCCACACCGCGCTGGGTGATCAGCTCAAATACTCGTGCACCGTGGGCGCGACGCATGTTGGCGCCGGTTTCGGACAGGATAACGGTCCGCCGCCCGGACCCAAGCCCGTGCTGTTCTTCGCGCCCGACCACGCCGTCGCGGCGATCAAGGAGCTTGGCCCCAAGGCATTCGGCGCAGCGGTGGCGGTAAGCTGGCTGCGCTTCATCGGTGAAGCGGGCGGCGCGGTGACGATCGACGAGCGTAGCGGGCTGGAAGCGGCGGTCGCAGCGTTCGTTGCGACGGTGCGGGGCAATACCGACCCGAGCCAGGGAATCGTCATCAGACCCTGATGAACCAGACTGCCTTCCTGGCCATTCTTCCCTTCCTGTTTATCGGGATGTGGCTCGCTTCGACCGCGTTGATAGCCGCGTTCAGCGGCATCGGTGAACTTGCGCGGCGCTATCCGGATCGGCCCGAACAGCAAGCGTGGCTTACCCTGCGCTTTCAGTCGGCTCAGCTTGGGCGCTTCATGCTGACCGGTGTCAATTACGGCAGTTGCCTGCGCTTCGATGTCTGTCCGGCAGGCCTGCGCGTCCGGATCTGGCGGATCTTTGCGCCGTTTTCGAGCCCGTTCCTGGTTCCGTGGAATGCGATTGCAGTTGAGAAGCGGCCGATACTCGGCCTGCCATTCTTCCTGACGCGGCGTTACCGGCTATCGTTTGGCGATCCGCCGCTTGGTCCGATGACGATAAGCGGCCGCGCGGCGCGGATCGCGGAGGCGAGCAATGGGCAGTTCCGCCTGCCCGACGACATCTAGATATCAACCGCGATTTTGCCGAAGTGCTTGTTCGCCGCCTGGTGGCGGAACGCATCGGCGAGACTTTCCAACGGAAAGTGGTCGCTGATCACCGGCTTGATTCCGTTGGCCTCGATGCCCGCAATCATGTCGAGCTGCTGCGCACGGCTGCCCACGGTCAGGCCCTGGACGCGCAGGTTCTTGGCCATCAGCAGTGCGGTCTGCACCGGCCCCGCAAAGCCCGCGAGCACCCCGATCAGCGCGACGTGCCCGCCAACCCGCGTCGCCATCATCGACTGGTCGAGCGTTCCAGCACCGCCGATTTCAACCACGCAATCGACCCCCGTGCCGCCGGTCAGCTCAAGCGCCTTCATGCCCCAAGCCGCATGTTCCTTGTAATTGATCAGGTGATCGGCGCCGAGATCCTTGAGACGGCCTAGCTTTTCGTCCGAGGATGAAGTCGCGATTACGGTTGCGCCCGCGGCCTTGGCAAACTGCAGCGCGAAGATCGAAACTCCGCCGCTGCCTTGGACCAGCACAGTCGAACCTGGCCGGATGGCATTGTCGACGAAAAGCGCGCGCCATGCTGTCAGCCCGGCACAGGTCAGCGTTGCTGCCTCGGCGGCGTTGTATCCGACGGGGACCCGCGTGAACCAATGCTGCGGCGTTACGACCACCTCGCGGGCATATCCATCGATTCCGTCGCCCGGGACGCCGCGGAAGGCGGTGGCTGGTGGCTGCCCGTCGAGCCATTCGGGAAAAAAGGTCGAGACCACCAAGTCGCCGACCCTGAACTGGGTGACCCCGTCGCCAACCGCCTCGACCGTTCCGGCGCCGTCTGACATCGGGATGCGTCCGGCTTCGGCCGGGATCATCCCGCAGACCACAGCAAAATCGTGGTAGTTCAGCGAACTCGCTGCCAGCCGCACCCGGATCTGGCCGGGGCCGGGCTGGCCGGGATCCTCGGCGCTGGCTGGGAGGAGGGTATCGAGACTGGCGGGCGAACCGACGCGAACCGCGCGCTGGCTCATTCGGCCGCCTCCAGCATCGCAGCGCGCTGAGGGCCGCGGATCAGGCCGCCGGGTGTTTCGCCGGTCCACTTGCCATCCTCGAAGGTAACCACCCCCGTCTTAATCGTGCAGACGTACCCCTCGGCCTTCTGCAGCAGGCGCTTGCCGCCCGCGGGCAGATCGAAAGCGAGCCACGGCTTGCCGAGCTTTACTGCCTCCATGTCGATGACATTGAGATCGGCGAGATAGCCGGGCGCGATTACGCCGCGATCATCGAGGCCGTAGAGCCGCGCGGTGTCGTGGCATTGGCGCTTGATCGCATTCTCAAGGCTGATCCTGCCGCCGCGCTTGCGGTCGCGCACCCAGTGCTGGAGCATGAAAGTCGGGCTTGCCGCGTCGCAGATCGTGCCGCAATGCGCGCCGCCGTCGGACAGCGAATTGACGCAATCATCGCTGTTCTGCAGTGCTTCAAGGAAATCGAGGTTGCCGTCCGCGTAGTTGAGGATCGGCAGGTAGATGAACCCGGTGCCGTCGTTCTCGCACAGCAGGTCGTAGGCATACTCATCCGGCGTCTTGCCTGCGGCCTCGGCGCGCGCTGCGATGCTGGCATCGGCTTGCGGCTCGTAGTCGAATTCGTCGTCCATCTGGTACTGCATGCCCCAGCCCGCGCTGACCACCATGATGAGCCCGACGATATCCTGCGGCACTTCGCTGTAATCGGGCGCTTCGCTGAGCAGCTGCGCCTTGAACGCGGGATCGAACAGTTTGGCCTTCTGTTCGGCCCACGGCAGCTCGGCGATCGCCTGCCAGCTTGGGCGGAGGCGGAACGGGTGAACCGTGCCTTGCCATGCCATGACGATGCCGTTGCCGCGCAGCGCGATCTGCGCGACGATGTTCGCGCCGTTGTCATTCTCCGCGCGCATCGCGGAGATCTGCTCGTCGAGCGGCATCTCCTTGGCGATCGACTGCAGCGCGGCGTAGGTGCAGGGCAGGCCGGTCTCGCGGCTCAGCGCGCCCATCCAGCCAAATTCGTCCCATTCGCGGCGCATGTCGCTGGCCATTTCGAACACCCCGTGCCCGGCGCGGCCCATCGCGCGTCCGATCTCGATAAGCTCTTCCTTGGTGGCGGTGGTGCCGGGGACGACCTCACCGTCGATCGAGCGATGCAGCACTGTGCGGCTGGTGGAAAAACCGAGCGCACCCGCGCGGACGCCGTCTTCAACGATGGCGGACATCTTGGCGATATCATCTTCGGTCGGTACCGCGCCGGGGCGTTCGCGGTCACCCAGCACATAGGCGCGCACCGCGCCGTGCGGCACGTGGGTGCCGACATCGACCGTGCGGGGGAGCTGCTCGAGCGCATCGAGGTATTCGGGAAAGGTTTCCCAATTCCACTTCATGCCTTCGGCGAGCGCGGTGCCGGGGATGTCCTCAACGCCCTCCATCAGCTCGATCAGCCACTTGTGCCGATCCGGCGCGGCGGGGGCGAAGCCGACACCGCAGTTGCCCATGACAACCGTCGTCACGCCGTGCCAGCTGGAAGGGGCCATTTCCTGATCCCACGTCGCCTGACCGTCATAGTGCGTGTGAACATCCACCCAGCCGGGGGCGACGACCTTGCCGCCAGCGTCGATCTCTCGCGTCGCGTCGCCATGCACGCTGCCAACCGCTGCGATCAGGCCGTCCTTGACGGCAACGTCGCCAGCAAAGCGCGGATTACCAGTCCCATCGACAATAGTGCCGTTGCGGATGATCAGGTCATAAGTGGCCATGGCGTCTCTCCGTTCAGCGCAATTCGGTTCGCGCTTTAACCGTTCGATTAAATCAGAGCTTGCGAGTGGGGGCAAGGTTCTTTTTGCCTGATGGGAATGCACTGCAGGCGAGAGAAAATTAACCATGATTGCCTAGGGCTGCACCACAAAGGAGACCAGGGCGGTGCGGCAACTGCAGGATTTGGCAAAGCGCATTGGTGAAAGCCGGGCATCTGGTTTCGGCCTGCTGCTGGCCGCGGGCCTGATCCTGCGGGCGGCGACGCTGGGCGATCCGATCGTTCATCTGGATGAGAATTTCTACCTCATGGTCGGGGATGCGATGCACCACGGCGCGGTGCCCTATATCGATATATGGGACCGCAAGCCGATCGGCATCTTCATCATCTATTGGGCCATCGCTGCCATTTCGACCAACCCGTGGTGCTATCAGCTGGTCGCGCTGGGCTTTGCCGTCACCACCGCCTGGGTCCTGTCCAAGATCGCGCGCCTGTGGACTGGAAGCACCGCCGCGCTGATGGCTGGGGTGAGCTATCTGGCGATGCTCAACGTGTTCGACGGCATGGGCGGGCAAAGTCCCGTTTTCTACAATCTGTTGATGGCCCAGGCCGCGTTCCTCATCCTGAGCAACTGGCCGGGAAATGATATTCCGCGTTTCAGGCGCGCGCACCTGATCGCGATGGTCCTGTGCGGGCTATGCCTGACGATCAAGCAAACCACGCTCTTCGAAGGGCTATTTTTTGGAGCGGCCGGTCTTTTCTGGCTGTGGCGGAAAGGGCAGCCGATTGGGGCGATCGTGCGACACGCTGCCACGGCGGCCGGACTGGCGATCGCACCCACCGCGCTGGTGGCGCTGTGGTATTCGGCGCACGGCTGGTGGGCCGATTGGTACGTTGCGATGGTCAGTTCCAACATGCGCCGCGCCGGGATCGGAGACGATGCGCTGGCGCACAACCTGATCGCGCTGACCCGGCTGATGGGAGTTTACGCCGGCGTTGCCCTGTTTGGTCTTGCCGCACAGGCCCGCAGCGTGAAGTTTGCCCCTTATCGGGCAATCATGCTGGCTTGGTTGACGATCTCGATCGTCTCGCTGGCAGCGGTCCCCAACTTCTTCTCGCACTATGTGCTTCCCGTGCTTGTTCCCATTACTCCGCTGGCCGCGCTGGGTTTTGACCGCAGGGTGCTGGGTCCGGCATTCTTCGCCATGAACCTCGCCGTTGCCGCTATTCTCGGCATGGCGTTTGACTTCGGGATGCATGGCGCTTCGCGGCGGGCCTACGAGCAGATGGCCAGCACGATCGATCGCTATCGCGGATCGGGCGGCCTGCTCGTGCTTTATGGGCCCCCGCTGCTTTATACCGATACCGCCAGCAAGCCGATGTCCCCGCTGGTCTTTCCGGAGCACCTGGTCAACGAGCTTGAAACCGACGTAAGCCCGATCCGGACCAAGCCGGAAATCGAACGGATAATCGCTGCACGGCCAAGTGTTCTTGTGGTTCCCAAGGCATATGTGTTGCGGCCGACGAATGGACGGATCGAGACGATCGACGCCTATCTGGCCGGCAGTTGCAAGGTTGTGTGGGAGGGGCGCTATTTCGAACCGAAGGCAGTCCCGCGTGACGAGCTGATTTACGCCTGCCGATAGCCCGGACTATGGTTTCCGCGCCCTGATCATTTCGCCAACGTCGACAAACTTTTCGCGGGGCGATCCATCGCGGGCGCGGGCGTTTTCGGCTTCCTCGATCTTCTTCCAGTCGCGGAAGGTCACGATATCGAGATTGCGCTGCTCGGCGAGCCTGTCAAAGCCCGCGCGGCCGGCCTTGCCAGAACCCGCCCCGATGTCCTCGACGATCTTTTCGACCACGCTGAAACCGTCGGGACGATTGGTGCCGATCGTGCCCGATGGCCCCCGCCGCGCCCAGCCGACGCAGTAAAGGCCCGGCAAGATCCGGCCCTCGTCGTTGGCAAAGCGCCCGGCGCTTTCCTCGAACGGAACGCCGGGGATCGGGCTCGACTTGTACCCGATGCATGTGATCACCAGGCTGGCAGGAACGACATAGGTCTCCCCGGTACCGCTGGCGCGTCCGTTTCCGTCGAGTTGTGTTCGCTCGACCTCAACCCCCGTCAACTGCCCATCGCCGAGGATCGCTTTGGGGCTGGCGAAGAAATCGAATTCGATTTCCACCGGCTTGTCGGAGCGGAATTCCTCGGGAATGGCGGCAAAGCTGCGCAGATGGCCTACCGATTTGCGCTGCCCCGGTTCAAGGAAGAGATCTTCGTCCTCGGGCGGCAAGTCAGCCGGATCGACGCGCGGGCAGGCGCGTTCGAGATGGCCAAGCTCGCCAAGTTCCTTCGGCGTCATCGCGATCTGGTGCGGTCCGCGGCGGCCCAGGATAGTGACATGCTCGATCTTCGATTTCTGCAACGCGTGAAGCGCGTGCGCGACGATGTCGGACCCGGTAAATTCCCTGTCGGTCTTGGCCAGGATCCTTGCGACGTCGAGCGCCACATTGCCGTTGCCGATGACCACCGCGTGTCGCCCGGACAGGTCGGGATTGAGCTTTGCGAACTGGGGGTGGCCATTGTACCAGCCGACGAAAGCAGCGCTGCCGAATACGTTGTTGAGCCCTTCGCCGGGAATGCCCGCGGGCTTGTCATTGGGGGCGCCCGTCGCCAGCACGACCGCATCGTAAAGTTCCTGCAGTTCGGCGATGGTTACGTCCTCACCGATAGTGACGTTTCCGACAAAGCGCACGTTTTCGAGGTTATTGGTGCCTTCGTAGCGCTTCGACACGCCTTTGATCGACTGGTGATCCGGGGCGACGCCGGTGCGGATCAGGCCGTATGGCACGGGCAGCATGTCGAACAGGTCGACCCGAACGTCATCACCCCACTGCTTCTGCGCGGCCTCGGCCGTATAGTACCCTGCAGGTCCCGAGCCGATGATCGCGATATGGCGCATGGCTGTTAGGCAGCCTTCCGCTTGGGTTGGTCGGGCGCGTCGAGGAACCCTCTGAGGCTCGAAATCGTCTGCTCGCGATGGGTGAGCATAAACAGGTGTCCGCCTTGCTCGAAAATCTCGAGCCGGCTGTCCGGGATCAGCATTTCAAGGAAGCGACCGTTGGCAAGCGGGACGATCTGGTCATCCTCGCCCATCATGATCAGCGTCGGCTTCTTGAGGAAAGGCAGCGCCGGTACGCTGGTCCAGCCCATCATGCACATCAGCTGGTAGAAGTAGCCGCGCGGGGTGGGCGGGGTAAGCCGGCCGATATGCTCGGCCTTGCCCCCGGTCAAACCGCCATACAGCGTCCGGAAGTGCTCTTCCATGAAGGCCGCGTCGACATAGCGGCGCGGATTGGCCATCTTGGTCAGGGCGGCGGGGTTCCCGGGAAGCATGATCATGCCGGCGGTGGTTGCGCACAGCACAAGGCGGCGGACATGGGCCGAATGCTGCACCGTGAAGTGCTGCGCCATCGCGCCGCCCCACGAAACGCCCATGACGTCGACATGCTCCGCATTGAAGCGCTTCAGCAACTGGTTCGCGGTCCAGCTCATCGTGAAGGGATTGTAAGGCACCAGCGGTTCGGGGCTCCCGCCCACGCCGGGCATGTCGAACATGATGAACGGTCGCTCGGTCAGTGCCTCGGCCAGCGGGGCCACTGCTTCGATATTTGCGCCGATGCCGTTGAAGAACAGGATGGGCAGGTGCTCGCTCTCCATGTCCCACCGCCAGCGCGCCACTCGCAGGGTGCGGCCTCCGACCTCTTCCATCGAAAACTCGGCAGTCAGTTCTTCATTCGACAAGATCTGTTTCCTCAAGCCTGCTCGAGCACGTAGAGGCCCGGTGCGGCTTCTTGCGGCGGATGCTTCTTGCTGCCCAGCACCGCGGGTGCGGCAACCTTCTGCCCTGCGCGCTTCTGCACCCAATCCATCCACAAGGGCCACCAGCTTCCGGCAACTTCCTCGGCGCCCTTCAGCCAATCGTCAACGTCCGCCGGCGGATGGCCGCCCTTTTTCGACACATAATATTTAGCCTTGGGATTGCCCGGCGGGTTGAGGATCGCTTGCATATGGCCAGACTGGCTGAGCACGAAGGTGATGTCCTTCGAACCGAACAGCTGGGTTGAACGGTAACAGGCCCGCCACGGCGTGATATGGTCCGTGGTGCCGCCCAGAATGAACAGGTCGCTGTTCACCTTCGAGAGGTCGATCTGGTGGCCCGCCATCTCGACTTCACCCTTCCTGGTAAAGGCAAGGGTTTCGAACAGTTTAAGGAAATCACCCATCAGCGATCCAGAAAGGTTGGTCGCGTCGGCATTCCAGAACAGCACATCGAAAGCCGGCGGATCGTCACCCATCAGGTAGTTGTTGATCACATAGTTCCAGATGAGATCGTTCGGCCGCAGCCAGGCAAATCCTCGCGCAAGGTCGTTGCCTTTGATTATCCCGGCCTTGGCGGCACGGCGCTTGGCGAGCTCGAGCCCGTTTGCAGTCATCAGCGACCCGGCCTCGATATCGTTCTGTTTGGGATGCAGCACGGTCACCATGTAGGTCAGCGCACCAAGCCGCCGGTCTCCCGCCGCGGCCATCTTGCTGGCAAGGATCGCACCGGTCTGGCCGCCGGAGCAGGCCGAAGAAATGTTGACCTTCGGCGCTCCGGTAATCTCGCACACCACATCGACCGCCTTGAGGCATGAAGCGATATAATCGTCCATGCCCCAGACCCCTTCTTCCTTGGTCGGGTTCTTCCACGAGATGACGAAGCACTGGATGCCGTTGTCGACCTGCCATTTGACCACCGACTTTTCCGGACTCAGGTCATTGATGTACATCTTATTGATTTGCGGCGGGATTGTCAGCTGCGGGATCTCGTAAACCTGCTCGGTGGTCGGAGCGTATTGGACCAGCTCGAACATTGCATCGCGGTAAACCACCGCGCCTTTCGAGGTGGCGACGTTCTCACCCAGCGTGAACGGCCGCTTGTCGACCATCGAAACCATGCCGTGGTTGTGCGCAATATCGTTGTAGGCGTTCTTCAGTCCCTTGATCAGGCTCAGCCCACCGCTGTCGATCAAGCGCTTTTGCGCGGTCGGATTGCCCACCAGCGTATTGGTTGGTGCCAGGCCGTCAATTATGATGTTTGAAATGAAATTTGCCCGATCTCGTTCAAGTTCGTCCAGTTCAAGATCTTCGACCCAATTCTTCATCCCTTTTTGAACAGCCAAATAATACTGGGCGCCGGCGCGGAAGAACGGATTGTATTGCCAGGCGGGGTCCCGAAAGCGCTTGTCCTTGGGATCGGGGGCGAGCTCTGACTTGCCGGTCATGATCTTGACCATGTCCTCGCCAAAACCGCGCATGTGCTTGATTGTCCTGCCGGGGTCCGTGGCTGTCTCGCGCAAAAGAAGGGCAACGGCGCTGACGAAATCTTCCCGAGCCAGGCCTACCAGCGGACCCAGTGCCGTGGTCGATTGAGCAGCTTCGTTCTCCAGCGGCGAATTGCCTTTGCTCATCTCCATGGCTCCCATCGGTTATAGTCGTTGCAGCGGAGCATGCCTTGCCGCTAGCGGCATTTCAAGCGACCTTGAGCACAGCGCTGTGAGCCGCGGATTTGTGCCCACATTGGTGGTAAATTTAACGGTTTCGCAAGTGGTCGCGTGGCATCTGCTTGCCATGTCGGCTCGGTCTGCAAGACAAGTTGCGAACACCGAAGAAGCGCCATCTTCAGCGCAACCGGTACGTGCGTCCGGCACTGGCGCGGCAAATCGCATCCCGGCGCGAAGTGTCGTCGAACGTCCAAGTACAAGCAATTTGCGGCGATCGAACGATAGGCAGGTTCTGCGGAATCTTATCGAGCCGCGCTGGATCCTGATGGCGCCGATTATTGGAATCGCCGCGATCCTCACGGGCATTACTACGCAATCCTTGCCTCGGCCCCTGACCATCGTCTTACTCGTTTCGGCAATTGCTATTGCCGCGGCTACTCCGTTGGCGGTTCGTTTCGAAGAGGCGCATCTCCGCCCCAGGGCGCAGCGCCATTCGTTGGCTCTGGCGCTTGTCGGAGTTCCGATGGCGTTGTTCGGAACGGCAATGGCGCGCTGGACCCAGCAGGCAAACGCAAACTGGCAGGATACGCTGGGTCTGCTGGTCATCGTTTCGACAATCGCCATCATCATGCTCAATCGCCGGGTTTCCAGCATAACCACGGCGCAGCTAGCGTTGTGGGGTGCGGTAGCACTGCTTGCCGGGAACCAGGCAACCTACTTAGCATTGGCGATTGGCGCCGCGACGGGGCTGTTCGCAGCCAGGCGCGAAGCGATGAGTGACGAGAAACAACTGGCCACCGCGCGCGAAAGGCGCCGAAGTCAGCTGCGGGCCGAAGAAATACTCAACGATTTCGAACAGACCGGGCAAGGGTGGTTCTGGGAGACCGACAGGCGTGGGCAGCTGGTCTACATCTCGCCAACGATCGGAGATCTCCTGGGATGCGATCACAGCAGGCTTTACGGTCGCCCGCTGTCCGACCTGTTCATCCCGGATCCGCAAGGTCAGGAAAGCGAACGCACGCTGGCTTTTCACCTTACCGCCCGATCAGCTTTCAGCGAGCTTGCGCTTCGCGCAGCGACGAAAGACGAAGAGCGATGGTGGTCGGTCAACGGGCGGCCACTTTACGATGGCTTTGGCAATTTCCTGGGTTTCCGCGGTTCCGGAAACGACTTGACCGAGCGAAGGCGATCCGCAGAGAATGCGACCCGGCTTGCACATTATGACTCGTTGACCGGGCTCGCCAATCGGCTTCAGATGGCGCAAACGCTCGAAAAAATCCTCGTCGCCCCAAACCTCGATCACCGGGCTTGTGCGGTTTTCCTTCTGGATCTCGACCGCTTCAAGCAAGTCAACGACACAATGGGCCATCCTGCGGGGGATTACCTGCTGACACAGGTCGCCAGCCGGCTTGAACGAACGATCGGACAGCATGGCCGGGTAGGCCGTCTCGGCGGCGACGAATTCCAGGTCGTGCTGCCAGGTCGCCATCGGCGCGAAGATCTTGCCCAACTGGCGGTCCGTGTCATCCACGATCTGTCGGAACCCTATTCTATAGACGGTCACAGGGTAATGATCGGTGCATCGGTCGGCATCGCGGTGTCGCCGGAAGACGGACTTACTTCAGAAGCGATTATCCGCAATGCCGACCTAGCACTTTATGCAGCCAAGGACGGTGGGCGCGGCAGATACCACTTTTATGCGGCAGACCTGCATATCGATGCCGAAGAACGGCGGCAGCTCGAACAGGATCTGCGCGATGCGATCGCAACCGGTGGCTTCCAGCTCCACTACCAGCCGGTCGTCCATACCTCGACCGAGCGGATCACCGGCTTCGAAGCGCTGCTGCGCTGGAACCATCCTGCTCGCGGCATGATGTCCCCCGCCAAATTCGTGCCGGTGGCAGAAGATTCTGGTCTGATCGCACAGATCGGGGAATGGGTGGTTCGGCAGGCCTGCCAGGATATGGCCAGCTGGCCGGAATCCGTCCGAGTTGCGGTGAACGTTTCTCCGCTTCAGTTTGCCAATCCGGCACTGCCGTCGATCATAACCAATGCGCTGGCAGCGGCGCAGGTAAGTCCGGCGAGGCTTGAGCTCGAAATCACCGAGAGCGTGTTCCTCAACGATGACGACGGCACCGAGGCCATGTTCACGGCGCTCAAGCGCGTCGGCGTGCGCCTCGCGCTCGACGATTTCGGCACCGGTTATTCTTCGCTGGGCTATTTGAAAAAGGCGCCTTTCGACAAGATCAAGATCGATCAGTCATTCGTTCGCGGTGCGACAATCAACGGCAGCCGCAATGGCGCGATCATTGCTTCGATCGTCAGCCTGGCTGAGGCGCTGGGGATGGAAACCACCGCGGAAGGCGTTGAAACCCTGGACGAACTCGATCTCGTCCGAATGTTGGGGTGCAGCCACGTTCAGGGCTACATCTACGCCAAGCCGCTCGATTTTGCCGGGGCCAGCGAGCAGTTGGCTGCCGGGACAACCGCGATTGCCAAAGGCCCGCGTGCGGCGCGCTCGACCCGCCACACCATGCTGCGCAAAATCGTCCTCGATCATGCCGGACAGCAATATCACGGCACGATCCGGAATATCTCGTCCACTGGCGCCATGGTGGAAGGTTTGTGGAATGTGCCACCCGGCACCATCTTCCGTATCATGCTCAGCGAAGGCGCAATTGTTACCGCCACTGCGCGCTGGTGCCAGGAAGACCGTATGGGGGTTGAGTTCGCGGTTCCCCTTGAACTCGATGCAGGGCGGATTGCGGTGCTTTCGCAATCTTCCGGCTCCGCGCCGCGAGGCACGCTTCGCGCGAACGCGGCATGACAGGGCCTTTAGGTAAACACGGCGTTAGCCATTTTTCAACCATGTCTGGCTATGGCCGGGCGATGACACGAAATCGTTTTGCCGGAAAGATTTCAGAGATTTCATGAGCGCAGCGTCGCCTTCAGCATTTGGTCGCTTTCGCAGCCTTTTGGGTGGCAGCGCGGATACCGCTGCAGCATCCCGCGCGGCCGCACTGAGCGGCGACGAGCTGAAGCAGGCCGTGCTTCTGCTTCAGGATTACGAAGCGTCCGGACTTGGCTGGTTTTGGGCCAGCAACGCCGAAGGAATGCTGACTTACGTTTCGCAGACTGTGGCGGATGTTGTTGGCAGCACGCGCGCGGAACTCATCGGCCGGCCAATCCAGTCACTGTTTATCCTCGAACGTGACGAAGAAGAGGATACGACCGAGCGTCCGCTGCAGCTGATCCTGAGTGCGCGCAAGACTTTTGCGGATCTCCCGGTCCGTGCCGCTGCGGAAAAGGCAGAAGTCTGGTGGTCGATATCCGGCCGCCCGCAGTTCGCTTCTGATGGTACTTTCATCGGCTACCGCGGCAACGGAGCTGATGTCACGGCAACCCGTCAGAGCCAAAAGGACGCATCGCGGCTAGCGCAGTACGATTCGTTGACCGGGCTCGCGAACCGCCATCGCATGGGCAAGCGCCTACATGGTACCTTGACCGCGTATCAATCGGCCAAGCGCTGCTGCGCGATCATGATGATCGACCTCGACCGGTTCAAGCAGGTCAACGACACGCTGGGACATCCCGCCGGGGACGAATTGCTCAAGCAGGTCGCCCAGCGCCTGCAGCGCGTCGTCACCGACAAGAACTGCGAAATCGGCCGGCTTGGCGGCGATGAATTCCAGATCATGTTGCCCGACATCGATGACCGCGGCCGGTTGGGGGAAATCGCCCGCACCATTATCACGATGGTCTCGCAGCCCTACCAGATCGAGGGAAGCCGATGTGTGATCGGTGCTTCGGTGGGGATCGCGATCGCACCTTACGACGGGATCACCAGTGAAGAGCTGGTACGCTCCGCCGATCTTGCGCTCTATGCCTCGAAAGGTGGCGGGCGCGGGCAGTTCCGCTTTTACTCAAGCGATCTGCACAGCGAAGCCGAACGTCGCCGACAGATCGAGGAGGATCTGCGCGATGCACTGGGCGGCGACCAGATGCGGGTGGCCTATCAGCCGATCGTGGATGCCAAGAGCAACAAGGTGGTCAGCCTTGAGGCGCTTGCCCGCTGGGCCCATCCCGAACTGGGCGAGGTATCGCCGGGCGTGTTCATACCGATTGCCGAGGAGTGCAACCTGATCGGCGCACTCGGCGATTGGGTGCTTAAGCAGGCATGCGTCGATGCAGCTTCGATCCCCGGCAACGTCAAGATTTCGGTCAACGTTTCCGCGATGCAGTTCTCCAATCCCGGATTTGCCTCGCTGGTCGCCCAGGCCCTTGCCCACGCCGAACTGGCGCCGGAACGGCTTGAGCTGGAACTCACCGAATCCATCTTCCTCGGCGATCGTGAAGCGACCGAGGACATGTTCAATTCTCTGAAGTTGCTGGGCGTCAGGCTGGTTCTCGACGACTTCGGCACCGGTTACTCATCGCTGAGCTATCTGCAGCACGCGCCGTTCGACAAGATCAAGATCGACAAGAGCTTCATCACCGGGGTGACCCAGCCGGGCAATCGTAACGCGGCAATCATTTCCTCGATCGTGAGCCTCGCCAAAGCGCTCAACATGGACACCACGGCGGAAGGGATAGAAGCGCACGACGAGCTCGATGCGATGCGCAAGCTGGGTGTCGGCCAGATCCAGGGCTACATCTATGCGGCAGCCGTCGCGTTCGATGACGTCTGCGAAGCCATGTTGAGCGGCGATTGGACTATCGAACCTGACGGTCCAAGCAAGTACCGTCCTGAGCGCCGGACAGTTCTGCGCCGGGTGGGGCTGATCCACGAGGACCATCGCTACGAAGCGATGATGCGCAACCTTTCGCGGGGCGGCTGCATGGTCGAAGGCCTGATCGACGTGCCGATCGGTACCAACTTCGTGGTCGATTTCGGCGAAGGCCAGCTTGCGGTTGCTGTGGTGCGTCGTTCCGCCGGGTCGATGCAGGGCCTGGAGTTCGAGCACCAGTTGGTCGACGACGGTGCCGGCGGTCTTTGCACCCGCCACCGGGTTTCGCCTTACGTGCTGGCCCAGGCCGGCATGCCGCTACAAGCGTTGCCGCCCGGTCAATATCCCATGCAGATGATGCAGCAGCCGGGTGCCGCGCTTACACTTCCCAAATTCGGCCAGGCCGAGCTCAAGCACAAAACCAAGATCGTCTGACCCCGCGCGCGGCGCTGCGGCTTACTTGACCTGCGTTCCGGGCGCGTACTTCTGCATCAGCTTGTACGCCTTTTCGTACCACTTGCTGCCCGGATAGTTCGCTCCCAGCACCGCGGCGTACTTCTGCGCCTCGGAAGGAATCCCCATAGCCAGGTTGCTTTCGACCATCCGGAACAGCGCCTCGGGCGCGTGGCTGGTCGTCTGATAGGTATCGATGACATTGCGGAAGCGCAGTGAGGCGGCGAGCCATTTGCCCGACTTTTCGTAAAAGCGCCCGATCTGCATTTCCTTGCCGGCGAGGTGATCGTTGACCAGGTCGATCTTCACCCGCGCGTCAGCGGCATACTGGGTGTTCGGATAGCGCCGGACGATCTCGGTCAGCGCCTGCAGCGCCTGCATCGTAATCTTCTGGTCGCGGTCGGTGTCGCTGATCTGCTCGTAATAGCACAGCCCGATCAGGTAGTACGCGTAAGGCGCATCCCGGTTGCCGGGGTGGATCGAGAGGAACCGCTGCGCCGCCTGAACCGACTTGTTGTAATCCTTGGCGACGTAGTACGAAAACGCGCTCATCAGCTGCGCGCGGCGCGCCCAGGGGGAATAGGGGTGCTGGCGCTCGACTTCGTCGAACAGCGCGGCGGCGATCTGGGTATCCCCGCGGTCGAGCCGGTCCTTGGCCGCAGCATACAGCGTATCAACATCGCGCGCGACGAAAGCCGTATCCTTCGGCCCGCCGCCGCGGCCACCGCAAGCGGCAGTGGTCAAAAGCACCGCACACAGGGCGGTCGAAAGGGCGAGCTTGAGCGGGGAACGGCTGTGCATGCCGGTGCCTATAGCCAGAGCCTGCCTGAACGCCAAGTGAAAGGGTGGCGCCTTTCACCAGTGTCCGAGTCGCTGGGGTTTGGTTGATAAAGTACATGCGCGGGGGCGCTTGTGGTTGAACGGAGCGGCATCGGTGGCGGGCCAGCGGGATAAAGTGGTGCGCGCCGAAGGTAGCAGGGCAGGGGGATGTAGGAAAATCGCACCGCCCCGGCTGCGTGACACCTGCCGGTCATGCTGCTAACGGCGGGGGAAATTCGCGGGATTCCCATGACTGACCTGAGTAAAATACGCAATTTCAGCATCATAGCGCACATCGACCATGGCAAGTCGACGCTCGCCGACCGGCTGATTCAATTCACCGGGGGCCTCTCGGATCGCGAGATGTCCGAGCAGGTGCTCGATAACATGGACATCGAGAAGGAACGCGGGATCACCATCAAGGCGCAGACGGTGCGCCTCAAGTATAGTGCCGACGACGGCCAGGCCTACGAGCTCAACCTGATGGACACCCCCGGCCACGTCGACTTCGCCTACGAGGTCAGCCGCAGCCTCGCCGCGTGCGAGGGCGCGCTGCTGGTGGTCGATGCCGCGCAGGGGGTCGAGGCGCAGACCCTCGCCAACGTCTACCAGTCGATCGAGCACGACCACGAGATCGTCCCCGTCATCAACAAGATCGACCTCCCCGCCGCCGAGCCCGACAAGGTCAAGGCCGAGATCGAGGAAATCATCGGCCTCGACGCCAGCGACGCCGTCCTCACCAGCGCGAAATCGGGCCTCGGCATCGCCGAAGTGCTCGAAGCCGTAGTGAC
>JBJTMA010000135.1:0-5734 GCA_046063295.1 Novosphingobium sp.
GCCTGTTCGCTTCCCGTGCCGCGGGCGATGGGATTGAGGGTGCGTGTGCCGGCAATCCAGAAGGCGAGCCAGATGAAGCCCAGCGCACCGGTGACGAGAAATGCCGCCTGCCAGCCATAGGCAACCGCGAAGGGCACAACCGTCAACGGCGCAAGGATGTTGCCGATGTTGGGCGCGGTGTTGACGATTCCCACCGCCATCGAGCGCAGCCGCAGGGGCAGGAACTGCGCCGCAGACTTGACCGCCGCCGGGGTGTTGACCGATTCTGCGGCGACCAGCACCGCGCGCGCGGTGACGAATTGGGTAACATTGGCGGCAAAAGCGTGGGCCATTCCGGCAAGGCTCCACAGCGCCACGGCAAAGCCATAGGCGCGCTTCACCCCGAAGCGATCGATCAGCCACCCGACGAAGACCAGCGCCAGCGCCGCCGAGAGCTGCGATACCGAGGCAAAGTGCGCAAATTCGGCGTCGCCCCAGCCGTAGGCCTGTTCGATCGTCGGTTTGAGCAAGGAGAGGACCTGGCGGTCGATGTAATTGATGATCGTGCCAAAAAACATCAGCGCGATCAGAAGCCGCATTGCCGGAGTGTGCCCCTGCTCGGCCAGTGCCGGACGTACAGCCTCTTCTTCAAGTCGGTCCATCATGATCTCCCACGGCTGCTGCGCTTCGGCGCAGTCGGTGCCAGCATAGGCGAGCCCGACAAGAAGGAAAGCGGATATGACACCGTAAGACAGGACTTAGCCTGTCCGCCGCGCTTGAGTGGCGCTGCTATTGCGCTACGCTGGCAGCAAGACCGGGAACCGGTCAGACGGAGACGAGGATGACATCGAAGCTGGAAGTGCCTGCCGGTTGGCCAATACGTTCGCTGGATGAGATCGAGGCATTGCTGTGTGCCCCCGGCGCGCCGTTCGAAATGGAAGAGCTCGAAGTGCGCGGCGTGCCTACCCGGGTATGGAAGAATGCCCCGGCAAGCCTCGCAGCGCTTGCCGCGGCGGGGCGGGCGCATGGCGACGCGACCTTTCTCGTCTACGAGGATGAACGCGTTACCTTCGGCGCATGGCACAGGGCCGTCGCCGTGCTCGCTGCCGAACTGCAGCGGCTTGGTATCAAGAAAGGGGATCGCGTCGCGCTGGCCTCGCGGAACGTTCCCGAATGGCCGGTGATATTCTTTGCGGCGACCGTAATTGGCGCGATCTGCGTGCCGCTCAACGCCTGGTGGACCGGGCCGGAGCTGGCCTACGGCCTCAGCAATTCGGGGGCCAAGGCGCTGGTCTGTGACGGCGAGCGGCTTGACCGGATCGCACCCCACCTGGGGGAACTGCCCGCGCTCGAAAAGGTGATCGTAACCCGGCAGGACGAGGTGCCACCCGGGATGCTGCGGCTGACCGACCTGATCGGAACCTCGGCCGACTGGGCCGGGCTTCCGGACTCTGACCTCCCCGCGGTGGACATCGCTCCGGACGATCCCGCGACGATCCTCTATACCTCGGGCACTACTGGCAACCCCAAAGGCGCGCTGGGTACCCACCGCAATCTCACCAGCAACATCCTGTCGAGCGGCTATGCCGCCGCGCGGTCGGTGCTCCGCCGCGAGAACGCGCTTCCCGAACCGGCGAAAAAAGTCCTGCTCACCGTCATCCCGCTATTCCACGCGACCGCCTGTTCGGCCACCCTGATGGGAGCGATCGCGGGCGGGCACACTATCGTGCTGATGTACAAGTGGGATCCGGTCCAGGCCTTCGGGATCATCGAGCGCGAAAAGGTCAATGCGACCGGCGGGGTGCCGACCATTGCCTGGCAACTGCTCGAGCATCCCGAGCGCGAGAACTACGATCTATCGAGCATCGAGACGATCGGGTACGGCGGCGCACCGTCCGCCCCCGAACTGGTGAAGAAGATTTTCGAAGTGTTCGGCGCGCTCCCCGGCAATGGCTGGGGAATGACCGAAACCAGCGCCACGGTCACCACCCATTCGGCCGAGGATTACCTGAACCGCCCGACCAGCTGCGGCCCGGCAGTGGCTGCCGCCGACCTTGAGATACGCGCCGAGGATGGCGTGACGGTTCTGCCCAGAGGCGAAGTTGGCGAATTGTGGGCGCGCGGGCCGATGATCGTGGCCGGATACTGGAACAATCCCGAAGCCACAGCGGCAACCTTCGTCAACGGCTGGGTTCGCACCGGCGACCTCGCCTGGCTGGACGAGGAAGGCTTCTGCTTCATCGCCGACCGCGCCAAGGACATGGTGATCCGCGGCGGCGAGAACATCTATTCCTCCGAGGTCGAGAACGCGCTTTACGAGCATCCCGCGGTAACCGACGCGGCGGTCGTGGGCGTCCCGCACCGCACACTTGGCGAGGAGCCGGCGGCGGTGGTCCACCTCGCCCCCGGCACAAGCGCCAGCGAGGATGAATTGCGCAGTTTCGTGAGGGAGAGGATCGCCGCTTTCAAAGTTCCGGTGCGAATCCTGTTCCACCCCGAAACGCTGCCGCGCAACGCCAACGGCAAGATCCTGAAAAAGGACCTGCGCGCTCTGTTTGACGCCTGAAACGTTTACGCTTTGGTAACCGCGCTGGCGGACAATGTGCGGCATGGCCCAAGCGCTCGCACTTCGTCTTGCCCGTCCATTTCCGGACGCTGTTGATTCGCTGCGCGGCGCGCTGGTGATCGGCTGCGCGCTTGCACTTATCCTCGCAGGGCCGTTCCTGCCGTCACTGCAATAGTTTCGCCAGCGCGGCGAGCGCCGATAGCCCCAGCACCACGCCAGTGAAGCTACGCCACGCGCGGTCGCTTATCTTGCCGAATGCGCGATGGCCAAGCCAGTTGCCGAGCAGGACTGCCGGGAACAGGATCGCGGCGAGAATGGGTTCGCGCAAGGTTGCAACGCCCAATGCCGAGGCTGCGATCACTCCGGTAAAAGAGGTTGCGAGGAAGATCGTCATCATCGAGGCGCGCGCCAGCACCGGCGGGATTTCCCGCCGCAGGTAATAGGGCACCACAGGCGGGCCGGGCATGCCGGCGAAACCGGTGAGAATTCCCGAAAGCACCCCGGTCCCGCCGGTTTCAACCGCGCCCGGCGCGTAGTGCGCCGGCTTCTTGGGCAGCAGGACCAGCAGGAACGAGCCGAAGGCAATGAGCGCGATCAGCATTCGCGCCAGCGCCGGATCGGACCGCGCCAGCAGCCATACGCCAAGAGGCGTCGCCATCATCGCGACCAGCGAAATCTGGAAGGCGGACTTCTCGCTTGCCCCGATCATCGCGCGCAGGCCAACCAGGCCAATCAGGAGACCCAGCCAGTTCGCCACGACCACCGCTTCGCGCGGCGGGATGGCAAGGCCCAGTACCGGAACCAGCAGGATCGCCATGCCGAACCCCGCCAGCCCGCGCACAAAAGCAGCACCCAGCGCGGCGGCGAGTGCTACGGCGATCTGGACCTCGGTAAGCCCCCCGAGCAAGTCAGCGCAGGTCCGGCGGGGTTGCTTCGGCCTTGAGCAGCGATATCGCTTCAGCAAGCGGCATCACCTTCTGGTGCTCGGCGCCCAGAGAACGCAGTGCGACGGTACCTTCCTCGGCCTCGCGCTTGCCGACCACGAGCAGGTGCGGGACCTTTTTCAACGAGTGGTCGCGCACCTTGTAGTTGATCTTCTCGTTGCGCGTATCGGTTTCAACCCGCACGCCCGCCGCTTCAAGTTCGGTTACCACCCGCCGCGCATAGTCGTCGGCATCCGAAACGATCGTCGCGACCACTGCCTGCACCGGAGCCAGCCACACCGGCAACTTGCCCGCGTAGTGCTCCACCAGAATGCCGATGAACCGTTCGTACGAACCAAAGATCGCGCGGTGGAGCATGACCGGACGGTGACGTTCGCCGTCCTCGCCAACATAGCTTGCGTCTAGCCGCTCGGGCAGCACCCGGTCGGACTGCATCGTGCCGACCTGCCAGGTCCGCCCGATCGCGTCGGTCAGGTGCCATTCGAGCTTGGGGGCGTAGAACGCACCTTCGCCGGGAAGTTCCTCCCAGCCGTATTCCTCGGTCGCAAGCCCCGCATCGACCACCGCCTGGCGCAATTCGTCTTCGGCCTTGTCCCAGTCGGCTTCGGATCCAAACCGCTTTTCGGGGCGCAGCGCCAGCTTGACCGCATAGGTGAAGCCGAAGTCCTTGTAGACTCGGTCGGCAAGCTCGCAGAAGCTGCGCACCTCGGAGACGATCTGGTCCTCGCGGCAGAAGATATGCCCGTCGTCCTGCGTGAACTGGCGGACCCGCATGATCCCGTGAAGCGCGCCGTGCGGCTCGTTGCGGTGGCAGCAGCCGTTTTCGACCAGCCGCAGCGGCAGGTCGCGGTAGCTCTTGATCCCCTGCTTGAAGATCAGCACGTGCGCCGGGCAGTTCATCGGCTTGATCGCCATCCAGTCGGCATCGGGCGCGACCTCAGGGGTCGCCCCAGCCCCGCTGTCGTCGACCGAAGGAACTATGTCGGGCACCGCGAACATGTTCTCGGCATATTTGCCCCAGTGGCCCGAAGCTTCCCACTGACGGATGTCCATCATCTGCGGGGTCTTCACCTCAAGACAGGCGGCGCCTTGCACCGCGCGGCGGATATAATCCTCCAGCGCGCGGTAGATGACATAGCCCTTGGGGTGCCAGAATACCGAGCCGTGCGCTTCGGCCTGGAGGTGGAACAGGTCCATCTCCTGCCCCAGCTTGCGGTGATCGCGCTTGGCGGCTTCCTCAAGCCTCATAAGATGGGCGTCGAGCTGCTTCTTGTTGAGCCAGCCGGTGCCATAGATCCGCGTCAGCTGCGCGTTCTTCTGGTCGCCGCGCCAGTATGCCCCGGCGACGCGCATCAGCTTGAACGCGGCGGGGTCGAGCTTGCCGGTGCTGGGCAGGTGCGGCCCGCGGCACATGTCGAGCCAGTCGCTGCCCGACCAATAGACCGTCAGTTCCTCGCCTTCAGGCAGTTCCCGGGCCCATTCGGCCTTGAACGTCTCGCCTTCGCCCGACCACTTGTCGATAAGCGCAGCGCGGCTCCAGACCTCGCGGCGGAGCGGCTTATCGGCGCGGATGATCTCGCGCATTTTCTCTTCGATCGCGGGCAGGTCGTCCATGCCGAACGGCTCGCGCGTGGCGGGGGCCATGACGTCGTAGTAGAAGCCGTCGTCGGTCGCCGGACCGAAAGTGATCTGCGTGCCCGGCCAAAGTGCCTGGACCGCTTCGGCCAGCACGTGGGCATAGTCGTGACGGGCAAGTTCGAGCGCGTCCGCCTCGTCGCGGCTGGTGACAAGGGCGAGGCTCGCATCGCCCGCGAAAGGCCGGGTCAGATCGACCAGCTCGCCGTCAATCCGCGCGGCGATTGCCGCCTTTGCCAGCCCTGGGCCGATTGCCGCGGCGACGTCGGCCGGGGTCGAGCCCTGCGGCATCTCGCGAACCGAACCGTCGGGCAGGCTGATCTTGAACATCTCGGACATGCGGCACTCTCGTCTGCTTTGCGGCGCGCTTTGGCACAGAGTGCCACGCACCGGAAGGGGCGGCGTCAGCTATGGAAAGTTCGGGAGGAGACGCCAGCCGCCCGAACCAGTTACTGGCCCTGGGCGGCGGCGCGGCTTCGGCTCAGGCGAAGACGGCCAGCCCCGGGGTTTCCCGGGTGGTGGTAGTCTGCGTCAAGGCAAGGCACTGCGTCATCGCGGCTCCCCTAGCAGCAGTGGGGTTAAGAGGCAACTAAGCCGTATATTTCCGCTG
>JBJTMA010000136.1:0-3766 GCA_046063295.1 Novosphingobium sp.
CCCTCGCCAGCAAGCACCAGTACGGCAACGGGGTGGCAATATTCACCCGCAACGGCCACGCCGCGCGCGAATTCGCTGCGCGGGTCAACGTCGGCATGGTCGGGATCAACGTGCCGATCCCGGTGCCGGTGGCCTATCACACCTTCGGCGGGTGGAAGCGCAGCGCCTTCGGTGACACCAACCAGCACGGCATGGAAGGGGTGAAATTCTGGACCAAGGTCAAGACCGTCACCGCGCGCTGGCCCGACGGTGGCGGTGATGGTTCGAACGCCTTCGTCATCCCGACCATGGGGTAACGATGTCCAAACAGCGCGTATCCAGCGGCTCACCGCTTGAGCCGGTGATCGGGTTCTGCCGTGCGGTTCGCACCGGCAAGCAGATCATGGTTGCCGGTACCGCTCCGATCGAACCCGATGGCTCGACCACGCCGGGCGATGCGGCGGCGCAAATGGAACGATGCTGCGCGATCGTGGCCAAGGCGATCGCCGATCTGGGCGGATCGATCGACGATGTGGTGCGAACCTGCATTTACCTCACCGACCGCGGCGATTTCGAATCGGTTGCCCGGATCCACGGCAAGTGGTTCGGCAATGCTCGCCCGGCCTGCACCACCATAATCGTTTCGGGCTTCATCCGCCCGGAATGGCGCGTGGAGATCGAGGCCGAGGTCATGGAGGCCTGAGCCCCAAGGAACGCAGTCGGTAGCCCGGCGTTGATGCGGCAACCCGCAACAACGCCGAGGAAATTCAATGCGCCGCATCCTTCTAGTCACGGCCATGTCCGCACTGGCTCTGGCCGCCTGCTCGAAAAGCAAGGAACCCGATGCGGTCAAGACCGATCCGGCGCTGGCCGAGGCGAGCGGGCAGATCGCCACCGACAGCCCGCCTTCCGAGCCCAGCACGAGCGCCACGGGCTCTGGCGCCGACCAGGCCGAAAAGTCGATCCCCATGGCAATGCGCGGGCGCTGGGGATTGGTCGCGGCCGATTGCACCACCGCCAGGGGCGACGA
This sequence comes from Novosphingobium sp., assembly GCA_046063295.1. Taxonomy (GTDB): domain Bacteria; phylum Pseudomonadota; class Alphaproteobacteria; order Sphingomonadales; family Sphingomonadaceae; genus Novosphingobium. Next base: position 1,010 of record JBJTMA010000136.1, read on the forward strand.
AAAGGGGCTGATGACGATCGATGCCACCTCGATCCGATTCTACGAATCGATCGCCAAGCTCGATCACGTCGACCAGCGCAGCGAAACCGCGCTCAAGGCCAACTGGGCATACAGCGGCGAAGGCATGGACTGGAAGCGCGACATGACACTGGCCCTGCAGCCCGGCGGCAAGGTGCTGATCAAGCAGGAATTCGGAGAGGACGCACCTGCCGGGCCTTACAAATACACCCGCTGCGAATAGCTCGGCGGCGTTTGCACTGGCGGGGTGGATTGGGCTAGACGCGAGGTCATTCCACATTCGACAGGGCCCCTCGTGACCGACCAGTTTGCGCTTACCGAAGACCAGCTCGCCATCCAGGACATGGCGCGCAAATTCACCGCCGACCGCATCACGCCCTTCGCGGCGGAGTGGGACGAAAAGCACCACTATCCGGTCGAGGTGTGGAAGGCTGCGGGCGAGCTTGGCTTTGGCGCAATCTATGTCTCCGAAGAGAGCGGCGGGATCGGCCTTGGCCGGCTTGAGGCCGCGCTGATCATGGAGGCGATGGCCTATGGCTGCCCCGCCACCAGCGCCTATATCTCGATCCACAACATGGCCGCGTGGATGATCGACCGTTTCGGCGGGGATGAACTCAAGGCGCGGTTCCTGCCCGAACTGGTCTCGATGGAGAAGATTGCCAGCTACTGCCTGACCGAGCCGGGATCGGGCAGCGACGCCGCTGCGCTCAAGACCAGCGCGCGGCTCGATGGTGACCACTATGTCCTGAACGGCACCAAGCAGTTCATCTCGGGCGCAGGTTATAACGACGTCTACGTCTGCATGGTCCGCACCGGCGAGGAGAAGTCGAAGGGCATCTCGTGTCTGGTGATTGAGAAGGGCACCCCCGGCCTCTCGTTCGGTGCGCCGGAAAAGAAGCTCGGCTGGAACGCCAGCCCGACTGCGCAAGTCATCTTCGAGGATTGCCGCGTGCCCGTCGCCAACCGGGTCGGCGCCGAGGGCGCGGGCTTCGGCTTTGCCATGGCGGGGCTCGACGGCGGTCGGCTCAACATCGGGGCCTGCTCGCTGGGAGGGGCGCAGCGCTGTCTTGACGAGGCGGTGAAGTATACCAAGGAGCGCCAGCAGTTCGGCCAGCCGGTCGCCGATTTCCAGAACACCCAGTTCATGCTCGCCGACATGGCGACCGATATCGAAGCGGCGCGAGCGCTGCTCTATCTCGCCGCCGCCAAGGTCAACGTGGGTGCGCCCGACAAGAGCCGTTTTTCGGCGATGGCCAAGCGGCTCGCCACCGACAGCGGCAGCGAGGTGGTCAACAAGGCGCTGCAGCTGTTCGGCGGCTACGGCTATTTGAAGGACTATCCGATCGAGCGCTTCTGGCGCGACCTTCGCGTCCACTCGATCCTCGAAGGAACCAACCAGGTCATGCGGATGATCGTCGGCCGGGACCTGCTGCGCCAATGACCGACGACGTGATTGTCACCCGCGAGGGCAGCGCGGGCTTCCTCTCGCTCAACCGCCCCAAGGCGCTGCACGCGCTGACCCTGCCAATGTGCCATGAGATGAGCTCCGCACTGAGCGAATGGGCCGATGACGCCGGAGTCGAGAGCGTGATCATCGATCATGCCGAGGGCCGTGGTTTCTGCGCGGGTGGAGACATCGCCTTCCTGCGCAATTCGGCACTCAACGACGACGGTGCATCGGGCCGGCAATTCTTCCACGACGAATACCAGCTCAACCACCAGATCTTCACTTACCCCAAACCCGTGGTGGCCTTCATGGACGGGATCACGATGGGCGGCGGGGTCGGGATCAGCCAGCCCGCGCGGTTCCGCGTCGCGACCGAGAACACCCGCCTCGCCATGCCCGAAACCGGGATCGGGCTGTTCCCCGATGTGGGTGGCGGCTGGTACCTGTCGCGCCTGCCCGGACGGATCGGGCAGTTCCTCGCGCTGACCGGCGCGCGGCTCGACGGGGCGGAATGCAAGTGGGTGGGCCTTGCGACGCACTACCTGCCGCACGATGCCCTGCCCGAAGCCAAGGCGCGGATCGCCGCGGGGCATGAACCGGGCGGAGTGCTTTCGGCGCTGCAGGTGACCCCTCCGACGGCGCGGATCGAGGCCAATGCTTTACAGATCGCCCGCCATTTCACCTCCGACCGCTACGAAGACATTTTGACCAGCCTTGAGGCGGACGGCAGCGAATGGGCAGCCAAGGAACTGGCAACCCTGCGCACCAAGAGCCCGCAGACCTGCAAGGTCGCGCTGCGCCAGCTGGCGGAGAGCGCGAAGCTGAGCGACTTCGCCGACAACATGACGATGGAATACCGCATTGCGTCCCGAGTGCTGACCCGCCCGGATTTCGCCGAAGGCGTGCGCGCGGTGATCGTTGACAAGGACAACGCGCCGCGCTGGAACCCGGCGACGGCCGAGGGCGTGACCGCGGCGCTGATCGACGGGATCTTCGCCCCGCTTCCCGAAGCGGAGGAATGGCAGCCGCTGTGAAGGTGCCGGCTTTCCTACCGCGGCTGGCGCTGTCATGATCGCCGCCGCGGCTGGAACCGGCCATTTTTTGATTTTCAGGACCCTGTGAACTCTGTGAAATTCCGCCCCTGCCGGACAGCGCCGTGGGCCACGCAATTGGAGACCTGCGAACGTGACTGAATACCAAACTATCCTCACCGAAACGCACGGCGCCGTGACCCTGATCACGCTCAACCGCCCGCAGGCGCTCAACGCGCTCAACACGCAGGTGCTCGAGGA
>JBJTMA010000137.1:0-8534 GCA_046063295.1 Novosphingobium sp.
GCACGGTGCAGGCCGCGCGCGTCTTCATCATGGGTGTGGGTGTTGCGGGCCTCCAGGCGATTGCCACCGCGCGGCGCCTGGGTGCGCAGGTTTCGGCGACCGACGTGCGCTCGGCCACGAAGGAACAGATTCTCTCGCTCGGCGCCAAACCGATCTTCGTCGAAAGCGTTGCCGGGATCGAAGGCGAAGGCGCGGGCGGCTATGCCACCGAAATGAGCGAGGAATACCAGAAGGCTCAGGCCGAACTCGTCAGTTCGCACATCGCCAAGCAGGACATCGTTATCACGACTGCGTTGATTCCGGGGCGCGCTGCTCCTCGGCTGATTTCCGACGCGCATATCGCCAGCATGAAGCCAGGCAGCGTGGTGTTCGATCTCGCGGTGGCGCAGGGCGGGAATGTCGAAGGCTCGGTCGCCGATCAGGTCGTGGTGAAGCACGGGATCAAGATCATAGGCTGGTCGAACACCCCGACGCATCTGGCTGCTGATGCCTCGGCACTGTTCGCGCGCAACCTCTACAACTTCCTGAGCGCGTTTTGGGACAAGGATGCGGGCAGACCGGTGCTGGATGAGGAAATCGGCAATGCGGTGCGGCTGACACAGGGCGGGAAGGTTGTGAACGAGAGGCTGCTAGCTTGACCGGGCTTCGTCTTCTCTGTGCCTGGACGCTTGCCACTTTTTTGGTGCCATCCCCCGCGCTTGCTTCGACCGCAGACTGGTTCATCATTGCGCTCGGAGCACCAGACTACGCACCGATCATCGAAAAAGGTCAATCTGCAGACGATTTTATGGCGTTCGTGCCGCGCCGGGTATTAGTCGCTCCGAGCGATATTCCGGTGATCGCTGGCAAATATAGCATTCCTGCTGGGACCCTGTTCGTGCCGGTCGACGGAGACGGATCCGGCAAGGTTTGCGAGATGGCGCGGCATCTGGGTAGCGCGTTCACCTGCCTGATCGATCGCGATCACGATGGAGCCTATGAAAGCTATTTCGGGCAGCAGGTTTTCAGTGAGTTCTACTTCGGCAGTCACTTCAAGGAAGAACATTTCACGCCGCTGGTGGAGCCGCGTGCACTGCGTGAGCTTGATCCGCTCACGCAGATCGCTCCGATCAAGGCCAAGCTAACCTTCGCCGGCGGTTCGCCGAAGGGCAAGATGCGGTTTCGCGTGTGCCTTGGCGAGCCAAGCGGTACGTCAGCATGGGCCAAAGGCCTCTACAAGAACATGTGCATAGCCAAAGAATACTCTGCGGACGGTGCGCTGCCCGGCCAGGAGATCGATGTGTTCGGTCTGCATGTGAAAATTGAGCCAGCGGGTGAAAAGTCGGTGAAGGTTTCAGTCGATCCGGCCCAGCGCCGGACGATGGCAACGTTTGCCGGGCGAGCTTTCTGAGGGACCAAATGGACTTCATCTCAATCCTTTCGATCTTCGTGATGGCCTGTTTCGTGGGCTATTACGTTGTCTGGTCGGTAACCCCGGCGCTGCATACGCCGCTGATGGCGGTGACCAACGCGATCTCCTCGGTGATCATCGTCGGCGCGCTGATTGCCGCCGCTGCTGCGGGGAGCGCGCAGTCGAAGTGGTTGGGCCTGCTCGGCGTGGTGCTGGCCTCCGTCAACATCTTCGGCGGCTTCGCGGTGACCGCGCGGATGCTGGCGATGTACAAGAAGAAGGACCGCTGATGGAACACGCCGCGGTTCCCGCCTGGGCGAGCCTCGCCTATCTCGCCTCGGGCGTGCTATTCATCCTAGCACTGCGCGGGCTGTCTAGCCCGGCGAGCAGCCGCGCGGGCAATCGCTACGGCATGATCGGCATGCTGATTGCGGTGGTGACGACGCTGGTCGTGCACGCTCCATTTCTTGTCGGCGGACCGTTCGACGGCCCGGCTTTGGGCACAAATCTCGACTGGGTGACGGTCGGCGAGATTCTTGCTGCGATAGCTTTGGGTGGCGGAGTTGGCTGGTCTACCGCGAAACGCATCAAGATGACCGACATGCCGCAGCTCGTTGCGGCGTTCCACTCGCTGGTCGGTTTCGCGGCGGTGTTGGTCGGTTGGGCCGCTTACCTGAACCCGCAAGCATTCGGCATCGTAGCAGCCGTTCGCGAGGTTGTGTTCGATCCACCGTATACGGCAGCGATGCAGCATGCGGGAATCGGGCCGGGACATTCCCGCTTCATCGATTTCATGATCAATCCAGTGTCCCGTCTGGAAATGGGCCTGGGCATCGCGATCGGAGCGATCACCTTCTCGGGTTCGGTTATCGCCTTTCTCAAACTCGCAGGCAAAATGTCGGGCGCGCCGATTCTATTGCCGATGCGGCATGTGATTAACCTGGGCACGCTGGCCGCGATCTTGGGGCTGGTTGCCTGGTTCATGCGCGATCAAAGCCTGTGGGTTATCGCTGCGATCACCGCGCTGTCGTTCCTGATCGGCTTCCTGCTGATCATTCCGATCGGCGGCGCGGACATGCCGGTGGTGGTGTCGATGCTCAATTCGTACTCGGGCTGGGCGGCGGCGGCGATGGGGTTCACGCTGCACAACAGCGCGATGATCATCACCGGGGCCTTGGTCGGCTCGTCGGGTGCGATCCTTTCTTACATCATGTGCAAGGCGATGAATCGCAGCTTCATCTCGGTGATCGCCGGCGGCTTCGGCGCCGAGGCAGCAGCCGGGGCCGAGGCCAAGGAACAGCGCCCGTGGAAGCGCGGCAGCGCCGAGGATGCGGCCTATATGCTGGGCGAGGCCGAGAAGGTCATCATCATCCCCGGCTATGGCATGGCGGTGAGCCAGGCGCAGCACGCCCTGCGCGAAATGTCTGACCTTCTCAAAGCCAAGGGCGTCGAGGTGAAATACGCGATCCACCCGGTTGCAGGGCGCATGCCGGGGCACATGAACGTGCTGCTCGCCGAAGCCAACGTGCCTTATGACGAGGTGTTCGAACTGGAGGATATCAACTCCGAATTCGCCCAGTGCGACGTCGCTTTCATCATCGGCGCCAACGACGTGGTCAATCCGGCCGCCAAGACCGACAAATCATCGCCGATCTATGGCATGCCGGTGTTCGATGTCGACAAGGCCAAGCAGGTGTTCTTCATCAAGCGCTCGATGGGCGGGGTCGGCTACGCCGGGGTCGATAATGACGTGTTCTACATGGACCAGACCATGATGCTCCTCGCCGATGCGAAGAAGATGGTCGAGGATATCAACAAGGCCTTGGCGCACTAGACTTCGCCGTCTCCTCCCGCTCAACTGCCTTTCGTCGCACCGCCGAGTCGAGGGGAGACGGGACATGACCGACACACCGAGCATCAATCCAAGCCGCCGCCAGGTTCTGGGAGGGGGCCTGATCAGCGCCGGTCTGCTTGCTGCACCGGGGATCGCGCTGGCTGCCAAGAGCGACGCACCCAAGCTCGCCAAGGCGGTTGCCGCCGGTCACGACGCCACGGTGCAGCGTCTGCGCGACTGGATTGCGCTGCCCTCGATCGCGGCGGAGAACCGCAACTATCCGCAGGGTCCCGAATACATGGCCAAGCTGGCGCTCGATGCAGGGTTCCAGCATGCCGAAGTGGTGCCGACCAGCGGCAAGCCCGGGGTCTTCGCCACGCTCGATGCGGGGGCCAAGCGCACCGTGGGGCTCTACTTCATGTACGACGTCAAACAGTATGTCGATGCCGAGTGGGCCAACCCCCCGCTCGCCGGTGAGATCATCGACAAGCCCGGCTTCGGCAAGGTCATCGTCGGGCGCGGGGCGGTCAACCAGAAGGGCCCCGAAACCGCGATGCTTGCCGCTCTTCACGCGTTCAAGAACGCCGGGGTGAAGCTGCCGGTCAACCTGGTTCTGGTGGCCGAGGGAGAGGAGGAGATCGGCTCCCCGCACTTCAAGGAGCTGGTGACCACGCCGAAAGTGATGGAAGCGATTCGCAAGTGCGAGGGGATCGTGATCCCCAGCGCGGATCAGAACGAGGCCGGCGCAATCGACTTTACGCTTGGCTCGAAGGGGATCATCGAGCTTGAACTGGTGGCGAGCGGCGAGAAGTGGGGCAGGGGGCCCTCGCATGACGTGCACTCCAGCCTCAAGGCCATGCTCGATGCGCCGGTCTGGCGGCTGGTCCAGGCGCTTCAGACGTTGGTAAGTGCGGACGCCAATACCGTCGCGATCGATGGCTGGTACGAAAACGTCCGCCCGCTCTCCGCACGTGAGAAGGCCTTGATCGCGGAGGGTGCCAAGAATTCGAACGAGGCCGAGATGATGAAGGCCTTCGGGGCCAAGCACTGGATCGATGACCTGCCTTTCGCGCAGGCGCTCGAGCGGCTGGTGTCGCAGCCCACGGTCAATATCGAGGGACTGGTCGCGGGCTATACCGGGCCGGGCGGCAAGACCGTGCTGCCGGGCAGGGGCGTGGCCAAGGTCGATTGCCGACTGGTCCCCAACCAGACCCGCAAGGAGGCCGAGGCCAAGCTGCGCGCGCACCTCGACAAGCACGGCTTTACCGATGTCGAGGCCAACGTGACCGGAGGTTACGATCCCACCGAAGTGGCCGAGGACAGCCGCTTGGTCCGCGCCGCGATCGCTACCTACAAGCGCGGCGGAGCAACGGTGAACCTCAGCCCGCGCGCTGCGGGATCGTGGCCCGGCGCGACTTTTACCGCGCCGCCGGTTTCGATCCCGGCTTGCGGTTTCGGACTGGGCTACGGCACCGGAGCGCACGCGCCGAACGAGTTCTTCGTGATCGAATCGAGCAACCCGAAGATTGCCGGGCTGGACCAGGCGACACTCGGATTTGCCGATTTCCTGTATCAGATGGCAGCGGTATCCTAAATCGGCCGTTCATCGCTGGTGGTTGAAGGAACGCACATGCTCAGGATCGCAATCCTTGGCGCGACTATAGCACTCGCCGCCTGCACCCCCAGCAAGCTCGCCTACGGGCAGGTGAAAAGCGCGATGCTGGATGCAGGGCTATCGGAAGCGAATTCGGCCTGTATGGCGAGCCGGATGACCGACCGGCTCTCGCTGGTCCAGCTCAACAACCTGCGCAAGCTCAAGGCGCCAAGGCAGACGCTGGGCGAATACGTTGTCGCGGTGCGCCGGTATGGGGATGCACACACGATCCAGGTTACGGCAACGTCGGCGGCGCTGTGCTCCAGCGGGTTTGCGCCGGAGAAGAAGTGACGCGCTGACCCGCCCGGTTGACTTACACGCCTGTCAGTCCATTCTCTGATCCCATGAGGATGTCCACAACGCTAATCGCTCCGGCCTCAGCGCTTGCCCTGGTTGCCCCGCTTCACGCCAAGACGATTGCCGTCGCCGCCGGGGATGGCGCGCAAGGCCGGTTGCAGGAGGCGCTGATCACCGCCACGCCGGGCGACACTGTCGAACTCGGCGCGGGGCGCTTCTTGCTTACCGATGGGCTCTCGCTCGACGCAAAGGGAGTGACGGTTCGAGGCGCGGGGATGGACGCGACGGTGCTCGATTTCTCGGGCCAGCAGGGCGCCGGCGAAGGCCTGCTGGTTACTTCGAGCGAAGTCACCCTGCGCGATTTCGCGGTTGAGAATACCAAGGGTGACGGGATCAAGTCCAAGGGCGCGAACAACGTGGTCTATTATCGCGTGCGCGTGACCTGGACGGGCGGGCCGAAGGAAACCAACGGCGCCTATGGCATCTACCCGGTCCAGAGCACCGGGGTGCTGATCGACGGATGCAAGGTATCGGGTGCGAGCGATGCGGGGATCTACGTCGGCCAATCGAAGGCGATCACCGTGCGCTACAACTATGTTGAACAGTCGGTTGCCGGGATCGAGATCGAGAACAGCCGCGATGCGCTGGTCACCGGCAACCTGGTGACCCGCAACACCGGTGGCATCCTGGTGTTCGATCTTCCCAATCTGCCGGTAATGGGCGGGGGTAATACGCTGATCGAGAACAACCTGGTGGTCGCGAACGATACCCCGAACTTTGCCCCCAAAGGCAACATCGTCGCCGGGGTGCCACGCGGGACGGGCATCATGTTGATGGCGAACGATTACGTTTCGGTTGAAGGCAATACGCTGATCAATAACCCGACCGGGCAGGTGCTGGTGGTGAACTACCCCAAGGAGTTTACCGACAAGACCTACAACCCCAATCCGCGCCGGATCGTGATCGGCAAGAACCGGATCGTGGGTGGCGGTGACGAGCCGCAGATTCCGGGCGGCGACCAGCTGGCCGCGGCGTTCGGCGGGGCGCTTCCACCGATTATCTGGGATGGGGCAAGCAAGACGTGGCCCTTCGCCGCGCTATCGGGTCCGGCGCTTTCGCTCGATGGCATCACCACGGACGGGATGCACGAGGCGAAGCCGCACATGGTCCCGCCGCGCAAGCCGGTAGCGGTCACGGGCATGCCAACACGCGGCGCGCCCCTGGCGCTGGATGCCCGGGCAAAGCCGTGAGACTGCTGGCGCTTGCGCTTGCGTTGCTGAGTGGAGCGATGGCGGTTTCGGCGATGCCTCCGCCGCCGCCGGAGGTTCGTACCGACCTCATTCTGGGCAGCGATTTCCCTCAAAAACTATCGGATTACGGGTTCTTTTTCGAGCCCAACGCCAGCACGCCCAACCTGGGGGTAAAGGCATACCGCCTCAACACTCCGCTTTGGTCTGACGGGGCGGAAAAGCTGCGCTTCGTTTATATACCTCAAGGCAAGCAGGCCAAGGCTCAAGGCGAGGGATTGCTCGACCTTCCGGTGGGTTCGGCGCTGATCAAAACCTTCAAGTTCGACGGCAAGCTGATCGAAACCCGCGTCCTGCTCCACCGCGCCGATGGCTGGGTCGCGCTGCCCTATGTGTGGGACGCCGATCAGCAGGAGGCGCGGCTGACGCTGGGGGGCAAGCGGATCGAGCTGGCAGGCCCCGGCGGCAAGCCGATCAGCTACGCGGTGCCCAACAAGAACCAGTGCAAAGAATGCCACGGGGTGAACGGGCAGGTCACTCCGATTGGTCCGAAGGCCTATAATCTATCGGTCGCATGGCTGACCGATCTCAATGAAAAGGGTCTGCTCGATCAGGTTCCCACCGTCACTCACCGTATCCCGCTGTGGGAGGACCGCGATCATGTTCCCGCTGCAGATGCCGCGCGCGGATATCTCGAGGCGAACTGCGCGCATTGTCACAACCCCGATGGTGCGGCATCCAATTCAGGCCTGTACCTTGGCTGGCAACAGAGCGATCCGATCAAGCTTGGCGTCGGCAAGCGTCCAGTCGCGGCGGGGCGTGGTTCGGGGAATCTCGAATTCGATGTGGTGCCTGGCGATCCGGCGCATTCAATACTTTATTACCGCATGGCCAGTCTTGAGGGCGGGATCGCTATGCCGGAACTCGGGCGTTCGGCGCTCGACCCCGCAGGGCTGGCGGCAGTGCAGCGCTGGATCGGGGAGTTGAAGAAATGACGTGGCTGCGGCGGACCTTGATTGCCCTGATTGTGCTGCTCGTCGGTGCATTCCTCGCGCTGCGCACGCCAGATACCGATCCTGCCGCTATGCGCGCGAAGTACGGCAGCGCGCCATCGCAGTTCGTTGATCTCGGCAATGGCCTGAAGGTCCACCTGCGCGACGAAGGTCCGCGCGATGCGCCGGTGATCGTGCTGCTCCACGGTTCGAACGACGATCTCCACACCTGGGATCCGTGGGCTGCACAGCTTTCGCGGTCATATCGCGTGATCCGTTTCGACCAGATCGGTCACGGTCTCACCGGTCCTGCTCCGAACGGTGACTATTCGCCCGCAGCCTTTGTCGACACGATCGACCGCGTCACCGCCAAGCTCGGCGTCACCAGTTTCGTCCTTGCCGGAAACTCGATGGGCGGAGCCAATGCTCTGCACTACGCTCTGGCACATGGAGACAAGGTGCGCATGCTGGTGCTGCTCGACGCGGGCGGTGGACCGCAATTCAACAAGGAACCGGGCAACATCGGCTTCAAGATCGCCCGCACGCCGGTGGTCAACAAGCTGATGCTCTCGGTCACCCCGCGCTTCGTGATCGAGAAGAGTCTGCACCAGTCGGTGTGGAACCAGGCGGTAGTGACCCCGGCGATGGTCGACCGGTTCTGGGAAATGCTGCGCTATCCCGGTAACCGTCAAGCGACGCTCGATCGGTTTTCGGGGGGCTGGTTCACCTTCGATCCGAAGCAGCTCGGCACGCTGAAGATGCCGGTGCTGATCATGTGGGGTGCCCATGACAGCCTGATCGCGCCCACCACCGCGCAATGGTTCGCCTCGGCCATTCCGCACAGCGAGGTGATCATGTACCCGGATTCCGGACACATGCCGCAGCAGGAGGTGGCCGATCGGAGCGCCGAGGATCTGGAAGTGCGACTGGCGGCGCTGCAGGTGATCGACGCGGCAAGCGGAGCCTCAGCGGCGGCGCAATGATTTGCGCCGCGGCTGGACCTTCGCGTCATGCTCCCCTAAACGCGCCGGAAACGGGGGCGTTTTACCCGGGAGTATTCGGTTTTGCGTAAACTTGGCCTGATCGGCGGCATGAGCTGGCTGTCGACCCGCAGCTACTA
>JBJTMA010000138.1:0-10170 GCA_046063295.1 Novosphingobium sp.
GATCGCCGCGGCTGGCGAAGTCCACGCCGGCGGGGTCGACAAGGATGGCGACCTTGCCGCCCTGGCCGCGGCGAGCGACGTTCTGGTCGACTTCTCCTCGCCCGCCGCGCTCGAAGGCAATCTCGATGCTGCAGTGGCGGCCGGTGTGCCGATCCTGGTTGGCACGACTGGCCTTGAGGAACGCCACCACTGGCTGTGCGATCACGCCGCCGACCGGATCGCGGTACTCCAGACCGGAAACACTTCGCTTGGCGTGACCCTGCTGGCGCATCTGGTGCGTGAGGCGGCAGGGCGGCTTGGCGAGGACTGGGATATTGAAGTGGTCGAGACCCATCACCGGATGAAGGTTGACGCGCCGTCGGGCACCGCATTGCTGCTGGGCGAGGCCGCGGCCCATGGCCGCGCGATCGAGTTGTCCAGCCACTCGGTGCGCGGGCGCGACGGGATCACCGGTGCCCGCACGGCGGGGGACATCGGCTTCGCCAGCCTGCGCGGCGGCAGTGTCGCCGGAGACCACTCGGTGTTGTTCCTGGGGGAAAGCGAACGGCTCACCCTCTCGCACCTTGCCGAGAACCGCAGCATCTTCGCGCGCGGCGCGGTGCGCGCGGCGCAGTGGCTCGTGGGCAAGGCTCCGGGGCGCTACACCATGCCCGAGGTGCTGGGGCTTTGACGGCGATGCACGAGCTGGCCGAGTGCTCGTGGCAACAGCCCGGCGGTGTAGAAGCAGCGCAGCGGATTGCCGCGTTCCTGCAGAACATCGGTATCCCCGTCGAAGTAGGGAGCGATCTTGGGCCCACCTTCCTGACCGGCCTGGCGCTCAAGCGCGGGACGATTCAGATCGATCGCGATGTGCCGGCCTATCCCGGAGATCTTTTGCACGAAGCCGGCCATATCGCGGTGATGGAGGAAGCCGAGCGTGCTTCGTCCGAGCAGCCGCCAGTCGATGGCGGCAGCGAGATGGCAGCGATCGTCTGGTCGGTCGCGGCGGCGCAGGCCTGCGGCATCGGGCTCGACGTATTGTTCCACGATCATGGCTACAAAGGCGAAGCGGCTTGGCTGCGCGAGCAATTCGCCGCCGGAGTGCCATTCGGTCTGCCGCTGTTGGTGTGGATGGGTATGACGAGCAACGATACCTTCCCGACAATGCACCGTTGGCTGCGATGAAGCGCGCCGATATTTTCGAGTTCTTCCGCCGCCTCGCCGAAGACAATCCCTCGCCCGAAACCGAGCTTGAGTTCGGCAACGCCTATCAGCTCGTCGTCGCGGTCGCGCTCTCCGCGCAGGCGACCGATGTGGGGGTGAACAAGGCGACGCGGGCGCTGTTCAAGGCGGTCGAAACGCCGGCACAAATGATTGAGCTCGGCGAGGAGGGCCTGAAGGAGCACATCAAGACGATCGGGCTATTCAACTCGAAGGCCAAGAACGTGATCGCGCTGTCGCAGCTTCTGGTCGATGAATTCGGCGGCGAGGTCCCGGCGACCCGCGAAGAGCTGGTGCGGCTGCCCGGGGTTGGGCGCAAGACCGCCAACGTGGTGCTCAATTGCTGGTTCGGTCAGGAGACCTTTGCGGTCGACACCCATATCTTCCGCGTCGGCAACCGCACCGGGCTGGCCAAGGGCAATACCCCCGATCAGGTCGAGGCGCAGCTCGAGAAGAAGGTGCCGCAGCCCTTTCGCCTCGGCGCGCATCACTGGCTGATCCTGCACGGCCGCTACACCTGCAAGGCACGCACCCCGGAGTGCTGGCGCTGCACTGTCGCCGATCTGTGTGCCTACAAACCCAAAACCTCAGCACCTAAAACCAAGGGCTAAGCCTGCGGATCTAGGTGCAGGCCCTTCTTGCCATGCTCCGGCGTTTCGCTTGGCGCGTGGAGCTCGGCGTCGGGATCCAGCGGCGGCTGGAGCATGCCTTCCCACTTGGTGATCACCGCCGTGGCGACCGAGTTGCCGAGCACGTTGGTGGCGGTGCGGCCCATGTCGAGGAACTGGTCGATCGCCAACACCAGCGCGATGCCTTCGACCGGCAGGTTGAACATCGCCAAGGTCGCCGCGATCACCACCAGGCTTGCGCGCGGCACGGCGGCGATGCCCTTCGAGCTGATCATCAGGGTCAGCAGGATCGCGATCTGGGTGCCGATATCGGGTACCAGGTTATAAGCCTGCGCGATGAAAATCGTCGCGAAGCTGGCGTACATCATCGACCCGTCGAGGTTGAACGAATAGCCTAACGGCACCATCAGCCCCGAGATGCGGCGCGGCACGCCGAAACGGTCGAGTTGCTCGAACAGCTTTGGCATGGCCGCCTCGCTGCTCGCGGTGGAGAATGCTATCAGCACCGGTTGGCGGACGTAGCGGATCAGTGTGAGCACGCGGGTGCCGAGGAACAGTGCGCCGATCCCGATCAGCAGTGCCCACAGCAGGCCCAGGCTGAGATAGAATTCGCCGAGCAGCTTGGCGTAGGTGCCCAGGATCCCGAGCCCGTTCTTGGCGACCACGTTGGCGAGCGCGCCGAACACCGCAAAAGGCGCGAAACGCATCACATAACCGGTAACCTGCAGCATCAGCTCGGCCAGCGCCTCGGCGCCGCGTACCAGCGGCTTGCCCTTTTCGCCGATCGCGGTGAGCCCGATCCCGGCAAACAGGGCAAAGACCAGAATCTGCAGGACGTTGTTGTCCGCCATCGCCTGGATGATGTTCTTTGGAAAGACGTGCTCGATGAATTCGAACATGTCGAGTTTCTTGACCTCGCCGATCGATTGCGCATTGGCGGTCAGCGAGACGCCGACACCTGGTTCGAACAGGTTGACCATCACAAGGCCGAGCGCGATCGAGATGAAGCTGGCGATGATAAACCACACGATCGCGCGGAAGCCGATCCGGCCGACCGCCGCGCTGTCGTTCATGTGCGCAAGGCCCGAGACGATCGTTGCCAGTACCAGCGGTGCGACCAGCATCTTGATCAGGTTGAGGAACACCGTGGACAGAACCTGGAAGCTGCGCGCCCAATGCTCGGTGGTCATGACGCCCGAGAGCATGTCCTGGTTGACGAGGTAACCGACGAACACGCCAAGCACCATGCCTCCCATGATGCAGGCGGTCAGATGGCTCCCCAGCAGGCCGAGCGCGCGCCCGAAGATTGATCGTTGCTCAGTCATGGTGCGGCCCCTCGCGAAACATTGTTGCGAGGGAGACTAACAGCGCCCGCGGCCTTAGGCCAGTGCCGCCTTGGTTATGCGGGTGTAGATCCGCACCAGGGCTTCGAGGTCTTCGACAGCCACGGCCTCATCGCGCTTGTGCATGGTTGCGTTGCACAGGCCGAACTCGATCACCGGGCACAGGTCCTTGAGGAACCGCGCGTCACTCGTTCCGCCGGTGGTGCTGGCTTCGGGACGCAGCCCGGTTTCGGCCTCGATCGCATCAGCAATCAGTTCGGAGAAGGTCCCGGGCGGGGTCAGGAAAGCCTCACCATATACCACCTGCCGCGCGGTGCCGCCGTGTTTCTCTGCAATCGCGCGGACCCGGTCACCCAGTTCCATACCACGGTGCTGGTCGTTGAAGCGGATCGAGATGCGCGCCTGTGCGCGGGCCGGGATCACATTAGTCGCCGGGTTGCCGACAGTAAGATCGGTGATCTCGAGATTCGACGGCTGGAACCAATCGGTCCCCTCGTCGAGCGGCATCGCTTTCAGTTCGGCAAGCATGTGGACCAGCCGGGTGATGGGATTGTCGGCGAGGTGCGGATAGGCAACATGGCCTTCCTTGCCTTCGACCTCGAGCCATATGTTGGTCGATCCGCGCCGGCCGATCTTCATCATGTCGCCCAGGCGCGAAACGCTGGTCGGCTCGCCCACCACGATCAGGTCGGGGATCGCATCGACGCTGCGCATATGCTTGATCAATTCCTGCGTTCCGTAGGTCGCAGGCCCTTCCTCGTCGCCGGTGATGATGAAGCTGAGCGTCCCTGCATCGGGTGGAACCGTTGCCGCCGCCGCGACCATCGCCGCGATCGAACCCTTCATGTCGACTGCGCCGCGCCCGTAAAGCAGGTTGCCTCGCAGTTCGGGCGCGAACGGCGCGCTCGACCAGCCTTCGCCCGGAGGAACCACATCGACATGACCGGCAAAGCCGAAATGCCTGCTGCCTTCCGGGCCCTGGCGGATGGCGAACAGGTTCTCCACCGGACCATCGGGCGCTTCACCCGCGTGGAAGCGGTGGACCGCAAAGCCGAGCGGTTTGAGCTGGCTTTCAAGGCAATCGAACACCAGCCCGGCCGCCGGGGTCACGCTCGGGCAGGCGATCAGCGCCTCGGCAAGGTCAACGACGGAGTTGGTTTTGGTCTCGCTCATGGTCGCGCACCGCCATATGGGGTAGGGATCAAAGGCACAAGCGAGGAGGGGCCCCGTGAAGATCGACATCGAAGCAATCGAACAGTCCAACGCCACCGGATACCCCGCGCCTTTCGACCAGGCAGTAGCAGGAAGGTGGTGGCGGCGGCTCGCTCCGATTGGCGGACTGACCGCTATGGGCGCGAGCCATGTGGTACTCAAACCCGGCGGTTGGTCTTCGCAGCGCCATTGGCACGATGCCGAGGACGAACTGCTGATCATGCTCACCGGCGAGGCGGTGCTGGTCGAGGATGAGGGGCGGACCGTGCTCCGCCCGGGCGATGTCTGCGCCTGGGCGATGGGGGTGAAGAACGGCCATCACCTGATCAACGAGAGCGACGCGGACTGCAGCTTCATCGCGATCAGCGCGGGCAACAAGGCTGGAAGCGGAGCCTATTCGGACATCGACATGACGTTCGATGACGTCGGCTATTATCACAAGGACGGCACCCCCTATCCGACGAAGCGGATGCGCTGATCTTGCCGGCAGCGCATATCGACTGGCTGGGGTTCATCATCGCGATTACGATCCTCGAGCTTACCCCCGGGGTGAACATGGCCTGGCTTGCAGGCCTTGCGCTGACCAAGGGCCGTCGCGCCGGGCTTGCCGCAACCGCCGGGATCGCGATCGGGCTGACGCTGAATGCGATGCTCGCCGGGGCGGGGCTGGCCGAGTTGGTCCAGTCTCATCCCGAGTACCAGTCCGGCCTGCGCTACGCGGGCGCGGTGTTGATGCTGTTCCTCGCCTGGCGCACCTGGATCGACCGTTCGACCGAGCCCACTCCGAACGACGGGCGCAACGGCTTTCTTGCGGGACTGCTGCTTAACACCTTCAACCCCAAGGCCTTCGTCTTCTTCCTCGTCATTGTCCCGCCGTTTCTTTCGGGCGGGCCGCTCCAGCTGCGTCAGGCCTTTGCGCTCGGCGCTATCAGCGTCGCGCTGGCCACCGCGGTTCACCTGTTTATCGTGCTAAGCGCCGGACGGGCACATGCCTGGCTTGTCGACAGCCAGCGGACCCGCACCGTGCGGCAGGTCATGGCGGTGGTGATGGTCGGCGTCGCTGTGTGGTTTATCGCCGGATAGCGCCTACTTTTTTACCGGCTGTTCGAACTGTTCGATCACCCAGTCCTCGGCCTCGGCCGCGGCGATCCAGCTTTGCAGCCATTCGTGGCTCCAGACGGCTTCCATGTAGGCCAGCGCGAAGCCCGGCACCGCGATGCCATAGGAGATGAACCGGCTGACCACCGGGGCATAGAAGATATCCGCCGCGCTGAAGGTGCCGAACAGGTACGGCCCGCCCTGACCGAACCGCGCGCGCGCCTCGGCCCAGAGCGTGAGGATGCGGACGATGTCTGCCTTGGCCGCCTCGTCGATCTGCGCACCCTCGACCCTTTTGCGCACATTGAGCGGGCACTGGGTGCGCAGCGCGAGAAACGAGGAATGCATCTCGGCGACGATCGACCGCGCCATCGCCCGGGCATCGTCTTCCTTGGGCCAGAACCGGTCGCGCCCAACCTTGTCGGCAAGGTATTCGAGCACCGCGAGGCTGTCCCACACCACCGCATCGCCGTCCCACAGCACCGGGACCTTGCCCGATGAAGGCGCGATATCGTCGTTGCGCTTCTTCGCGGCGTCCCAGTCGTCGCCGTAGAGCGGGACCTGGATTTCCTCGAACGGCAGGCCCGATTGCTTGGCCGCCAGCCAGCCGCGCAGTGACCAGCTCGAATAGTTCTTGTTGCCGATGATCAGCTTCATGACAGTCAGCGCTACCCGTTCAGCTTGGCCGTGTCGAGGCTGAACGAATGGACACATTGGACACAGTACAAGGAGAAATTTCGACGGGCACGCACGCGGAAGCGATTGGCGGACGGAAGGAGGCAAGAGGAACGAGGCGGCACCGCTGCACCCTGTCTGCAAACGGGGGCTGTAGGAAAATGAAATCTGGGCTAGGCAGCGTGCATGAGCCTGCGCCCCTTTCACCTCGCCTTCCCCGTCCGTGACCTTGCCGAGGCGCGTGCCTTCTGGGGCGGGACGATGGGCTGTCCGGAAGGACGCTCGTCGGACCAGTGGATCGACTTCGATTTCTACGGCCACCAAATCGTCGCGCACTGCGTGGGTGAGCGAGCGAGCGCCGACGCCGGCAACAACCCGGTCGATGGCCACGGCGTGCCGGTGCCGCACTTCGGTATCGTGCTGAGCCTCGAAGACTGGCAGAGCCTAGCCGACCAGCTCAAGGCGGCAGGTACCAAATTCGAGATCGAACCTTACGTCCGCTTCAAGGGTGAACCCGGCGAACAGGCAACAATGTTTTTCCGCGACCCGAGCGGCAACGCGATCGAGATGAAGGCGTTCGCCGATCTGGGTCAGCTGTTCGCGAAATAGGGCGGAGATCGGATCAGCCAATCGATCTTTCGAGCACGCTTCGCAAACGCGCGAGCGAGCCCACATCTTCCATCGGCGGGGTGTCTGCCATCCACGATCTTTGGATCACGACAGCGCATAGCCGACCCGAGGCGATGCCGATCTGCGATCGCCACGCATCGGATGATTTTTCAGCAGCATCGGCGACGGCCAGTGCATCGCTTTCGGTTGCCGCTTCTGCCAGGAAGACAAGCAGTGATTGGCCCGATGAGTCCGGATCGGGATCGGCCGATGGCGTGCCATGGATGGATATGCATCCAGAAAATTCGTGAACAATCGTGGCAATCGCCGAGCCATCTTTGCTGCCAAGCCAGGTCAAGGGCAGGTCTGTTGCCAGTTCGATCCCACCAATCCTGTAATCGTTGCTTTCGAGCGCCAACGCGCAAGTGAAGGCGATCCCTGCGAGATCGGCTTTGGGCGCGAATTTCTCATAGCTTGTTCCAAATAGCACCGGCCCTTCGGCGGTTTGGACCTCGCGGTAGCCACAGGAGGTCGCAATATCGATCTCCGTGTTCTGGTCAGCGATTAGAGCCTCGCGGGTGTGCGGTTCGGCCAAGCGCGCTGCTTGGGCGATGCGTTCGGCGCCCGATGCATTCACGCGCTGGCACGCGTAGATCGCCAGTCTGCTCGCCACCAAGAGATCCCGCCAGTCGATCCGGTCGAGAGCGATCATCGCCAGCGCATTGAACGCCGGCTCGATCCGATCATCCTTGCCGCTACGGAGAGTAGTTAGCGCGCAGCGCCTGACGAAGGTCAAAATCGTGTAGAAATCGTCCATCGAAAGACTGTCGCGCAGCGCATTGCGCTCGCCCTCGTCGAGTCCGGCAAACTCGGCAACCATCGAGGTGATACGTTGGTCAAGTCCGGCATCTACCCAACGCCAGAGCCGACATTCCTCGTTCGAATAATGTGCGTCTGCCAGAGGAGAGATTTGCGTCGGGCGCGCCGCATCGTGACGTTGCTGGGTCGCCCTTGCCTGCGCCATCTGCCTACCGATAACGAATGCTTCGGAGGTTGTCTGAGATGCATCACCCGTGGGTGCCGTCTTTGGAGAACGAAACGTTCGAAGCCAATTTCCGAAGCTCATTGCAACTATCCGGCGATCGCATTCAGCCTCGCCAATGAGTCTTCACCCAGCACCAGATCCGCCGCCGCCAGATTCTCGTGCAGATGCCCGCGCGACGAGGTGCCGGGGATCAGCAGCAGGTTGGGCGAGCGCTGGAGCAGCCAGGCGAGCGCGACCTGCATCGGGCTGGCGCCGAGATCGGCGGCGACCGCGTCGAGTTCGGCGCTCTGCAGCGGGCTGAACCCGCCCAAGGGGAAAAACGGCACGTAAGCGATGCCTTCCCCGGCCAGCCAGTCGATCAGGTCGTCGTCGGCGCGGTTGGCGAGGTTGTAGGCGTTCTGGACGCAAACGACATCGACGATCCGGCGGCCGTCCTCGATCTGCTTGCGGGTCACGTTGCTGAGGCCGATGTGACCGATCAGGCCTTCCAGCTGCAATTTGGCGAGCGCTTCGAGCTGAACCTCTAGCGAGCCCTCGGCGGGCGCGTGGATGCCGTGCATCGAGCGCATGTTGACCACCGGGATCTGCTCGATGCCGAGGTGCTTGAGATTGCTTTCGGTCCCGGCGCGCAGCTCGTCGGGCGAGAAGGCACCGAGCCATTCGGCCTTGGGCCCGCGCTTGCCGCCGAGCTTGGAGACCAGCACCAGGTCCTCCGGATAGGGATGCAGCGCTTCTTTGATAATCTGGTTGACCACATAGGGGCCGTAATAATCGCTGGTGTCGATGTGGTTGACCCCGGCGGCCACGGCCTGGCGCAGCACGGCGACCGCTTCGTCATGATCGCGCGGCGGGCCGAACACGCCGGGTCCGGCGAGCTGCATCGCGCCGTAGCCCATGCGATTGACTGTGTAAGGCCCCAGCTTGGCGGTTCCGGCGGCGGTGATTGTCATGCGGCGTTTCCTTAGTCAGGTCGCGGCGTCTCCAAGCACCGCGGCGCGCAGTTCGGCGATGCCCATGCCCTTTTCGCTTGAGGTGACGTGCACCACCGGGAAGGCCGCCGAATGCTTGCGCGCTTCTATCTGGGTTGCGGTGAGCACATCGGCAAGGTCGCTGGCCTTGATCTTGTCGGCCTTGGTCAGCACCACGCGGTAGCTGGCCGCGGCTTCGTCGAGCATCGCCATCATTTCGCGGTCGACGTCCTTCACCCCGTGGCGGCTGTCGATCAGCACCAGCGTGCGCTTGAGCACCACCCGGCCGCGCAGGTAATCGCGCACAACGCGCTGCCATTCCTTGACCACGCGTGGCGGGGCCTTGGCGTAGCCGTAGCCGGGCATATCGACCAGCCGCAGCACCGCTGGATCGCCGACCTCGAAGAAATTCAATTCCTGCGTGCGGCCCGGGGTGACCGAGGCACGGGCAATGCTCTTGCGTCCGGTCAGGGCGTTGAGCAGCGAGCTCTTGCCGACATTCGAGCGGCCCGCGAAAGCCAGCTCGGGCACCGTCGCCTCGGGCAGGAACTTGAGCGACGGCGCGCTCTTGAGGAATTCGACCCGCCCCGCGAACAGTCGGCGCGCGGGTTCGGTCAGGTCCTCGCCATCAAGAGCGTCCTCAGCCACCGTTCGCCTTGGCCGCCTGCGCCTTGAGCTGTGGGTGCTTCGAATAAAGGTAAGCCTGCTGCGCGATGGTCAGGAAGTTCGAGGTGATCCAGTAGATCAGCAGCCCCGCCGCGAACGGAGCCATCACGAACATCATGATCCACGGCATGAAGGCAAAGACCTGCTGCTGCGCGGGGTCCATCTGCGCCGGGTTCAGTTTGAACTGGAAGTACATCGAAACGCCCAGCAGCAGTGCCAGCACGCCGATTGCAAGGAAACCCGGGGGCGTGAAGTCCAACAGTCCGAACAGGTTGAGCACATGCGCCGGATCGGGCGCGGAAAGGTCCTTGATCCACAGCACGAACGGCTGGTGGCGCATTTCCACCGCCAGGGTCAGCACCTTGTACAGCGCGAAGAACACCGGGATCTGCAGGAAGATCGGCAGGCAGCCCGCCAGCGGGTTGACCCCTGCGGCCTTATACAGCGCCATCACGGCTTCCTGCTGCTTGGCCTTGTCATCCTTGTAGCGTTCCTGCAGCGCCTTCATCTTCGGCTGGATCGCCTTCATCGCCGCCATGCTGGCGAACTGGCGCTGCGCGATGGGGAACATCAGCCCGCGCACAACGATGGTAAGCAGCATGATTGCCACGCCAAAGTGGCCGACCATCCCGAACAGCGTTTTCAGCAGCCAGAAGATCGGCTTTTCAAACCAGCGGAACCAGCCCCAGTCGATCGCCAGCCCGAATTTGGGAATGCCAGCCGCC
>JBJTMA010000139.1:0-3089 GCA_046063295.1 Novosphingobium sp.
GCAACAACCGCGTGCCGACCGCCGACGGCGTGCGCGAACTCCAGAACCGCCGGGTGGAAATCACCTATGGCCCAGGTTCGGGCATGTAAGCCTCACGGCTCACACGCCAAACACGATCGGGGGGCCGGAGAAATCCGCCCCCCTTTTCGTTGGCCGAAAGTCAAAAGCGACGCGCCAGGCCCACCAGCAGAGAATGTCGCGGTGCCGCCGCGGACAGCCCGGCATCGCCTTCAAGATCGAGCTGCCAATTCTTGCTGGCCTGCCAAGCCAGCGAAACTGACGCCCGTGCGTCGGTTACGTGCCCCGAAGGATCGTTATCCTGCCAAACGCCGATCTCGGCTTCAACCGACAGATTTCTGCCAAGGGAATGCCCCAATCCGGTTACCCCGCCCCACGCCAGATGCCGCCCCTTTCCGCCAGCGTTAACTGCCGCGTCGATTTCGGGTGTCAGATCGAGTTCAAACCCGGCAGGAAGATCGAGACTGAAGGGCAACAAGGCGCCGGCATCCCAATCACCAGCCCCGATACTGGAGCTGGCCGTGGGCAACGTTGCAAAGACATGGAGCGCAAGCGGTCCGCCCGGACCCGAAAGACTGCGGCGGATCGCCACGGTTGTATCGCCCAATCCGCTATGCTGCGAAATCGTTCCGGCTTGCCGGTCTCGGCTGCGCACGGTGCCGTAACCGCCGAACCCGAGTTCGACCTCGGTTCGATCACCCAACCCGACGCGGATGAGGGTCTGGCCGAAACCAAGATCGTCTTCGACAAAGCTCTGATCGGCAGAATGATCCCAGCTTGCGAGACCAAGTTCGATCATGACCTGCCCTGGCGGCATGGTGCAGGCGGGTGTGCCCAGGCCCGGACGATCTGCGCAGAACTGGGCGTCCTGGGCCGCTGCCGGGGACGCGATGAAGAGCAGGGGACATGCCCAGAGCGAGCGCCGCATACCGCATCCTAGCATCCGCGCGCTTGCAGAGCCAGCGCAGCGCATTAAACATCGGCGGCGATGCTTCGCTTTCTGCGTCCCACCCGCCCCCGCGCCCCGCGCAGCTTCCTCTATAACGTCACCTGGTGGATCAGCCGCGTGGTGCTGTGGTTCGTGGTGATCAGCGTGGGGATGACGCTGCTCTATAAATGGGTGCCGGTGCCGGTCACGCTGACCATGGTGCTCGATCGCAACGGCTTCGAGAAAGACTGGACCCCGCTCAGCCGAATCGACCGCACGATGGTCGATGCGGTGATCGCCGGTGAGGACGCAAAGTTCTGCAGCCACAATGGCTTCGATGCCGATGCGATCGAGAAGGCGATGCAGCGCAACGCCAATTCCAGCCGCCTGCGCGGCGGGTCTACCATCAGCCAGCAGACAGCGAAGAACGTGTTCCTGTGGCAGGGAACCGGCTGGACCCGCTACGCGCGCAAGGGCCTGGAAGTGTGGTTCACCTTCCTGATCGAAAATATCTGGGGCAAGCGGCGGATCATGGAGGTCTACCTCAACGTCGCCGAAACCGGGGTCGGCACTTATGGCGTCGAAGCGGGCGCCCAGCGATACTTCCGCCATTCGGCCGCGCACTTGGGCCAGGTGGAAGCGGCACGCATCGCGGCCGCCTTGCCTGCTCCGAAACGGCGCGAGGTTGCCGATCCTTCAGGCTTCACCCGCCGTCACGGCAATGTGATCG
This sequence comes from Novosphingobium sp., assembly GCA_046063295.1. Taxonomy (GTDB): domain Bacteria; phylum Pseudomonadota; class Alphaproteobacteria; order Sphingomonadales; family Sphingomonadaceae; genus Novosphingobium. The sequence continues at coordinate 1,677 of JBJTMA010000139.1, forward strand.
CGGCACGAAGCGGGGTCGTTCGTGATGGCGCGATGGACGCCTGCGTTTACGAATAGAGCGCAAAAAGAAAGGGGCGCCGAGGCGCCCCTTTCCCCATCAATCGTCAGTTCCGAATGATCAGAACTTCAGCACCAGCGTACCGCTGACCGTGCGCGGAGCGCCGATCTGGACGAAGTTCGGGTTACCATAGCTGGCAAGCCCGGTGGTGCGGCTGAAGGTGTTCGACTGGATCAGCGCGCCGCCGAACCCGCCGACATAGAACTGGTCGAACAGGTTGTAGACGTTGAGCTGCAGGTAGGTGTCGTCATTGAGACCCATCCAGCCCAGCTTGAGCCGTGCGTCGAGGTTGACCAGCCAGTAGGCCGGAGCCTTATCCGGATAGATCTGCGCGGTGTTGGCGATCTGGCTTGCCGACGGCGCAATCGCCGTAGTGCAAACCGGTGGGGTCGCCGTGGTGCAAGCCTTGGCCCCGGCGGGAACGTAAGTGCCGGTAAAGGTCGGCAGGTTGGTGTCGTAGACATAGCGTTCGCCGGTACGCTTGGCGTTGAACCCGATGTCGACCGGACCGAAGTGGCCGCGCACACCGATGCCGACGGTGTAGAGCGGCGCGCCCGATTCATGCTTGCCCGCCGTCGGAGCAAAGATGATGCTGCCGTCGCCGTTCTTGCCGACTTCGATGTCATCCTGGATTTCCGAGTTCAGCCAGCTTGCCGAAACGTAGAGGTCGAGGTGCTCGTCGGGTTGGAAAGCCAGATAGCCATCCAGACCGTACTTCTTCACATTACCCAGGTTGCGGAACACGTTCTGGTCCAGCTCCGGATCGTAAGCAGTCGCCAGCCGGTTGTGGAACTGGTTGAAGAACACCGAGAATTCGCCCTGCACCCGGCCCGAGCGATAGCGCAGGCCGCCATCGAAGTTATCGGTGGTTTCAGGTGCCGGAGTGGCCTGCGAAGTGCCGACCGGGTAATAGAAGGCGTTGTAGAGGCTGTCCGTACCCGGAACCGAGAGGCCCTTCGAGTAGTTGGCGAAGAACGAAACGTCGCCGCCGACGTGATAGACCAAGCCGATGTTCGGCAGCACGCGGTTGTAGTTGAACACGCGCTGCTGCGGACCCGACACACCGGTCACCACATTGGTGGTCGAGTTGAACGAATAGGGGTTATACCCGGCATAAGCCGAGTTCAACGCCGCGTTCTGCCCGAAGCAATCGACGAAACCGCCTGCCGAGGTGGTGAAGCAGTAGTTCGTGAGGTTGCGCTTAAAGAACGGTGCACGCACGCCGAGGTTCACGACCAGGCGGTTATCGAGGAACTCGCCGCGATATTCACCCGCAACCTGCTGCAGGATCGCCCACGAGAGACGATCGCGCTTTTCCATCAGGACGCCACCGGCTGCGAACAGCGGGTTGTTGAC